>CAYTFC010000043.1:0-25182 GCA_964436955.1 uncultured bacterium | reverse complement strand
ACTACAAGACAACTATTTTCTTTAAGTTGACAGCATTGGGTAGCAATCAGGGTCTCAGGCACCGAAGTCCATTGGGCAACCTTTGGTAAGTAACTTTTAGATTTCGCGATCTGGGGACAGACCGCGCCACCCCATTAGAGACGTCGCCAAGCCTTAAACCCTTCGGGCTAATGCTTTTATAAAAATTAGCTTTAACGCGGGAACTATCCCATGAAACCAAATCGTCATTATTAGACAATTCATTTCCTTAAATAATACGATTGACTTACTACCTACACCCAAGTTGGGTTGTACGTGGTGTAACTAACTACCTTTTTGAATATTATGCGGACCAAGCAAGTTCGCAGCTACATTGTGGACTTTAGCTTGCTCTTCGTGCGCAGGATCTTTCTGAATATCATTTTTTGGCTTGGAGGTTTGCTTAACTTTTTTTTCGGTGACTTCTACAAAACCTTCGCCAGGAAGATTGGCTTTATATTTTGTAACTTCCATATCCATGATAAAATCCTCAGTTATTGTGATGTGGCCTACTACAATTATATCTCACTAAAATATTATTGTCCAATCACTTGCATAATTCATTGCTCCTTGGTGCTTGCCGCAAATGATCCTTTACACTAAGATCATCGCTCTTGCCGGGGACCTTATGGAATATGGCAGCCCGAACCAGGTCAGGACCGGAAGGTAGCAGCCTTAAGGGTCACGTCTTATGCCTTGAGACAATCTCCGGCTTTTCTTACACTCATCAATATGAATACAAGAGCTATCTTTGTTGCAGCTACTGGCCAAAATGTCGGCAAGACCACCATTTGCTTAGGTCTTTTCGCGGGTTTGCGCAAGCGCTTTTCCCGCGTCGGCTTTATTAAACCCGTCGGACAACAGCATGTCGAGGTTTCTCCGGGCTTAAAAGTCGATAAGGACGCTGTCCTCTTTAAGGAGCATTTTGACTTAACAGATGACTATTGCGACATCAGTCCCGTCATCATCCCCTCGGGTTTTACACGAGATTATCTATCCGGAAAAATCGGACATGATGACCTGCATTCTCGTATTATCCATGGATTTAAGCATATCGCCGGCAAAAATGACTTTACCATCGTCGAAGGCACGGGACATGTGGGCGTTGGATCCATCATTGATCTGAATAATGCCCAGGTCGCGGCTGATTTGGGACTGGATATGGTGCTTATTGGTTCTGGTGGTCTCGGCTCTACAATTGATGAGCTCGCCTTAAACGTGGAAATGTGCCGACATTATGGAGTGAAAGTACGTGGAATCATCCTCAATCGCGTACTGGACGACAAACGCGCGATGATTACGGAATATATTCCCAAGGCTCTTCGAAGCCTAGGAATTCCCCTATTGGGCTGCGTCCCCTTTTCACGTTTTTTAAGTACGCATTCGATGGAAGATTTCGAAGTCCTTTTCAACGCACATCTTTTGGCCGGCGAAGCGTATCGCTACCACCATTTTCGTTCTACGCGCCTTGTGGCGGGATCGCTGGAATCCTACCTAGAGGACGATGTCCCTCGTGAATTAATTATTACTCCCGCCAGTCGAGACGACATTATCCACGCAATTTTGGATAAATACCCTCGGGCTGCCGATAGCTCAGGATTGCTTAAAATTGGCTTATTATTAACCGGACGTCACCCGCCATCGGTAGCAACCTTAGCCACTATTCGTACCAGAGATATCCCCACATTATATGTACCATTATGCAGTTATGATGTGATGGCGAAGATCACCTCATTAATTTCTAAGATTCGTCGCCAGGATGCCCGCAAAGTCAAAAAGGCTATTGATATCGTGGAGGCCAATGTGAATTTCTCGTTGCTCTGTCATCATGAGGCATCGACGTTATCATGAAAATACTGATTGTCAAAACATCGTCATTGGGCGATGTCGTCCAGACCTTTCCCGTTATTAACTACTTGCGACACATCCATCCAGATTGCGAAATCCACTGGGTAGCGGAAAAATCCTGCGCAACACTACTAGAAGCCCATCCCGAGATCCAATGCGTCATTCCAATTGATACAAAAGCATGGCGCCGAGCCCTGCTTTCAAAACCTACTTGGCATGCTGTAACTGCAGCTAAAAAAATGCTGCAAGGCCACAACTATGATGTGGTGTTTGATCTGCAAGGAAATGTGAAATCTGCAGTGATCACATGGCTAGCAAGGAGTCCGGTAAAGGTAGGATTCAATCGAGCGCACGCTGCTGAATGGCCAAACACTTTGGCGACCAACCGGCATTTTGGAACGTTACAGAATCAAAATGTGCGTATGGATTATCTTCAGGTCGTCCAACAATACTTTCAGGATCAATCGACGTTCAAAAATGACTCAGTGCGACTAAACCTCACAGAAGTGCAAAAGCGCTCAGTCGCAAACACTGTGCGAATACCCATGCTAGACGGACGCCAGAAAGTACTGGTATGTCCAGGATCCATCTGGCGCAATAAACAGGTGCCGCCAAAGGTGCTCCTGGAATTTCTACAGCGCGTACAACAGACATTCCCCGCTAGCTTTCTGTTTTCATGGGGAAGTGAAGAGGAACGCTTGGAGGCACAGTCCATTGCCAACCAATTGACGCATAGTGCAGTAACTACTTATTTGGCATTGCCTGCTCTACAAAACCTCATGCATAATGTAGATCTTGTTTTGGCCATGGATTCGCTTCCTCTACATCTGGCTGGTACAACGTCCACGCCAACCTTCAGCTTTTTTGGACCTTCAATGGCTACTAAATACGCGCCAGAAGGTCATCGTCACGAACATTTTCAAGGTGCTTGTCCGTACGGAAAAACATTTGAAAAGCGCTGTCCAATTTTGCGAACCTGCTCTACAGGGGCATGTTTAAGAACCCAACCTACAGATAAGCTATTTGCTGCCTTTGGGCTGTGGTGGGAAAAAATAGGAAGCTGATCTATTAGTGCGCGTTTTTTTCCTTTTTTCGGACTACCAAGTCGAGTTTTTGGACAATATACCACGCGCGGCCTGAAATGGTGAATTTGGACCGTGCGAAAGCCCCGGGGTTGGGGTCAGCGCAAATCGGTTCATATTTCTAATATTAACCGACTTACGCTGACCCAACCGCGGGAACTTTCCCATGGGAACAAATCACCATTTCAGGTCGCGCGTGGTATAGTATCATCAAGACCTCTTACCTTTAAAAATGTCTTTTAGTTTTATTATCGAATTTTCAAAGGCCTTGGTTATCCAACTACTCCAATTCAAAGTGGCTAATGCTTCGCTTGCTTTTTCACGTACAAGGGGATTCGGGTCATTTTGTAAAGCCTCGATGTCTTCTTGTTGATAAGCTCCAATTTGAACCAATAATTCAAAACTTGCAGCTCTAATTTCTGAATTACGATTTTCCAATCCTCTCTTTGCAACAGCGATGCCCGCTTCAAATCCTACTCCTGCTTGAAACAACCTTTCATAAATTTCATTTCCATCTCTGCCAAAAAAAGAGTTTAATAGCGATTTTTCAGCAACTTTTTCAAATAAAGCTAAAGAATGCGGAATTTTTGTTAAATTTTTTATAAGACTAATTATCAAAGGGGTAATGGTTGTAATACTAAAATGTGCGTGTTTGTCTCTGACTGATACATATTCATTCTGTAAGACAGTTTTGATGATTTGCAAAGCCAAATTTAGATGCTGATGCTGGCCTTGCAGAATAAGCTCGGAGAAGACGTCTAATAGAGAACTATCACTTTCTCTGATCTTAACGTCTTGTGGATCGTAAAATCGTTTTTCAATTTCACTGTTCGCTAGTTCAAGAGCTTCTCCTTTAACTACAAGTACGCGTAATAGCTGATACGCTCTAGCAATATTATTTTGATTTGTTTTAAAGCCTGGGTCTGCTGTCACTTCTGCGTGAATTCTGTTTTTTACCAAATCATAGGATTTGTTTTTAGATATTAACGTAAAAAGCAATTCAAATAAATTATCGCTCAAATTAATATCAATTATAGACTCACTCAATGTTTTTAGAATAAATTCAACATGTTTATCTTCATTTAAATACTGTTGCATGCTGTACACACTTAAAGATTGTATATAGTCAATTGAGTGCTTTACTCCTTTAGCTAAGATCTGTAAATTAATTTCTTCGTTTATTATTTTTTGTGTGTACTGATTGAGTGCGATTTTAAAAGTTTCGTTATGCACAATAACGTTGTCGCTTTGAAAACCTTTTTTGATTAAATCCATTACAAAATCATGTTTACATTTTTTTAACAAGATTTTGTTAAATAGTTCATAACCAGCTGAAATTTCATCATTAGACTTGCTAACCATTAGACTGTTCACATAATTCATTGAATCTTCTAGTGGCAACGACTTAATTATCTTTTCAATTAATTCTGTGTTTGAAAAAAACTTTTCACTTTTAAGAGAGAATAACGTTTTGAGAATATTCACATCCTCAGTAGACTTGACTTGCTTTCTGTTAAAATTTTCATAGACTTTCCAGCATAAATCTTTTATTTGCCGCTCTGAAATATTTTTATCATCTATATATCCTTTAATCATGTGTTGCAAAAATTTCTCAATAACTAAGAAATCAACTTGTCTATTGATTAGCAGGTCATATATGCTATCTGGATCAAACAAAAATGAGATGTCGCATGCATAATCTAAAATTTTTAAGGATTGAGCGATATCTGCAGGTTTTCTCAACTTCATTGATATAGAAAGTTCTAGCTCGTTTTGAAATACATTTTTATCTAGCTCTATTAGATTAAGAGACTCATAAGCTGCAAGTAACGTTCTTATAGTAGTCCATCTTATTCGTGCTTCTCCTAAAAATTGAAACTGAATGGATAATGATTTTTTATCCTTTTCATAATGAAGATTTACTTTTGCACTATGATTTTGAAGAGGTATATTGTAGTTAAAAATTACACCATTCTGACTTATACTCTGACCTATTTTAATAATAGATGACGAATTTGGTAGTTTGAAGTGGCCAATCGTGTCTTGAGCCATCTTGAAAATAGAAGGAAGTGGGACGTCCGATATCTCCCTTGTAGAAAAAAGGGTTTTATTCAAATTGGCAACGAGCACAAAAAGATTCTGATGAATGAGCGTGAATTGATCTTCCAAAGTGCGAGGGAAGTGCCTGTTGAAAAGGGCGGAACTCCCGAGGACGGCTGCAGCCACGGAAAAGTTCGCAGAGGGTGAGAGTTGCTCACTTCCTAAGTTCTCATTTTTAGAAATTAGCTCCTCTAGTTTATTCAAATACTCTTCAACACCCCATTTGCTGTGAGTGGGAATCTGAATATGATCACTAAAATGGTGATGCCAATTTTTTAGTAGAGACATATATGGTAAAAGCATTTCTTTGAATAGAGGAACTTTTGCTTCTGCAGACCACTCTGGACTTGCTTTCATTGTTTTAATAGCACTGTCAAAATGTTCCACAAGACGTCCCATATAATTTAGTACACTTTGCTGTATAAAGGGATTCTGTCTCATAAGGGAAAAATAACTTTCGTCGGCGGCAAAATTTTTCAATTCTTCCAGAGCAAAGCGAAACGATTGGGGATGAGCGAATAAATCTATTTGTAGAGCAAAAAAATCTAGGTCATCTCCTTTTTTAAGTTGAAAATCGATCATGGCAAGCTCTTCACCCGATAGGGAGTTGCAGAGAAAATGGAACTGACTTAAGTAAGACCAGTGCTGTTTTTTTTGAGGAAAGTAATAAACTAGCCATGAGGGAAGAATGCTAGCTTTATCCAAAGAGTTAAGCATGCGTTTAAATGTTTGAATTTCACCTGCTGAAATATTTTTTAACTGGGCTTCGTTTTCCAGACCTAACAGCCACTGCCCCCATTCCTGCTGAGCTTGTTCTGTAAAATTTTGATTCCCAAGAAGTAGTACATCGATAAATTTACTGGGAAATTCAAGCTTATTTTGATAGGCGACAAGTTGGCGCGTTTCTTCGATGGTTGGCCAGATATTTCGAAGAGAGTATTGGTTGATACTTCCTCCGGTTTGCGGGTTACCCACCAATAAAGATTCGAGAATTTTTATCTGTAGCAAGGACTTTAAACGCGCACCCGGTACAAGCCTTCCGAAGGTCGCTTTAGACTCACTGATAGCCGTATTAAGCTGTTTTGAAAAGGCTTCGACAAGACCTGTCCTAACCCCAATTTCGTTGCTAGGAAAGGAGGATGCACTATTCTGCAATTTGAGGTCTGCAATCCAGGGATGTTGCTCAATTTTTTCTAAATTTTGCACGACCACATCTTCATTTTCACTATCTCTAATTGCCTGTAGAAAAGCCTTTATCTCCTCCGGAATTATTTTTTTTTCTGTAGGTAAAGCGGTTCTTTCTTGGAATGGTAAAGAAATCGCTATTTTAGCGGGGTGAACAGCAAACCCTGGGGAAATAAAATCCTCGATCTGTGCTTCTTCTGCCTTCCACAAGTGAAGAGAAGCGGTTTGCATGCATACAACCAGAGGGAGAGATGCGGAGACTTGAGAGATCAGCGCGTTTACTTCAGTTTTATCTTTTGCAAAAAGACATGGAACTCCCAAATTGCTAAAGTTAACCACGGGGTGAGAGTTAGCTGGTTCTTCCTGATGAACAATGACTAAAACGTGTAAATCTTTTTTATACACAGATTCAGCTTCTTGCAAGGTATTGGAGACAAGTATTGTGTTTGCTGTGTCAATAGTCAGCGTGGAGGCTCGCCCAGGTACTAGCGGCTCTGTTTGCAGACTTTGTTTAATCACGGAACCTTTAGCTTGGGCTAATTTACGTCTATCAAGGTAAGTGGGAAGAAGTGGAAGGCGATTTACCGGTCTTGCCTGGACTGGATAGATGGTGTTATTTTTAATGACGATCTCCATGTCAGTAGGTTCCCCGTCAAAGAAACTTTCAGCGATAATTCCCCAGTGATAAAGGCGAGCGATCATGTCAGAGCTTAATGCCCGTGTATTTTGCAACTCAGGAGGATTAACTGTTTTCTGTAGGCCAACCACGCCTTCGGAATTACGCACAGGAGCGAGACGTTCTTGTTTTTCGTGATTGTCATAAAGGACATACAGTTGATCGGGCTGTGCTTCGGAAATAAGCACTGTGACTGTATCGGTAGCAATACCAAGGTTGCCAACAACCCCCTCTCCATGACCGTAGCTTGCGCTAATACGCATCACTCGAAAATTTTCTCCACCGCTATATAGGGGCTCGTCAGTGAAAAGCACTAGCGAGATGGGAATTTGACAACTTGAATAATCGCCTCCTACAGTTTCACCGATTAGCTCTTGAGAGGTAACTGCTAACTTGAGGTCTTGTTCGAAAGGGTTTTGACCGGCATTTATCCGATTCTGTAGTGAGCCATACCCAAAGTAAGATTTGACTACCTCTCCAATGGACTGAGTAAGGCTTGGTTGGTCCGGTGCGACATAGGCTTTGCTGACATTTCCCCCTGCGTTGGCCATCTGCCTCGAATCTTCCGATCCTGTACTGCGGACCATCAAATAGTTTCCAGCGGTTTGAACGCGTTCTAACCACTTCAAATACTCAGGGGCCAAGGCTAAAGCCTCATAAGCATCTGGTAAAAGAAAAGCGCTTTCGATGGCTTTTTCAATCATGGAGAGCTGTTGAATAGCCTCCGCTTCTTCTAAAAAGCGATGGGGGTTTTGGGTATTCTGATACAAGCGCCCTAAAACTTCCCAATGTTGAAAGACTTCTGGAACTTTTTTCATTAGGAAAGCATGGATGGCATCACTTGAAATTCCATAAGGAATCGGCACTTGTACGCCCGAAATTTTTAAAGCTTCGACAAGACGGGCTTGTTTAACAATGTTAGCATGCTTTTTTCCAAACAATTCTAGCGCGGCATCATCGCTTTGCAGAAAATCTGGGGATGCTTTCATCAGATACTCTATGTGCTGTTCTAGCCGCTGAATATCATAACACTTTTCATCCACTTGCTTGGCCCAAGCGATTAGTAAAGGAATTGGACACATATCGGGAGGGGCATTCTTGGAGGTGCGTAAAAGCTCTTGCTGCAGTAAATTAGCTTCAGAGCGAATGTCTTCTAATGCAGAAGTTGTGGAAACTTGTTGAATGAGTATTCTGGATTCTAAAATGGCATTCTTAATTTGCTCCTTAACTACTTCTTGCTTATTTTCTTCAGGGTTACCAAGCCAATCAATGACCTGACTGCCCACTTCTGCACTTTTTATGGTCCCCGGAGAAAGAAGACGCTGTTCATTCGCTTGAGGTGGCTTTGCTGAAGATGCACCCGTGAAAACCTGCCACCACTGCCTAAAGTTTCCTAATGGTGTAGCATTATTTTGGATCGCCTTGTTTTGAATGGCTTGCATACGATAAGCTTCCATAAGCGTCTCAGGATCAGAGGGAGAATCCAGATATTCTTTTAAAAACGCGCGAATTTCAGGATAGCGTTTGGTTAACTTGTCAAAAGAACTTGGCGAGGTCTTCAAAACATCGCGTTTAGTAGCGAGTAGGTTACCAAGAGCTGCTGATTCTCTTTCAATTTGGGAGAGTTGTTCTTTAAAGATTTTTTTTTCAGAAGGAACCGGTCCCTTAGGCGTGTTTTGCAAGACGTTGTAAACAGAGATCGCTTGTTGCGAGATTTGCATGCCGACAAATATGCTATGTACCACTCTTTTTGTGCGTTCACTCCAGCTTTGCGGCTGTATAATCTTTTGCCAGAAAGATGTTCCCCTACCTACTTTTATTTCAGGCCTTTGCTCTACCAGTTTGAGCCAGTGCTCGCTTCCGTAAGTAATTAAGGCGACCTCAGGTAAATCTTTCAAGGGAGGAGCAAGTTGTATCATTTCTTGAAAAGAAGAGACGATTGAGGCGGTGGCTTTTTTAAATTCGGGATCTGGTGAATTCTGTAAAATGCCTACGCATTTCTCCATGACCTCCTTCATACATATCAAATGTGTGCCTAGCGATCTTTCCTGAACAAGCGCTGTTTCCCTCAAGTCCTGCTTACTTTTCATGGAGGACAGCTGTTTATGCTCTTGCCGCACCGATTGATCTACAGCCTCCACCCAATCTTCCAATTGCCAAGATAAAAATCGAAGTTCACCTTCGAACAATTCCTTAATCTCTTCAAATGCTAACTTATCTTCGTTAAACAAAAGATGCGCTTCCCATAAATTGCAAAGGGATTCAACCAGGGGTTCAATGGAGTTAACAGCCAATAGAGCCTCGCCTTGTTGGGAGGATTCATGGGAAACGTCACTTAACCCCTCCATTGCGAGATGTAAGTTTTTTGCACTCGCTTCGTACGCGGGGATGTGTTTAGCGAAAACAATTGTTTTTTTCAGGAAACTTTCTAAACCTTCAATGTTTTTTATAATGTTTTTTTTATCATTGTCGCTTATATCGGAACGATCAAATTTTTGATGTAATTGGTTTAGTTCGTTATATCTAACATTTAAATTATCAATACTTTCTACAGAAAAATTTCCATTATCATAAATTTCTGTAAATAAAGCATTTATCTTATTAATCAGTTCAGTATAAACATTTGCTAATAAATTAAAATTTACATTACTTTTTGTGTTAATTTTATCTAAAAAGGAAGTTTGAAATAGTCGTTTTAAGTGACAGGGCATTTCGGCCCTAGCGGGCTCAGGCAGATTAGATAAAGAAAAAGGCTCAACATGAGGATGCCTTTCATTGATATTCATGATGTTTCTTCCATTGCAATTTTTGCTAACTCATTATAACTCTTTGTTTAATTTAAATGTTGGATTTGTAATTATATATTGAAGAATAACTTGTTTAATAGTGATCTTCTGTTTTCAGCGAATCTTGCGGTGTGACTCACTGTAGTCGCTTCGCCGTAGTGGCGCGCTTAAGCCTGCAGACAAAAATATCAAGAAAATGTTAGAATGCCGCACCTGTTTACTTCAAATAAGACATGGTGAAATCAATGCAAACTCAACTAGTGCAAGATCTACCGGAGTGTGATCGCCCTAGAGAACGTCTACGTCAATATGGCGCCGAAGCACTGTCCACCTCAGAATTAATTGCGATTATCTTGGGTAGTGGCATCAAAGGACGTCCTGTCATGCAATTGGCTCATGAAATCATATCACATTTCAAAACACTTGAAGCACTTTCCCAAGCCACTCTAGCAGAACTGAGCAGCTTAAAAGGACTTGGTCCGGCCAAGGCCTTACAACTCTTGTCTGCCATTAATTTAGGCTCCCGACTGGCTCAGCAGCAGCTGGGGGTGAGTCCGCAGCTCACCAGTCCTTCCCTTGTTTATGCTTATATGAAAAGAGGCTTTGCGGAGGAACCACGTGAGCTCCTTGCTGTGATTTTATTGGATGTGAAAGGACATCTGATTGCTAAAGAAGTCATATCTGTTGGGACTTTATCAAAAATATTAATCCATCCGCGCGAGGTTTTTTATCCCGCCATTCGACATAAAGCCTCTTGTCTGGTAATGGTCCATAATCATCCTAGCGGGGATCCGACTCCCTCGCCCGAAGATTGCGCCATCACAAACGATCTCGTCGCAGCGGGAAAACTGGTAGGAATTCCCATTAGCGACCACATAGTGATCGCTAGATCAGGATATGTATCCCTTCGTAGCCTCCATCCCGAGTATTTTTTATAGATCTAAGTTCTTCATCAATCGCGCTTGAGAGACTAGGCTTCCTCTATTCGGTAGCGTGAGAGTCGCTCTGCCCAATCAACAGGAAGCTCCACTTCAATAATCACATCATTTTCTTCATATTCTTGCTCGACGATATGGCCAACGCGCATCATATCGGTTACTACACCATAATCGCTCTGCGGAATACGTAGCTTGATTAGTTTACGACGCTTTTGAAGCTCCTCAATAATCATCTCTTCAAGCTCAGCAAAGCCCGTTTTTTCTTTTGCAGACACCTGAATAGTACGAGGATAGATGGTGCGCAGACGCGTAGCCATGGCCAAAGTTTCTGGGAGATCAACTTTATTCAATATGGTGATGATGGGCTTACCACCCGCATGAAGTTCTTTAAGAACCTCGATAGTAGTCGCAGCCTGTTCCACGGCAGCGTGACTACTCACATCCACCACATGCAGCAAGATATCCGCATACGCAACTTCTTCAAGAGTACTATGGAAGGCTGCCACCAAATTGTGTGGTAGTTTACGAATAAAACCTACAGTATCGATCAGCAACATTTCCTGTCTATTGCTGAGCGTAAATTTCCGCGTAGTGGTTTCTAGGGTAGCAAAAAGCTTGTCCTCAACAAAAACCCCAGCATCAGTCAAGGCATTCATTAAGGTAGATTTTCCAGCGTTGGTATAGCCTACGACACCACAAACAGGAATTGACGAACGCAAGCGTGCGCTGCGCATGGTTTCGCGGTGAGCGTCGACTTCCTTGAGATCGTCTTGCAACTTATCAATACGCTTATGAAGGAGGCGTCTATCGATCTCAATTTGCTTTTCGCCAATACCCTTAAGGTACGCTCCTCCTTGACCGCTCGAGCCCGTACCTGCTTGGCGTTCCAAGTGTGTCCACAAGCGCTTTAAGCGCGGGATTTGGTATTTTGTACGCGCTAACTCAACTTGCAAGCGTGCTTCACGGCTTTGAGCTCTTTGGTTAAATACTTCTAGAATAACTTCTGTGCGGTCCATGACTGGTATGCCAAGGTATTTTTCCAGATTGCGCTGTTGCGCAGGACTAATTTCATCATCAAAGACGACTAAGTCCACAGCAAGGTCTTTAATTTTTGCATGAACTTCATCCAACTTGCCTTGTGTCAACAATGTTGCTGCTGCGTACTTTCGCAACATACAAATCATTTTGTCGGCTGTGTGAACACCGTAAGTCTCAACCAGAAGTTCTAGCTCATCAATATGGTCCTTTGCGACCTCTTTGGAAGTTCCTACCTTAGGTGTTGTGACCAGTAATGCACGCCGCTCTTTCTTATCTGTATTGACAACCTCAAGAGACATTCCGAAAGTTTCTGGCATTATTTCTCCAGTTGGTTTTAATCAGGAAACGGTATTTCCAAGCCATCATACGCTAAACGTATATGAGAAGGAAGATATGCGTTTGTTTTTTCGTAGTCCAATTCATGAGCAATATGAGTGAGCCAAGTTTGAGTGGCCCCAACGCGCTCTGCAAAGGCAATGGCTTGATCCACGGTAAGATGCATAAGTGAAGGTGTGAACCTTAAAGCTGTAAGAACTAGGGTCTTTACTCCCACAAGATGCTCAAAAATGGAGTCTTCGTATTTAGCTATATCTGAAACATAGGCTAGATTCCCAATACGAAAGCCATTTACCTTCATGCCCACTTGTTCATAAGTAAAGTAGCGAATGGGCAAGTCATCAAAGTCTAAGACACCATGATCTCCCTCCAAAACGCGAATATCGAATCGTGGAACTAATCCAGCCACCCGTAAATCTTGATCAAACATATAGCCAAAGCGCAAGGCAACATCGCGATAAGTATCAACCGAAAGTAATAGAGGAATGGGCTCTTTGCGCCGCATAAAGAACACACGTAGCTCATCTAATCCAGCGATGTGATCATTATGCGCATGGGTGAGAATAACGCCGTCACAACTGTTAATACCGTAACGTAGCGCTTGCATACGCAGATCGGGGCCAGCGTCGAGAAGAATGCGCCTATCTCCAATTGTTAAAAGAGCAGATGGTCGATAGCGTTTATTGAACGAGCTCTCCGACGAGCAAACAGCGCACTCACATCCAATAACGGGGATGCCCATGGAAGCGCCTGTGCCTAAGAAAAGAAGTTTTGCCGCGGTCATGGGTGTGACATAAATAGGTCGAGGACCTTTTGATACACCTTGGCATGTTCAAAATATGCCCATTGACCCGATGGCCCTTCGGCGTTCTTCAGCTCCACCCTGTAATAGGGGCTGTTGGGGGCGAAATCTACTTGCTGAAACACTTTAAGTGGCGCAACGTTGGGATCATGCTGGACCCATATAGATAAACGCGCCGGGCGAGCTTGGCTAAAGAGCGCCACAACATCCCTAGGCACCTTGGTTAAGCTCCAATCACCATCAACTAAACGCCAAAGCTTTTGATAGGAATCATTATCGACGTTAACCAAAATCCATTTAGCTTTCACTTGGTCATAATAGGAGAACTCCATGCGTTCGAAAACGAAACGCTTGGTCTGACCTGATGAAGGATCGTAATCGGAATAGGCTCCGCTTTCAATAACATCCGGCTCTAAGAGCACATGGTGGGACCAAAAGCGTCCAGATGGACTATAATAATAGGCCATTGAACCTACGACTCCGCAGGCCACCACAACAGCAGAAAGGAGTACGATCAGGAAGTTACGAATATCTGCTGTCCGCGGTGCCTGGCTTAGCATAGCTATATCCGTCCTATAGGTTATCGAGATGCTTTAACATGGCCTCTCCTAATGGGAAGTTTTCAGAACTTCCTTGACCACGCTTTTTTTGAAACAGGCCGAGCACTTTGTTTCCGAGCACTTTTCCCAACTCAACACCCTCTTGATCAAAGGAGTTGATGTCCCAGATGAACCCTTCAAACACGACTTTGTGTTCGATGTAGGCAAATAAAGCACCTAGAGAATAGGGTGTGAGTTTTTTTCCTAAAAGAATGTGGCTAGGTCGGTTGCCGGGGAAAACTTTGTTTGGATTGTCGTGCGGCCGGCCTACCGCCAGAGCAAGCGCTTGCGCAAATAAGTTTGAGAGAAGCTTCTCTTGGTTGGTGGTGCCTTGAACATCTAGATCCTTGCCATAGGCGCTTTCTTTAAACCCAACGAGTTCCAAAGGCACTGGCGAGGTCCCTTGATGGATCAACTGATAAAATGAATGCTGAGCGCTCGTGCCAGGCTCACCCCAAACGATCGGGCCAACGTCAAATTCTAAGGCCACACCATGACGATCGATGCGCTTACCGTTGGATTCCATAACTACCTGTTGGATGTGGGCAGGAAAGCGGAACAACGACTCAGAATAGGGCACAAAAGCCATCGTGGGATGCCCAAGGAAGTTGTGATTCCAGATATCCAACAAAGCGCCCAATAAAGGTAAGTTGGTCTTAAGGTCATTCACACGCGCAGCTCTATCCATGGCATTCGCACCACGCAGCACTTCCCAAAGCACATCATATCCATAAGCAAATGCTAAAGTAAGCGCGCCACCCATGGAGGTACCAGAGAAACGACCACCAACATAGTCCCACATATGAAAGGCAGCGAGGTAGTGGTCTATGTTGTCCATAGGACTTCCCTTGGCGGTGACCGAGATGAAGTGCTTGTCAGGATTAAGACCTTTTTGCTCGTAGTGTTTACGTAAAAAGGCCTCGTTGGAAACCGTTTCTAGGGTTGTACCAGACTTCGAAACAACAACAACAAGGGCTTTAGAAAGGTCGACGTCTCTCAACACTTGAGCAGTTGCATCAGGATCGATGTTACTGACAAAGTGAACGCGGCGATTAGGAAGACGCAATTCTTGCAGGGATAAATAAAGCGCCTTGGGTCCAAGGTCGGATCCGCCAATAGCCACGGCAATTAAATCGGTAAATTTATTCTGTGCTTCAATATCCTTTAGAAACGCACGCAGTTTATCGTGCTGTTCTAGGGCTAAGCGAGTCGCTTCTTTAGCTTTTGGTGTGGTGATAGGATCCTCAAAGAAGTCGCGCATTGCAGTATGGAGAACAGGACGATTTTCACTGGGATACCCATCAATAAAATTCATCACTTGGCCCTGCTGCATGCTGATCATCTTGGGTACAGCATTCACCTCGTCTGCGAGATCCTTAAGAGCTTTCATCACGTCATTGTTTACACGCTCTGTGCCGTAAATAAACTTATAACCACAAGAACTGGATACCAAAGACTCCAACCGCTGGGGCGTAAGTGCCCCAATAGCAGTCATATCGAAAGGATCTTCGGCTAGTTGGCTCAGCCGTGCGTAAGCATTGCATGCTGGAAATTTGTTCGCAGTAGAGGGCGTTGTTTTTGTAGCAATCATGGCTTCACTCCTGGCTAGCTCGTTATTCTTCTTTATCCCGGATTTTTGGCTATTTTCGCAAGCGACGAAACAGCTAGCTAGAATCGCTGAGCAATACAAAACTGCATATTTTTGCATGAATCCTCTGAATTTTAATGCTAAACTATCACATTTACTTTTTTTTTGAGGAGCAAAAACTAACACCGGGCAGGAACGATAATGGGGAAACTTGAACTTTCTAATTACGCGTACACACGTACACATTTACATTTCATTAAATTAAGAAATGCGTTATCATCTCTTACATAAAAACACATCATTAAAATTAATTAGGAAGAAAATAATGTTATCATGCAACAACAACACCCCATATATAGATCCTAGAGATTACTTCTTGGACTCAGAGATTATTGCAGAGCGTAAAGGAGGTAGAGGTGACAATTGCACTATTTATAAAGATACAACTGGCACTGAGTGGGTTAAATTAGAAGGGAATGTGAAATTGCGATTTTGTGGTTTTTTATATCTAAAAAAGGCCTTGGAAGAGTCAAATTTAGATTATATTAAAGCCGCTGAGAATAAAATAGCCATCCATGATCGCAAAATTGTTTATTTATCTAAATACTGTGGCGAAGAAAAAGTTTCCTTTTTTAAGTACATCGAGAAACTTCAGCCCCTCCAAACCCTTGGTTTTACGGACATTGCGGCAAACTTAAGAATTTTAGATGAAAAAATCTATGTATTTGATACAGAACTGAAGAGTTTTAACCAGAACGTGTATGAAAAAATACTTACCTATAAACCCACGCACAAATCTATTAGAGCATTTGTCGATTCACAATAAAGAATCATTAGGGCAAGCTTAAAATCCGACTGACCACCTACACTCTAGCTACAACTAACATGCTAAAGTGAGATACGGTGCATGGCAATGCAGCCAAGACCCTGCCAATGGTTGCATTGCCAAACGCAATGGATCACAGAATAGATTCAGGAACATCGAGTGCTTTTTGGAACTTTCTGTCTGCGCCTAGCTTGATAGGCCCTATCTCCATAGACTACGGATCGATAACCGCAAATTTATTTTTACTCCCTTTGCCGAAATGGCTCCTAGGGTCCTAGACCTAGCAGAACTGTTTCGTGAGCCTAAAAGCTGTCAAAAGCAGCATCGCCTGCTTTACCGCCACAGCCTCGTCGAGGCGGCGCCATAAAGGCTTCATTTTGACTGACATGCCCTTCATTTGACTAATAATTAATTATAATATACTCATACTAGTAGAGACAAATATTGCTCAGCCACACCGACTTTGAAGGAGGCGCAAATGAGTAAGGTTTTAATTGTTGAAGACAATGAACTGAATCGAGACATGCTATCCCGAAGGCTAGAGCGCCGTGGCTTCGAGGTAAGTGTCGCTGTTGATGGCCAAGAAGGTCTATCTGTAGCACAGTCATTTTTACCAGACATCATTCTTCTAGATATGAGCCTACCCATTTTGGATGGTTGGGAAGCTGCCAAGCAGCTTAAAGCTATACCACAAACTCAGCACATCCCCATCATTGCACTTACTGCTCACGCCATGGTAGGCGATCTAGAAAAAACCATCGCCGTAGGCTGCAATGACTATGATACAAAACCTATTAATTTCCCTCGATTGTTAGAAAAAATTGATAAGCTAATAGGCTCAACAAAAACAACATAGGCTTTATTTTGGAAGACTTCTTCTTTCACGGTAATATCGAAAACGTTCAGCTTATGAAACAATCATATAGCATGTGGTTGGTGCTGCTCTCCTATTTTATAGCCTCACTAGCATCGTATGTCTTTCTAGATGTCGCAGGTCGATTAAGAGAAAAAAACACATCTTTTAAGGATAATGCCCTGTGGCTGTTTAGCGGTGCCTTTGCCATGGGCACTGGTATTTGGGCCATGCATTTCACCGCTATGTTAGCTTTAGAGATGTCCATGGCAATGCATTATGAAGTCATCTTTACCGCAGTTTCAGTTCTAGTCGCTATTTTGGCCTCGTATGGAGCCCTCTACTTGCTCATGAAAGTCATGCAACTAAAACTTCGCCACTACCTTTTGGGCGGTACTATAGTAGGGCTTGGCATAGCCTCCATGCACTATTTAGGCATGGAAGCTATGAAGATAGAGGTTAACATTCAGTACATCCCCTCCATCTTCGTTCTGTCCATTTTAATCGCTATCATAGCCTCCATCGCAGCATTATGGCTCGCCATTCAAAGCAATAAAAGTTCCTTTCACAGCAACTTTAGGCTTAAGGTTGGAAGTGCCCTTATCATGGGCATAGCCGTATGCGGAATGCACTTCACAGGAATGGCTGCTGCCGTGATAACCCCGCTTCCTATGGATATGGTAACAGGACAGTCCCATCTGTACCTTGGTTCTGAAAATTTGTCGTTCTACGTTGTCATGGCTGAAATGCTAATCATCGCTATCATGATTTTTGCCTCGACCTACAGCCAATTAGTCACCAGTCCCTTGATAAACCAATTGCGAGCACAAAACGAAGAACTCACCTGTACCAAGAATTTTCTGGAAAAGGCTAAGCAAGAAGCCGAGGTAGCCAACACAACAAAGTCTTCCTTTTTAGCCAATATGAGCCATGAATTGAGAACCCCCCTTAATGCCATAATCGGCTATAGCGAGCTGATGCAGGAAGAAGCGGAAGAGACCAATTCCGGGACAGTTGTAGAAGATTTAAAGAAAGTCATTAGTTCGGCTAAACATTTATTGAACTTGATTAATGACATTTTAGACCTATCCAAAATTGAAGCAGATAAAATGGAACTGTACCTAGAGAACGTAGATATTGCTTCTTTTTTGCAGGAAATAAGGACCCTTTGTGAACCTCTTCTGGAAAAAAATCACAATCAGTTTGTCATACATGTGGCTCCTAATATTGGCACCATGCACACCGATATAACTAGAATGAGACAGTGTGTGCTGAATCTGTTGAGTAACTCAAGCAAGTTCACTCTTGACGGCGTGATTACTCTGAAAGTAGAGCGCCTTTCGCTGGGTGGGAAGGATTGGATCAAGACAGATGTTACAGACACAGGAATTGGCATGAGTCAGGAACAAATTGCCAAGCTATTTCAAGCTTTCAGTCAAGCGGATAGATCTACTACACGTAAATTCGGTGGAACGGGATTAGGCCTCTATCTAACACAACGCTTTTGTCAAATGCTGGGAGGTAACATATCTGTAGCCAGCAAAGAGGGTCAAGGGACTACTTTTACGATGACACTGCCAGCCATATGCACCATGGACGGAAAAACAACCTCTGAACCACCAGATGTTCCCCCAACCATAAAGACAGACATAACAAAACTAGCATTACCCACCATTCTGATTATTGATGACGACCCCGCAATCCATAAGTTAATAGAGGATCAGTTAGCGGATGAAAACTACACAATTTTGCATGCCCTTTACGGTGACAAGGGCTATAAAATGGCGAAGGAATTTAAACCGGATCTCATCGTTCTAGATATCATATTGCCGGACACAGACGGATGGTCGTTGCTATCAACTTTTAAGTCGGATCCAGAGTTAAGGGACATACACGTGATCTTGACTTCAATAATTATGGACAAAGACTTAGCATTCGCTTTAGGTGCAGTTGACTACTTCCAAAAACCAATCGACTTAAAGCTATTTAATAATCGCGTTCATGAATTAATGCCTGATGATCATGTCCCAAAAATACTCATCGTCGATGACGATATTAATTCACGTCAAATTATGATCAAGGCCCTGAAAAAGGTGGCAGTAACCCCCATCGAAGCGTGTAACGGGTTTGACGCCATCGAAATTCTACAGAATTGCAAGCCGCTTCCCTTCCTGATCTTGTTAGACTTAATGATGCCTGGGATGGACGGGTTTATGTTCATCAACGTCCTGCAGGATAGAGAAGAGTGGAAACATATTCCAATCATCGTGATGACAGCTAAAGACCTCACTAACGAGGAAAGAGTTTCGTTAGTTCAGTCCACCGAAAGAATTCTTTCCAAATCTTCGAATCCGAAAGATGTGATTGTGAAGATTTGTGAGCAGATCAACCATAAACTTGAAGGTTCTAAATTAGAAGCCGGTAAATCGTAGCCGAGCTATCATTGGTCATCTTTGACATCAATACGATTAATTACCTTCAAAAGGTCGTTTATAATCTCTATCAACTCATTGGTTTTCATGGTTAGCTGCGAATCAACGTTTGTTTCGAGCATAATTTCAGCGTAGCCCTTCATCCCGCTTACTGGATTGATCAGGTCATGTCTAAGTGTAGATAGAGGTTCTTTTGAGTCTGATTGGATAAATACTTGTACTTTCTTTGCTTCCTTAGCTAAACACAAATTGGATTTTCTAATTTTATCTATATAGAGATTACCGCTATTTTCACTCATTACATCTAGATGAGCCGCTATTTTCAGGGAAAGTAGATTAATCTCATTATGTATGCGAAGTATCTTAGCCGAAAATTCTTGCTGAAACACCGGGATGCCCTGTTGTTCTTTTTAGCTAATAGAAAACGTGCATACTCGGCTTGTAAAAGAAAGTCAAATAACAAAATAGGTCAAGGCACGAGTCCCTTTCCTAAACCTTAAGCAAAAGTCACCTCCTTAGCTAAGCCCAGTGGCTTGCCAACTGTAACGACTTGCCCTCCAGCTGCACAAAAGCCCTGTAGCTTGCGAAGCCCTAATGGACCCACATTGGAAGAAATCACCACCAACTGATCTAGACCGTCCCACTCAGCGGTAAGAAATTCCTCCGCAACGACACGAACGCGGGGATACTTCAGTAAAACAGCGTCTAATTCCCTGTCTAGTTCAGCATCCACCACATCAGATCCAGGTAGCAATAGCCCAATGGATGCAGGTTCAAGAGTGACAACACCGAAATTTTGACGACCTAGGAGCCCATAAGGTGATTGCCCTGAATCCCAGCTCATGCCCAACTCTGGAACGGGGCTTTTCTTAATGACCAGCACAAAACGATTCCAGGATTCTCTGTGAAGCAATTGTAATCCTTCTCGAGGATTCTTAACAGCGGTAGCATCAAACAGCAACACTGGCTGCAGATTTCCAGGCAACCCAGACACCAACGCATTCAAATATTGACTGCAAGCATCTCTACAAAAGATGCGTTTGAGGGATTGAGTATCACACTCCGGCTCAACGTCAAGCCTCCATTGCTCAAACGATTCCTGCATGCCAACATCCCAAGGAAAACGTTCACTAAAGTCCAGGGAACCGCGATAGGTAACAATGCCTAAAGTTTCTTCACAAAAGACACTCCAAATGCTATCGATAAAATGCCGAATTCCTAAACGCAACGCTTGTAGCTGGGATGGGTCAGAAAAGGGCTGTGATAGACGCGAAAACAGGCCCAGATCAATATCCCATAACAGCTTTAATCCATCTGCTCGATATTTGTGGGCAATTTCGATAATTTGACGCCAATCCAAGTCAGACTGAGCTTTACCATCGATTGGAACACGCACGCTATTAAATCCTGGGGGGACCGTCTCCCCCGGGCCAGCATCAAAAATTTTCGGTACAAATACCTTTCCCTGGTAATAGTAACAAGGATGATCAAATTGGAGTGAAGGCAAAGGATCTGTAGGATAGTCATCTGTCATGATTAAATATCTATGTATTGATGTCGTTGTTCATTCCAATCAAGCGCTTTAAAAAGCTTCTGCATCAAGTTCGTATCATGCATAGCCCACCAATTTAAAACCCTTTCTTGTAACTTTCCGTGCGGATGAAGAAAGTTATTTAAGTAATGAAGGGCATGGTCAGGGATGTTGGCTCTGCCCTTGTGTTCGCCCCACGTTAATGGATCGGAAGGCTTGAGCTCAAGCGCATCGAGGTATTTCCGTGCCATGGGTGTGATTAAGGTGCCGGAAATGCGTGGCATAAGTTTAGGCATCGTCACCCCAAAAGCCTTAAAATAATCCACTAACTGAGCATGATACTGTATTTCGGTTGGCCCCCCTACATATACCTGAACAGGTAGCAAAGCACTTTGAATGATCGGACGCAAAGCGGCACTAGGGCTAAATCGCTCCGTCTCATTTTCGATTTTCTTAAGCAAGTCATCTTCAGAAATCGCATCCTTGCCAATACGAAAACCATTTTCAATGCGATGTATTTTAGTCCGATGATTCCTAGCATCGTTGTAGAACAGATTAGGACCATCAGAAATCTGTAATGGAGTCGGCTGTCCTAAAGCGGCAAGTTTGGCAGTAGTCTCTCGTAAGACAACGGACAAAGAATCGCAACGTCTGATTTCTTCTTGAAATAGTGGTACTGCCAAATGACGCAACGACCTGGGTTCTAAAAATCTAAGACCAGTGCCCGCGAAAGCTTGGGCTAGAATTTGTAACATCGCATCCGCATACCGCATGCCTACTTGTGGCAAATCAAATGACAGCGAAGAGGCCTTCCAAAAAGCCTCAAACACGTCTATGTGCTTAGGCAATATGGTAAGATTTTCTACCGCAATGCCTCTTGAAGGCCACTTAAGTTGGTATTTGGCTAAGTTGCCGTGCGCATCAAGTAAGTAACTGTGATTGATTTCGGCGATGTCATGATCTTCGGTAGCTGCCCAGAAGATCGCTTCTGAGCCTAACTCTTGCGCTGTTTTAATGCATGTGAGTGCTTTAAAAAATGTAAAAAGGGGACCGCCCATAAAGCCCAACTGCTGTCCTGTTACCACACAAGATGATGGAATCATGTCCCAACCTTGTCAAAACGATGGTAGCGGATAATCCGTCCTTGAGCGCGCCATAGCGAATCAAAATAGGAATCACCATAACCAGTCCATTCAGTGACATAATGAGGATCAGGAAAACCGCATTGAAAGCCTGGGCACTTTAGGAATTCCGCTACAAGCTGCTTGGAGTACTTAGGATCATCAGTTGCAATAATTGCTGAAGACCCTGGTTTAAGCACTCGCTGCAATTGCTGAATGAATGGCTGCTGGAAAAGGCGATGTTTAGCGTGCTTTGTTTTAGGCCAGGGATCAGGAAAATTGATGTATACCGTCTCAAGAGAATCGGTAGGAAAATAATGACTTGTCGAAAGGCACGCTTCCCCAGATAATACGATGAGATTGTCGAGATTCAGATTTTGAATCTTAGACCATACTTTGCGGACGCGTTGATAGCGCCATTCCACACCAACCCAATTGAATTCAGGATGTGCCTTGGCTTTGGCTGCTAACCAAAGACCATTCCCGCAACAGTATTCAACTACGACCGGTTTGTCGTTACCAAAAACTTCGGGCGAACTCCATCCTGGAAAAACATAGCTTGCGTAATCGCATCGATCCGGCACATACCAGACGCGGTCTTTAATCATCACCCGGCGCTCTGCCCAGGTGAATGCAGGTTGAAGATCATTAGGTTTCATTTAACATTCTCGTATTATAGGAACGAAAAGGATACCCCACGGGCGCCAGAAAGGCAAGAACTTGAAAGGGACGAAATAATTCTAAACCCGACTTGCTACCTACATCGCGCTTGAACACTATAGTTGCCCCCAAAAACTGGACACCCCAGTTTGTCCGAGCTGATGTATAATTTACAGCTCGATGGAGGATGACATGAGCCAAAAAAGACAAAGACGTACTGCAAAACTTAAGGCCCGGCTGGCGATAGAAGCTTTGAAGGGTGAGAAATCATTGTCCGAACTTTCTAACGAATATGACATAGACCCTCGCCAGATCACGCGTTGGAAAAACATTCTTATTGATTCTGCGGAAAATCTTTTTGAAAATAAAAACACGCAGAATAGAACTGTAATGGATATCGAAAAACAGGAATTGCGTAGAGGGCTTAATGAAATGATGCGCAATGTCGATTATTTAAAAAAAAAGCTCGAAAAGTAGATCCTAACCAACGAAAAGATTGGATTGAGATAGGCTCAGAAGAATCAATGAGCATTACACAGCAATGCGCACTTTTGAGTGTACCTCGTTCTAGCTATTACTATCAGCCTGTTGAGGAAACGCCCCTCAATTGTAAGCGTCAAATAGACCCATATTTTTTGCAAAGCGCCTTTGCGGAAAGTGGAAACGCCGGGTCTATGTTAGGACTATCCTCTTCAGTACGGTATGTGCGATGCATTTCCAGGAGGTCTTGACGCAGGTGCTCTACGTTATCTGTGAAGGTGGTCTCGGGTATAAATGGTATCAAATAGCTGAGCATAACAAGCTGCCGACCAGAGCTGAAAAAGAGAGTCCCCATTAGTCCACTTACGGAAGCACCGGTGCGGTTGTCTATGTACTGCCCATCTGGTATCTCTACGACTGCAAAAAACATCCCATCATTGCTTCCGGGAGTAATAATCTCCTCGATTTTCAAGGAAATACCTTTACAGGTCCGCTTGTAAGCAGGTAGCGTCACCTCTTTAAATAGTTCCTGAAAAAGTTCACCCGCTTTATTTTGTTCCCTAAACAGTTCCAGATAACTTGCATCCTCAATTATGTCGACATTCACTCTCTTCGAACATTGCCCACGGGTATCTCTAAACAGTACCATAGTCGCGTGGTTGTCCAAATTAAGGGACTCCTCTATTTCGAAAGTTCTCATCAGCAATGAGTTGGGAATGTCAATACTGAAAAATCCTGACGGATCAAAATAGCGATTTTGGTGTACCCTTCCCTTTACATTCGGGAATGAGGTGTTGCAACAACAAGGAGTAACAGCGTCCTCAAGTAACATTTTACACCTTTCATTTCTATATGTAGCCCGTATCTTGCACACGTATTCTCGAAGCAGCCCTATTCGGTCCATAGGTACGACGTCTGGGCTATCCTCAGTAATAGTCACTAACTGATCCCCCTCAAAAAACATAAGATAGCCTTCGAAGTTATCCAACATTCGCTGTTCATTTTGATTAAACCAAGTTGATCCTTCAGGTATCCTAAGGACTACAAAAAGTCCAGGTAGTCCCTGTTCAGGGGTAATGACTTCTTCATGAATTATTTTTGCCAGTGGACAATTTTTCATCACTCTAAGAAGAGTTGCCTGATGGAAGCAATCGGACAGCAGTTTGGCGATACTTTCGGGGCAATTAGTTCCCCTTATTGGATCCATGACGTTATGTAGTAACTCGACTTCAATTCTTGTTTTTGTTCCCATGAATGAAGGAAAATGGACCACAGAGCCTTTACCAGGAAATGTATTTTCCTGTACCTCATTGCGGTTGACTCCGCTTACGATTACGCTAAAAGCACCTGTGCTATCATAGTATCGATCGTCAGTAAATTCACTATGAGGCTGACATCCTGTTAACAGCAGGACTATACTTGCTAACGTAATAATCCCGTGACCATAACGACAAAATATTGGGCTCAAACCTGAACGTATCATGTATTCACTCCGTGCTCTTACTTCGTACCAAGACCAAATTCGCGGGTTCTTTTTTTTCTGTGATTACAAA
This sequence comes from uncultured bacterium, assembly GCA_964436955.1. Lineage (GTDB taxonomy): Bacteria > Chlamydiota > Chlamydiia > Chlamydiales > JAJFMA01 > CAMFKD01. The sequence continues at coordinate 730 of CAYTFC010000043.1, read as the reverse complement.
CTTCTAGCCATTTTTCGCATATTTTCTCTTCTTTTTGACAGTACCTTCAGCCGCTTTATGAGCCTGCTCTTCTTGAACGATTCGCAGGGCTTCTTCGTAAGGCTCTACCAACAACTCTTCAAATGATTTGGTAGTCTCGTTATATTTTTTATAATAGATTTCCCCGTCCATAAGGTGTATAAACGACACCTCGGAAGAAAGGTATTTATAATTTTTATCCGCAAAACCTAATCGGATCTTAAGATCTAAAAAACAACAAGGTAAGGGGTGTTTGGATTTTTGATTGATTAATGAGATGATATTTTCAATTTCTTCTACAAAAGCACGACGTGCTTCTGAGAGTGTTAGGGGCGTGGAGCACGTAAATCCCAATAGAATCTTTTGAATTTTTTGGCCATCTGCATTGATTCGATACCCCCCCCCCTCGCTCCCGAGCTGCCATCCTTTAACCTTACAAAGTTCTTTGCAATATGGCTTTAGAATAGTTTTATTCCAGGTCACCATTTTGTCGGCTTCCTCGGCACTAAGGATGCTTAACGCTAAAATAGCTAATAAGTGTAAAAATAATTTCATTGCAATCTCCTAGCTTTATCTTGGAGCGTTAGCCCCGCTTGTTCCAGCTCATATCCGTATCGAGATTCCCTGAATTGATGCGCTTTTACTGGATCTGAAAATGATTCTCCCACCCAGTTGACGGGGCCACGGTTGAAAAAGCGGGCTCCAATATAGT
>CAYTFC010000042.1:0-25764 GCA_964436955.1 uncultured bacterium | reverse complement strand
AATGAAAAGCGCAAAGTGGATAGCGTTTTTTGTCTAGACAATGGGGTCCACTATATAACCGCAGGTCCTTCTTTGCGCCTTTGCGTCTCTTATTCCCTCTTTGCGTTAAAAGTCCTAAAAAATTAGAGAAAGCTTCTTTAAGCCAACCTAGGGTGTATAATAAGGGCGAGCTGTTTGCAGGGTTTCGGTAAAATCACTCGGATCCCATTCATCAATGAGCGTTGTGCCATCTGCTAGATACGTGGTAGCATTCCACAAGTCTAAGAAGCGGTCTCCATAACGAAGAGCGCCCTCTTGTACCGCCTGCATATATCCTCTTACAGGATAGTAGCGTGTATGTGTGTACAACATGTTTTTACGCAGCTCTGATGACGCCACAAACGTATAAGCGACTCGAATATTTAAAATGGGCTTTTTAGCGCTAATTTCATCCCAGGAGGCTACTAAAACAGGAATGAGATCATAGCCCACTTCGCGTTTAATTAATTGCACAAGATCGTCGTCATCCACCTCAATAACGACGCCATTTGCTATTGAAGATGTATTGTACGTGGGTATCAAATTCAGCATCGCTCTTTCGTTCGAATGCAAATTCCCCCATCTATGAGCGTATTTCGCAGTGTAATTAAAGATGCGTTTTACTCCAAACGCGACGACAGGCTGCATCGAAGCAATTGCATCAACTTTCATACTTTGGCGGGCCGATTCTACGTTCATCAGACTACCATATCCAAAAATAGGAACTTTCTTATTACCAAACTGCTGCTGAACTAATTCCCTATTTTCGTTTGGATAGTGCAGAAAGGGATAGGTCGTTAGCTCCGGTAGCTTGCGAGCTACCTGCGCCATGATGGAATCTTGATAGCTGCTGGCATGAACATGGATGCAGAGCATACACAGCAACAGCGTCAAATATCTCACCATAACTATCCTCCCCAATTAACCTCCTTCTACACACCAAATTGTTTTATTTTTAGTAATATTATGCTAAATTAGCTGTCTATGACTCTTCTTCCTCACGATATTCACGGTTGTCCGTTTTTAATTCTTGCTCCCATGGAGGGCGTTGGCGATCGAACCTTTCGTCGTGCCATGGCATCGGTTGGCGGTTTTGATGAGGCCGTACGCGATTTCCTTCGGGTTCCAAAAAATGCCCATGTAAAAAGTCTAGCTAACGTCTACGAGCCTAAAGAACTTGAACCAATGCTCTTAGCTGCTCAGCTTATGGGTTCTGATCCCGAATTAATGGCGGCCATGGCCCAGGAAATTGAGCGCCGAGGGGCACCACGCATCGATGTTAACTGCGGCTGTCCCTCCAACACCGTCACGGGACGGGGAGCAGGCTCCAGTTTACTTAAAGATCCCAGCTTTTTAAATGAAGTCGTTAAGGCTGTAGTTAATGCGGTTAGCATTCCCGTTACAGTCAAAATGCGATCTGGGTTTGATGATACCTCCCTTTTCCAAGAAAATCTTCTAGCCGCTCAGGAAACAGGCGTTAAATACATCACACTGCATCCACGCACTAAAGCAGAAGGTTATGGGCCTCCTGCAAAATGGGAGCTAATTGCTCAAGCGAAAGAAGTGCTCAACATTCCCGTCGTAGGAAACGGTGATATTTTAACCGTTGAAGATGCCCTTAATATGCTTCGTTTAACGCGTTGCGACGCCCTCATGATAGGCCGCGGCAGTATCATCAATCCATTCATTTTTCACGAAATTCGCGCTCATTTCTCTGGGGTGTCCTTCAAAAAAACGTGGGACGACCTAGTTCAATACATTGATGTGTATATTAATGAGATGTCTCCCGAAGTCCCTTCGAAGACTAAGGTTAATAAACTTAAGCAGCTCTTAGGTTTTATCTTCAAAGGTTCGGCCCAACTACTAGAAAAAAGGGCAGATATTCTTAAACTTCAGTGTACCGATGTATACTCTCTCATGGAATGCATTTGGCCCATCCTGAAAGATGCATGGCATTCCAAGTGAACGAGTAATGTCATAAAATAAAACCTTTGTTAGTGCCACTTCGCCGAAGTATTGACCCATAAGTCTGCCTAAGGCAACGTGAGCTCAACCCAATGGGAGGCTCACGTGACCTCTTTGCATCGGATTCAACTTTCTTTTGATCCCCAACAAGATCGTCTTTTGCTAACGTTATCCACCCAGGATTTAAGCGAGTACCGCTTATGGATGACTCGACGCATGGTCAAAGGATTTTGGGAGCTGCTCTCAAAAGTTCGCCCTGATGCCTTAGAAGATCCCGAGGTTCGCCACGAAGAACGCACCCAAGCTGCAGAACAAATTCAAAGGGAAATTACACAACCCGCTGCAGCAAAATACTCTACTCGGGTGTCCAATCGACCTCTAGGTGAAGATCCACTGCTGTTATATAAATGTGCGGTTCGACAAACCGATGAAAAAACATTTATTTTTCATTTTGAAGACAGTAAGGGTACAGCGATTGAATTCATAGGCAATAGCCTGCTATTCAATGCATTACGTCAAATGATTCAGCAGTCAGTTTCTCAGGCAGAATGGTCATTACAGTTAAATTAGCATAACTTTTACACCCAAATAAATAAAATAATATATAATATTAATATATTAACATTCTATTTGGGTGTTTTCATGACTATTGAAATATCTGATTCCCTACATAGCTTTCATATAAATCTCAATAATCACATTAATAACTTGGAGAGTCTTCGCACGACCTCTGAGCCGAAAGACTCCATTAAAAGTAATTTAATGGAGCATATTGCCTTTTTCAAAGAGAACATGAAGTTCTGTCAAGCCGATGATCCTATGGTAAAACTCTTCTTCGAAGATCTTAAAGGGGTGATTGAGCACCCGAATTTGAGTACTGACAAAACCGCCCTTGAAAACACAATTACTCAAGCATTTGCATCGGTTGTGAGTGTAACCAGTGAGCATAAACAAGAATTTGTGCAAGTGATAGCAGACTTAGTGCAAACCCTTGATAATAAGGGTGTCAGTGATTTAAGCAATCAACTCAGCGGCATAGACACCAGAAGCGGATATCTGGCGATGCAAGAGTTCGAAGCACTACTAAAGGGAAATAATCTTCTTCTGATTTTAGAACACGGTAATGAAAAAACGATTAATTATGTGTTTGAACACTGTGATATCGACGTGAATGCCAAAAATGAAAGTGGCCAAACAGTGCTTCACCAATTTTTTGATGAAAGTCTATCCGGAAAAGTATCGAACATAGCCTTGTCTCGTCTGTTACAGCATGGGGCTGATTCCTCCGCAAAAGACAAGGAGGGACTAACGCCTTTGCACTATGCCGCCATTAATGACAATCTCGATGGGACAAAATTGCTGGTACACAGCGGCGCCGATCACAATGCCAAGAGCAATGTTGGGGGACTAAATCCCATGGAATTTGCTCTTGTCTTTGGCCCTACAAACCCCTCCGTTGAGTTTCTCCATAAAACTAGCGTAAAAAAAATGGCAGTGCAACTCGCCAATACCCCAAACCTGCCCAAAAATCTGCCTAGGATTAACCCGCCCGTGCATTTGAAGATCGCTACTAACGCTAAAGGAACTATTGCTGGTGTGGGTATACTCCATAAAGCGAGTAATTTCGTGCAAAAGGTTGCATCTTCAGTACCGGAAATTGCTGATAAAGCAAAGTTCATCAGTGAAAATCTAGAAATCCCGAGTGCAATCGCTAGCTCCTCTTCAATTCCCGTGAACGGAGTTGTGCTATACGGCACCATCGGTCAGATACAGACCAGAGGGAATGTTTATCAAAAAGAAGTCCAGCGCATGCAGGAACAAATTGGGGTTTTAGACCAACTAATATCTCAAAGCCCTTCTTCCGCTGAAGGAATGATTGCCAAGGAAAAGAAACAGCAACTAGAGGCGAGCCTGAGCAAAACTCAGGATAGAATGGAGGCGGAAACAAATAAGGCCAAAGCAAACTGCTTTGCACAAGCCGTTAAGTTGGCCAAACAAACCTCCGTAGCGGCAACCCCTCTTTCCTATGCACAGAAATCTACTCAAATCGCCTTTACCAAAACAGTAGGTACGTTTGCAGGAGGCCTTCTAGCTGCAGGAAGTATAAATAAAAATTGGGATGAAATTGAAAACCTTCAAACAAAGGCGGAAGATCTTTCCTTCATCAAAACTACCCTGACAACGCAACAAAATGAATTGACAAAGTTGCTGAATGACTTCCCGTCGGAAAGTTACAACAGCAAGCTAATCGGATTAAAGCTAAAGCAACTGAATCAGAAAAGCATACATATTGATAAGGAGTTGGCAAAAATAGGTACCCAGAAAAATGCTCATGAGTGGGCCAATTACGGCCAATATGCCTCCTTAGCTCTTTTTACAGGAGCTCTTCTTAACATTCCATACTCAGGAACGGTGGCTGGTGCTATAGGAGGTATTAGTGGATTTGTTCCTAACGCCGTTAAGTTAAACTTTTTGGCTAAAGGTGCGGTACAAGCGGTTCGTCAAAAAGCGTCAACAGTATCCGAAGGATATTCAGAAGGGCAAGTGCGTGCTAAACAGGTGCCCAAAAAATCAGATACACAGGAATATGTTCGTGCTAAGGAACGTTTAGACGCACTTTCACTAGAACAAAAGGCTGCTATTGGGTTGGGAATTCCTTTAGGTGAATTAGCACGTGAGATTGATGAGCTAGAGAATGCTTTAGATGAGCCCTCGATCGGCTTAGATCAATCGAACAACGATATCATGGCTCAGGTATTGTCCTTGGCAGGCGTGGATGTTACCAACTATCAAACAGAAAGAAGAAAATTAATTCTAAAAATGCTTACACAGTAAGGGTGGTAAAAATGATTTTAGAAGATTTTGAAAAATTACTCGACCAACAGGGGTTCTTTTCGCTCAGACACCCCGCTAGCGAATCAGTACCTTTTCCTCATCTCACCGTAAAACTCGAAAAAGATGAGAAGGATAGGGAACGCCTTTTGTATATCAAAATGGAAGAAGATGTGTTGAGTTTACCGCTCGGCCCAAATCAGCCGGACAACACCGAGTCATTCGTACAAATATACACTATTTTGCCTTTTGACGTACCTAGAGAATCGATATGGGAGGTCCTGCGCATTCTCAACTTCTTTAACAAATCTTTGCCCACTCCATGTTTTCTACTGGATGAAGATGGGGGCAAGGTCTACTGTCGGTATAGTTTCGTTAAACCTGGAACGGTAATCTCTGCAGAAACCCTGTTTTCACTGCTAGGAATGATGTCATTGTGGATTGATACCTTCTCTGAAAGTATCGAACAGACCGCCCTAGGAACACCAATGGCAAACGTAATCGAAAATAAGGTCAAAGCACTCATTGCGCAAGCAGCATAATGAGACCTCTAGAAAGGACGAAAAGGACAAGATAAGGACGAAAAGGACGGAAGAAGGACAAAAAAACTGTCGAACGCGTCCTTTCAGTCCTTTTTAGTCCATCCAAGGATAAATTTGCTAAGTTACTTTCTTTTGATCATTTGACTGGCGATGACAGCTGCATCCTGACCTTCGCTCACCTCTACATGCGGGCTGATACCCACTCCATCCCAACCAGCTCCGTACGGCACTTGGATCAACCCAAACGGGATCGCAACATAGAATTCACCCGCATCATACAGTCTATTCGGATCACCACCACCACCAGTTGTTTCCCCAATTAGAACAGCTCGCTTGGTTTCTTTAAAGTGACACGCAAAATCTTCGCCAGCAGAAAAGGTGCGATGATCTGTTAACACATAAACCGGCACATCTAACAAACGTCGATCCTCTGGAAGATCGGCATAGGACCAGGTCTTTGTAGGGTCCTGCGGAAAATCAATCTCATCGAGTTTCGGCTTCTCCCTGTATTTAAAAGTGGTGAGCTCTTGCTCAGCTGGCATGAAGTGACTGGCAATAAGCTCTACCATATAGGGAGAGCCTCCCTCGTTTCCTCTTAAATCAAAAATCACTGCTTCGGGCTTGGAATCCACTAGCTGCTTCATCATTGCTAACGCAAAATCGCGCGTAAGCGTTTCCCCCCCTACTGTGATTCGAGGATTTTCCAATTTATTAATACCAAGGTACGCCGTTCCCCCTTTTGGAGTGCGGAACTCTCCGAATCCAAAGTTCGTACCATTTAGTTGCTTTATCACCGCATCATCGCTAGGTGCTGCACTGGGGGCTCCGACATCACCTTTTGGGACTAGAAAAAAGTGTCTGTCATTGGTGATCTCGATAAGATGATCAGATACGATATTCACAAAGTCATCACGGTCGTGAATCTTATCGTAGACACCTTCAGCTAATTTATTCTGCAAACCCTCTACCGCCTTTGCACCTACATCTGGTTTAACGCAATGGGCTGTTATCTGGTCGCAAATGTGCTGCGTCGCAGACGCAAGATTGAATGGTCGTCCCGCTTCGCGCACTTCTTTTGCGACCTCCGGCTTACCCGCTCCTTCCAACTGATCCGCAATTTCAAATAAAACAGCTGGTGGAACCCGACAGCGTACAACTGCGGCCCCCACTTCACGGGGGCTGGACGAACACGTGTTCAGCTTCTCAAAGGCTTCCTGCCTATAATGAGCACCAGTTTTGGTTTCCTTAAACGTATGATCAATTAAAGCAAAAGTTCCTAGCTGATAGACTTTCTTAGTCACAGAAAGACAAACAATATCTTTTTGACCCTTAAGCTCACTTACAAGCTCTTTTTCCGTAGCAAAGGACTTATTGTTCAAAGAAGCAAAAACAACGTCCAGACTTTTGGGCACCGGAGAGTCAAAACATGGTTTCACCGAACGACCAGCAACCGAAAGTTTGACGGGATCTTTTTCGTCAGCTTGACCAAGCGTTACTTTATAAACTTGATCTTGATGAATGACTTGGATTTCGAATTTCGCGATATTATCCATTTGCAACCCAATGCTGTCAACTTAAAGAACATACTTACCACGCCAATTCGACAAAGTAGCGCTAAATGTTCTGTTACACGTTGTAGCGCCGCTTCGCCGAAGCGGTATTAACAAAGGTTTATTTTAAGTTGACAGCATTGATTTGCAACCCCCTTTATTATAGATAATAACAAATGAAAAAATAGAATGCATCTACACAATTTTTTATTTCACATTTGATGACACAAACAATAAAACAAAACACAACTTTTAATTATATTAACTAACTTGACTTATATTTAAACTTATGATAATTTTAGTTTTTTAATAAAAACAAAAACAAAACCAAATAATATATTTTATGAAATTTTATAATAAATTATATCTTGTCGTTACAACTCTATTATTAACTTGTAGCTTTCTTCATTCCGAAGACAGCGCAACAAAAGTCCATCACCGACTTCGAGAGATAGAAAAAGAGTCCGAAGAGCTTGTCAGCAAAGTCAAAAGCCTCTTAAGAAAAAAAACAGGGCATCTACAACCGCTTCCTGGATTCATTGGCGCTTACCACGTGATCGATGACTTGGGAAATATTATCGCCGTTTTCAAGCCCGATGATGAACAGAACTGGAGTCCAAACAATCGATTCCCAGAACATAGACGTCAGGTGAGTTCTCGTGAAGACATTTACTTCCATCAAATGTCTAGCTTTGAGCAAGGTCAACATGCAAATAGACAAAACTTTGCTAAACTTATCGACTTTGGTGATATAGCCGAAATACCTGCAGGAAACATTGTAGATTTAGAAAGTGATCAATTTGTCGATCTCACGGATGTGGGGCTTGGGCAACCTCCTAAGCAACAGACCAAGCGCGGCTATCTTCAACAGTACACTCCAGGAACAATCACATTATACGATCACTATTCAGGTGATGGTAACGAGATTTATCCGTTGGAAGAGCACTCCACTCTTGATCACGTTCCTTTGAACGAGTTTCAAAAAATTGGAATTCTCGACATTTTGCTTTACAACGAAAATCGCCATCCGGGAAACATCTTGTTAGAATATGACATTCAAGGTAAACCCCATATTATGCCCATAGAGAATGATAGCATTCTTCCTTGGAAACTTAATAACTTTAATAGCTTTCTCACTCATCCCCAAGCATTAGAGCCATTCTCTAAGGAAAGCTTAGATTTGATTAGTCATTTGGATCCTGGCTTCATTGCCGCGTCAGCAAAGAAAATGGATCTCTGTAAGCAATCCGTCATAAATGCTAAGGCATTAGCACTAGTAGTTAAAACTTTTGCTAAAGCTAATCTAACTCTAAGGAATATACACGACTTTATTAAGGGTCACGACGGTGACGCTTCGCAACTCTGGAGAATGATAGAAACATGCCAAGCGAAAGCCGAAGAATCCTTGTCCAAAGAAGACTACGACAAATATCAGCATCAACACCATGTACGATGGCTTATATGGTGGGACAACTCCTCTAGCGCTACCAGAGAGGATCGCGCTTGGCTAACCGATTATAACGAAAATGATGCTCTTAGAATCAATAGGGCGCTTGATGCCGCCTTTTGGATTGAGTTCAAGCACTCGCTTAGGAACTTCGTTGGAGACGCTTCGGAAAAAGAAAAGATTGTTGATGCTGAACGTCTAAGTCGTCACATAACCATCGGAACAACCTATGTCGGCGGCAATCCTGAACGTGATGAACTCTCTAAACTTGTTTCGGACACTCACTTAGAATACGCTCAAATATGGGGTTTGCAACAAGAAGTAGAAAGTCGCAATCTACTGAAATCGGGATGCACAGTTGCAGGAAGGCCTGTAGATTGTGAGGCCTATTGGAACAAGATAGCCCTCATACGACGCTGGCTTTATGATGGAAAAGTTCCACCAGATTCAAGTCTGTCAACCTCCTGGGACCTCTCCTACGATATACCTGAAGGACCAGAAGAATGGTATATTATCGTCGATGACGATATGCCAGTGACAAACATGACGATTAACCCGTACAAAGCCATTGACGAACTTCGTGAAGGCAATGACACTAGCATCATCATAGCCTTAGATGTGATCAATTGGAGTGGCAACGCAAAAACTGCAGTTAACACTGGGTTAATGATAGTTCGTAAAGACTCAGCAAGCCGCCAATTCTTTGATAGAGTATGGTTGCAAAGAAACAAGACTGCGTGGAATGCCACACACTATTGCCCAACATTAGGAGTATGTCAAAAGCAACATACGCTACATGAACAGGAAGGATTTTCCAACGTTCTTAACGAGAAGCCCGACCTTCTAGAATTAATAGTTAGCGTTGTTGAGCCAAGATCGTTGGATTATTACTCCCCCAGAGCACACATTGCCCTGAACACTTTTCACCGAGCAGGATGCTTCTATCGTGAACAATCGGGTTGGATGACAGATCGCTTTTCCTATCATGATCCAGAAAGCGGAAAATGGCGCAAAGGCGACTGGATGGGACAAACCGCCGGTGTACCACTACGAGGGTGGTTGTGTCACGACAGGTATAGCGGCATTGCAGCACAGCCTATTCGCCTGCAAATGCTGCAAGAAATAATCGCTGAAACCGTACGTGACTCCAACTAACTTTATTAAAATTGGTAAAAATGAATATGTCCCTTCTAATGTCCATGCTACTTTCAACCATAGCTTCCTTTAGCTATGGAGATAGTCACAGCGCCTTTCATAGCCATCATGCGATTAAACTTGTACAGATAGTACATAGCATCGACGAAGAGGTGCGTGAACGAGTGCGAGAGGTTGAAGAATCGGCCTGGCCCTTAATCCATGATGTAGTACAAGCGCTAGCTCAAGGGGGTTCAATCCATCCACTCTATCAAACTGACAGCACATCAATCCAGGCCACATATGGAACTAGTGGGACATATGCTATCGTGGATGCCTCCGGGCAACGTATAGCCATTTTCAAACCAAATGATGAGCGAAGTTGGGGACCTGGCAATCCAGACTCGAGTCACAGACGACCAGAGGCTACCAATGAGGATGCCTACTTTCATAAGCTCTCTAGCTTTGAACAAGGCCTTTCCAGCGAAAGACAACATCTAGCCAAGCTTTTAGATCTGGGAGATGTTGCTAATTTGCCTCTTGGAACTATCTTTGAGATAGAGAGTGATCTGTTTGTTGACGTCAAGGCAGAGGAGCTTGGAATAGCCCCTCGTCTGCAACGCAAACGAGGATACTTACAAAAGTGGGTTTCTAACGCCATACCCCTTCCCAATTTGCATCCCAAAGCTATCGAAGGCCAAGAACGCCCTGCCGCAGCTTTTGTGTTCAAAGACCATCCTGTACTAGATAACATCCCTCTAGATGAATTTCAAAAGATTGGGATTCTTGACATGATTCTTTACAATGAAGATCGCCACGCCGCCAATCTATTGGTTACTATTGATTCCGAACAAAAACCCCACCTCTCACCCATTGATTGTGATGCTATTCTGCCTTGGCAACTCAAAAAACTTCACGGATTTTATCAACATCCGCATGCCAAGGAGCCATTCACCACCGGGAGCCTGCAGTTGATCAAACAACTGTCACCCGATTTTGTGGAGGCCATGGTTAAACACATGAATCTTGCCCAACAAGCTGCCATTAATGCAAAGGCCCTTGCTTTGGTCATCGAATCCTATGCTAACGCAAATCTTACGCTACACGACATCTATGAGTTTGTATCCTCACCAATACCGGATACCCCCTCGCCACTTTGGCTAATGATGGAAAGTGCTCTTAGCGCTGCTGTGCAATCGCAAAATCCGGAAGATATTGCTGCTTACGAACACCAGCATCATGTACGCTGGCTAATTTGGTGGGATGGTGGAAGGCGAGCGACCCTGCAAGATCGCATTTGGTTACGGGACTACCAAGCTCACAAGAGCGTTCGCATTGAATCAGCTATTGCAAAAGCGTTCTGGCAAGAATTTTCTATACGCTTACAGCAATCAGTGAATGCTGTTCTAATTGAAACCAATAAAAAGGCGTCTAGTTTAGTGTCTTGGTTTTGATAGCAAATCGGGTTTAAGGTAGTTGAAGTAGCTTTTTGCCATAGCCTCTAAGCATATCTAGCTGATCTTTTGTCTGAACGAATTTGTTATCTCGTTGTGAACGAAGGACAAGAACGGTATGGAGGAGCTTTTCCTCAAGATTGCCTGCATGAATCTCACCTGAGGCAACCTTTTCCTTTAAATAATATGCTGCTGTCAAAGTACCTGTCCTACCTACTCCAGCACGACAATGAATGCAGGTCTTATCGCTCGTGTAGCTACTAGAGAGCATATTGACCAATTTGTCTAACTGATTCACATCCACGCTACCATGATCCACCCAGTCCGGATAGTGAACCCTGGTAATTTCCTTAGCTGGACCGCCATTCTTATCCTGGACCACATAGGTATGAGCAGTACCCGTATCCGCGCTTTTTACTGAAGATTTGAGTGTCACTTTACACGAGCCAAATTCCATTGTCTGCCCGACGCTCGTAGGATAGTATTCCGTTACGGTTTGATTGGCTCTAGCAGCAGATTTGTCATCCTCGGTCGTTAAATCGACAATGGTATTGCTATTCTCTAGCATAGCTTTCCAAAAAGTCTCTGTCTGGTTGGTGGATTCATTTACCAAAGGTGCCTGAGTCGCAATAAACCGTCGATTTCCTAATCCACCACCCACAAGGTTGGCATGCAGGCCCTTCCCACCTCCCGTGATTGCTGTAGACCCCTCGCATCCAATATCTGCATATCGGGGGCTAACTTGGGCAGATGGAAGGTTCCGATGCTGAATTTGCCCAGTAAGGGTAGTTAACTGACTCCATAAGGCATCTTTTGAAGCTGAGGCAAGTGGACTCCGCACCTGTTGAATCTGTGCCCCATTTGGCGTTTTTGGAGTCGCCACCTGAGCGATAGGGGCACTTTGCTGAGACTGCGCGCTCTTCGCCGTCAGTTTGCTTTGGATATTGTTAAAGATATTGGCATCTTTATTGAAGCGCAAGCTTTCAGGACCCAAAGGGGTATTATGAATAAAACCAATCGTTCCTGGTTGAGACTTGCTTTCCCAAACAAAAAAGCCGTTAGGTTCTTGCTGCAATTTAGTCTTAGCCTCATCAAAACTCATAGCACTTTGCCCCTGAATGACTAACGTTCTAAATTGCCCTTTCCCCGTATGCATTTCATCAACTTGCTTTAACACATCCTTTTTGCCTAAAGACTCTAGATACATCCCCGCAGGAGTCTTTTGCAGAAACGAGACCTCTCCGGGCCTACTTTGACTTTTCCATACACAGAAGTCCCCTAATTTAGCATCCTTCAGTTTTGCCATGGCCTCACCATGGTTGGCTGCCAGCTTCCCATGCTGTTGTAGGGTATTAAGTTCTGCGTCTTGGATTTTCTTTTCGGGATCATGCGCGACGGCAGGCATAGACTGTTGGGCCGCGGGTCTAGTCAGGGGTGTATTCTGCTGCATCCGTTGCTTATTTACATAATCTTGCAAGCCCTGAGCAGTGTCTAGTTGTGCCGTTTTTTGAGAAACCGCCGGTTTAGGAGTCGCCTGTTGAGCCGGCTGCGCTATTTCCTTTTTTGAGGAACCAATCCCCCCAGCTGCTGTCTTAACTTTATCAAAAAGATCCCTCGTTGAGTTAGAGATCTCTTTTCCAAAGCTTTTAACAGCGTTCTTGATGGATCTTATTCCACTAAACGTATTTTTCTTAACCTGAGATCCAAAATTTTTGATAGGCGAAGAAGCTACATCGGACGCTTTGGATTGAATGGGGGAGACTGCTTGTCCCTGTGGTTTCTGTACCTCTTTAACAGGAGTGCTACCTGAAATCGGGCTAAATCCAGACTTAATCTCATTCATAAGAAAAGCCCAACTATTGATATAATTTAATTATATTATATCATAATTAAACTTTTCTTATTAAATTGTAACTAACATTAAATAACAATTCCTTCTTTGCGCCTTTGCGTAATTATTTTCATTGATAATTGTGAACGAAGTTCATGAGGATTTACGTTAAAAATCAAATTTCCACAAAGTTTTGCACTGAGTGCGTGTCAATTATTTTTAACGCAAATCTCGTCTTTTCGTTCCTATGTAGATTCCTTCGGAATAATAGTTACCGTAAACACATAAGGTGACGACGTTGAGTCGGTTCTATCATTGGTATTAGGTAACGTGCTCATAATGCCGCCGACGATATGGCCAACCACTGTGGGTCCCGATATCTTATCCAACTGAATAACGCCGTTGCTGTAAAGCGCAATGCCGTCTCTAACAAAGAACTGAGCCTCAGCGCCAAATAGCAGCTGATTGCCTGGATTAGTACCTGCGGAAGCAATAAACGGATATTCCCCGTTCATCAAATATTGTGAGTACTGATTGCTCTTATCAATTTTGATAGTAGTAACCTGATTGATAAAGGGAATTTCAGCATCTGTGGAGAACACTCCTCCCGAGAAAAATCCAAAACTAATGCCTCCAGGAAACACCACAAACATCTCCTTTGCACGCGTTGAATAGAGCCCCAAGGTTGGACAATTATAGTGGTTCATTCCCTGCTTAAAGGTATTTGGATTATTCACATCCGGCTCAAAACTAGATCCATCCGGATAAATTGTTATAGGAACCGTCCACACTCCACCTGCTAGCGTAAAAACCCCTGCAAATGCAGTATAAGCAAACTGATTGTTTTGCACGATCGGCACAATATTGAGATCGCGCCTGCGGTAATCGGGATAAGTAACACTTGACTGCTTCGCCAAAATGGAGAGATTTTTTCCATTATCGTTAATCCAAAAGGGGCGAATTTGCATCGTGTATTGCCCATTGGAGTTAGTGTGATATAGCCCTTCAAAATTCTGACCCAGCATCATCAGAAACGGCTCATGATCATTTGCCTGATACAAAAAACCGCCTGTAACGCGCAAAATAGGATGCGAAACCTGGCGTATTATCCCTTTTAAGCTACCTCCATTCACAACCCAGCCTATCATTCCAGGAATGTCAATGGCTGTAAGGATATCCTTTGTCCCCATCAAGTCAGATGCAGTGTCTATCCCATAGCCACCCACAACATATAGCGTTTCACCCTTTTGAAACGATTCAGACGCAGTTGCAGACAGGGAATCAATTTCCTGTGCAGATAGATTACCATCTGTCAGTGACCTAATTGAATAAGCACCTGTAGACGAGTCGACAACATATACATCCGTGTTTTGGGCAGCTGGTGGAAAGTTATTGCCCACATTACTAAAGCCATGTAATCCATTCGTCCTTCCCGCCAGCAACAACCATTTTCCCTTATAGGCGGCGCTTACATAAGCTTGGATGCCTGTTGGCAGCGAAAAGGTTGCCTGTTCAATGTGAAGTGTGAACGGCAGGAAACTTTCGGGGAAAATGGGACTCAAATCTTCTGTTTGGTTTTGTGCCCAAGCACTACTCACAGAGAACATTAGCGTTATAAGCGTAACTATTCTAAACATGAATCATCCTCGTTAAGCCAGTCATCTGGCAATCTAAAATCGGCAATAAATACCTGAGCGGTGTTGTCAGGTCCTCGTTTGGAAGTCCATAACATTCGATTACCTTCCCGATTAAACGTGGGAAGGCCATCAAATGCCGGATGATGGGTGACGCGATACTGCATACCCGTACTAATGGAAAGGAGATAGATCTCGTAATTGTAGTGGCCATGAATGGACGTCGTGTAAGCCACGACATCCTGTGAAGGATGCCAAAACGGAGCCCAATTAACCGCTCCATTATCTGTTAGCTGCACAAGACTGGAACCATCACGATCCATCATGTAAATTTGCAGAAAGTCCGGAACTTCCCTATCAGCCCTAAAGATAATTTTTTTTCCATCTGGTGAAAAAAATGGTCCCCCATTGTAGCAATGAGTAGTATGCGTCACCTGTTTGACATCCGTGCCATCGCTCTGCATCACGTAGATGTTCATCGAACCATCTTCATCGCTGGCATAAACAATGTGTGAGCCATCCGGCGAATAAGCACACTCCGCATGATAAGCCGGGCCTTGAGTCAACGCGATAGGCTCTGTTCCGTCGATATTAGCTTCGTAAATGTTCATAAATGGCGTGAGGTCCCACTTATAGGTACCCTTTGGCGTCCCCCACTCCACGGGACTCGCGGCGAAGATGATCTTTTTTCCCGTCGGATGAAAGTAGGAACAAGTACATGTTTGCGCATTTTGGCTGATTTGACGAACAAACCTTGTTGTCAGATCCATCGTAAAAATTTGATAACCCGTCCTGCCCGCTGGCACCGCTTGGAAGCTGATCATTTGGCCATCAGGCGAAAAATAAGACTCTCCAGCCCTATCAAAGCCCATAATGGGTAAAGTAAGCTGCTGCGCATTACTCAGCAAATCTTCATGAGGGTGCAACGTTGCTAAAGAAATTGCTAGTAAACCATTGTATAAAAATTGAATCATATCTATCCTCGATCACTTTTACAGGATATGGTAAGACGTGAAGAAACAGGTTGCAATATTTTTCTTTAGCTTTCTTTTTATGAAGGCACTACTGACCGCATACAGTCTGGAGGTCAATACATCTGCCGATTATTTTCGAGGCATGCCCGACGGCAGTTGGAGTGGCAATAGCGGAGCCCTTATAGGCGTAAACGCCGGCATATACGTTTATGACCACGCAAACATCCAAATCGGCGGAAGCTATGGGCTTTATAATTGGGACGGACGTGGCAACCTCGTCTTCGCAAACGACAAACTACTTGAGCAAGTTGGATTTCTTACCATAGGCGCCTCTTCCTCGCATCGAGACATCACCGCAGGACTAGTCTACGATCGTATATTTACCAATAATTTTGGCATTTATGCGCTAAATCCAAGTTTTGACCAACTTCGCTTTCAAGTTGGACGCACCATTTGCTGCGAAGAGTACGGTGTTTGGGGAACCATTAACCTTAATACCGCGCATGAAGATGCTTTAGGCATTCCTACAACCTTTAAAGCCATTGGACAGGTCAACCTGTATTGGCGTCATGCCTTCGAAAATTGTGCATCCACCATGCTTTGGGCGGGGATTCCGTATCAGAGCAGCCTTATGTTTCCTCATAAACGAGCTGGAAACGTCATACTTGGCTTTTCGTTTCGAACACCTTTGTGTGACCAACTCTTTCTAGACGGAAATGGCTCCTATATGGCTCCTCGAAAATCTTCTTCTGGCACCATTCAAAGCCGCAACTATGGTTATAATCTCTGTCTAGGACTCACCTATAGCTTTGACGACTGCTCTAGCTGCGACACTCCGTTTTTGAGTATCGCAAACCACTCTAATTTCTTCGTGGATACCAACATTAATCAATAGCGTGTTAAAAAGACTTGCCCTTACCTCTCTAGCAGCCGATTCCTTCCATCGGAACGTCACACACTATGTAGACATTATCAGGAGGCATTCCCCTTTCATCGGGAGAAAAGCTAGTTAGTTTAGGCCTGTCTCTTCGGCGAAGAAGCGCTACATGTTCTGTTACACGTTGTAGCGCCGCTTCGCCGAAGCGGCATGAACAAGGATGACAAGGCATTACACCCTTGGCGATATGCTTCCGCATCAAGGCACCTCTGGAGGATATGAGGAAGCATTCCTCTTTCATCTTTTGCATTAAAATTCATAAAAATGTTAATTCAAATGCAATTCTACCCACTTCCTAGACGGCATAGTTAAACGACGCAATTCTATGAGCTGCGCAGAGCGGTCAAGTTTCCACTTCTTTTCTTTGTCCACTTGAAACCAGATAATGCCCTTCAACTTCCATTCCTCAGCAGTCTTTAAAGCTTGCAGCAACCACCTTTGTTTATTTTGAAGAGATCCGGAAATACTGGTTTCAAATACAAGGATTGGCTTGTTTGGATCGATTTTCTTCAGGGCTTGATAAGAAGGCTCGAAAATTTCTTTAAATGACCTGATCTCTTTGTCGGACCAGCTGTACCCGTCCATACCAAACACATCAACATACTCGCCTCCAGGATAGTAGTTCGCCAAGTTATTCCATGGAACATTAGGAACCGAGTCAGCATTGGGACAAAAGACCCACATTACATTCGACACGCCGTTTGCTCTAAACATGTCCACAACATAGCGAAACATCTTTTTGTATCGCTCGCTACTCAATGCATTATACTCTTCGACTGATGTACCCCAATGATATTCCTCTAGATTCATTTCATGCGCAAATCGTATTAAAAGTGGCCCTTTGAATGTTTTTGCTGAACTCGCCATTGCATTTAGGTAGCCATCATATTTCCCCCCTAAGATATCCTGAAAGGAGACATTTGTCTTTTTGTTATCCACAAAATAAAAAGGCTCCCAGGTGATGCATGGAATGGCATTATCATCTTTAATGGCATTGATTGATGCTAATGGCGAGGGTCCAGTCCCCTCAGGTTCGGGCCAGCTTAGATAGAACGCTATGATTTGAGGGGGCACCGAAATTTCCTTGTGCAGTCCCTCTAGCATCTCTTTGGTGATAGGAAAGCCCTCCAAAGCCACTCCCCAAAGGAAGGGTGCATCACTCAAGCGAAAGGAAACACAACAGAGCAAAACGATTAAGGAGATGGTTCCGTAGAAGAGTCTAGCCACGATTCACCGTCAGGGTTATTGAAATACATCACAAAACTAATGATCACAAGGTTGTAAAAGCACCAAATCATGTTACCCACGTACCCAACCACATTGGTGCCTTCAAAATAAATTCGGTTGCCAGCCCAGGTTAGAGCTGCCACACATGAAAGGAGAACAAAAATTTGCGGCCACAAATCTCTTAAAGGTAAAGGTTCACATTTGCTTTTTGGAGTAACAACAAATGAACTATTGATCCCTAGCAATCCATAAAAAGCCGCTTTCATATACACAGAGAACGATATTGCCGAAATAAGCACGGCATTCACAACAAAATAAGGTGTGTAATTACGCAGATAAAGAGACCAAAAAGTCACTAGCAACGAAGAGAGAAGATAAGGTAATAGTACCAAAGCGTAGACTACGGGCGAGAATAGGAGGCCTGGTATATCCCACAGAAT
Organism: uncultured bacterium; assembly: GCA_964436955.1. GTDB lineage: Bacteria > Chlamydiota > Chlamydiia > Chlamydiales > JAJFMA01 > CAMFKD01. The sequence goes on along the minus strand of CAYTFC010000042.1, from coordinate 7,779 downwards.
ATATAATATGGGAAACAGAAACATGACAAAGAAGAAAAACCCGGTAAGGTAGTGCGTGGAGGATATGATATATTCCCACCATACTTTAAAAGGTATTTTCCCATAATTTCTCCACATCTCTTTGGGTAGCCGTCGTGCTTGCTGTATTGTTCCCAACGCCCATCGAAATTGCTGCTTAAAGAAAGCTCCAAGGTCTTCAGGACCCATTCCAAACGCTGACACTTTGTTGTAATAAAGAGAGCCCCAACCTTTTAAATGCATTTTAAGAGAAGTGGCAAAATCTTCAGTTACAGAAGACTCGTCAAAACCTCCAACCGACTCAAGAGCCTCAATCCTTAAGACAACATTGCTTCCACAACAGAACATCGCGTCTTTCATGCCCTTGCCATCGCAAATGTATTCAAAAAAAATAACTTGTTGTAATCCCGAGGCCCTAGCTACGCGATTCACTTCAAAGTTAGAATAGTATTGAGGAGTCTGTGCAAAGGCTAATTTAGGATCCCTTTCTAGGCATTCAACCAAGGGTTCTAAAAAATCGGGAAAGGGATTCATGTCAGCATCAAAAACCGCAATATACTGTTCCCTTTCATCCGAATCCTTCTTCTGGAATTCATAGAACTCCTGTTCCTCAAAGGTGGTACCTTTTCTAAACTTGATGAAGTCATTAATGATACCGGCTTTGGCGCCTCTCCATTTTCTTCTATATAAGTTGACTCCTATCCACTTGCATAGCTCCTCAAGATCCTTGCGGTACTGTTTCACGTTTTCAGGAGTGTCCCAAGGTTTGTCGTAACGTGTGTCATCTAAGAGATAAAGATGTTTATTAGGGTAGGAGAGATTATAGAAGCACAGAAGTGTTTCGCGTAGAATTGACAAAGGCTCATGATAGGAGGGGACAACGATTGCTACAGGCGGATAATAGTCTAGGGGTAATGGTGCCTCAACTTCTTGCTCCTCTTGGGGTCCAAGGGTCATCTTCAAAGTGACAAAATAATTTAGGGAATGAATAAGTCCAAAAATTTCTGCAAAAAGAAACATCACAGACAAAATCGTCTCATACCATACGGTGGTACTCACAATCACATAGAACGTTCTAACCGCCAGATAGGAGAACGACGCGGCCATTGCTACAAACAACAGTCTATTAAGGCCTTTTAAGTTTACATTCTTTGTCATCACCATCACATGAACTTAGAAATTATATCCTAATGAACACCACAGTCCCTTTGCATTCCACATCTCCGAGCGGTGAACTAGTCCACTTATGCTAAACTTCCAGCCGTCGAAGCATTCATGAACCCATTGACCCTTTAGGGCGCAAAAATTGTTATCTTCACTATCGGTGCCAAATGAAAAATCTACATCGTAATATCTCTCTGGTGCATTGCAAAAGGCCAGGTCTCCATAATCATGTCTAAAAGCAAAGGCGACCCTTCCGAAATAGTAGTTTTGAGGAGCCCAGTAGGGATGTATAATGTCCACCAACGAACCTTGAGGGTTGTTAATAAAAACATTTATATGAGAGGTGTTCCGGAATTCGCCTAAAGTTGAAATGCTTAACACTCTAGGATAGTCACCGATGCGATACTCATAGTCCACTACAGCCCTTTGCATGTTATTGCTGTCGGAATAGATAGTGTTTTCAAACAAGCAATGCGCATTGGAATAATGCGACCACCTTGATTCTAGGCCGGTGTAGCAGATATATCCCTGTGTTTTTTGAGCGAGATTGAAGTAGTTATAGATCATATCTTTAACAGAGGCTCCTAGAATCCATTTATGAATGTCTAAAAACTTCGTATTCATCTCAATGTTGCCAGTGAAAGTGTCATCAAAGTCCTGTTGATACGCTTTGAATTGCGCTTCAGTACGAATCGCTAAAAATGGAGCGGGTTCATATTTCCACATTGCGGATACGCCGTTGGCAGAATGAAATCTATTATCGTAAAAAGTGTGCTCATCCCAAAAATGCTGAGATAGCAGAAAAACATTGTTACAGCAAAAGGGAACTTCCAGCGTGCAAATTTCTTCATATCGCCCTATTTGAGACAAATCCCCATACCCAATTTCCTGCCAGTAGTTGTAAGCGATATTAACCTTATTTTGTTGCTTTTGTATGCCTCTATCCAACGAGTAGCTTGCAAGCGTATGCAGGGGAATGTCTTGCAAAACATCGCAACACATACCGCAAGCTGCTTCACAGTAGTTAAATGCACATAGATTTTCTGCGTATTCAAATCTCCAAATGGGACTGTGGGGATCCTGCTCCAGTAACATGGCCAGAATTTCCCACCGTTCAAAAAAACGATGTTGCCACTCGGCTCTTCGACAAGCGACCTCAAGGCATACATGATAGGCCCTTTCCTCCCCAATGCAAAGATCATCCAACATTTCCTTCAATGTTCTGTAATAGAGCATCGAGAGCGAATAGTTCTTTCCCCAATAGGCTGTCCTTGCTTGCTCTAGACGTGGAATTGGGTCGCAAGGATTCATACCGATGAGATCTTGATACAGGATTACGGCATCACAATATTGTCGATTCCATGCGGTCACTCTGGCTAAACTCAATAGCAGTTTGCAATTTTCAGGTAACTCAACAAGCCATTTCGCATAAATTGCAGAGGCTGCCGCATAATTCATCTGAACAGAACACGCCTCCGCTAGCTCTAACTGCGCCGGAAAATAATCGGGATCCATTTCAGTAGCGGCATAGAGCAATTTTAGCATGGCATATTCATTAGCATCCTTAGCGTATAAATATACCCACTCTAGTAGCTCTTGCGCCGAACCCGCATTTTCAATAATAGACTGTATGTAATATTCGTCGCTTGCCGCACAATCCGCTAAATAGTAGGTCGCGGGAATTTTCACTAACGATCCCTCTTGAGCTAACTGAAAGTAATCATGAGCCGCTTCGCATTCACCAAGACCCAGGGATGCCTTGCCAGCCTCTAAAAAAGCTTTAAACCGATAGTATGCGTCATCTACCATCTCTAGAGATAAATCAAGCGCCTCTTGAAATGCTCTTGAATCATTCAGCAAAGAAACTTTGATCATCTTGAAGGCGGCTTTTGGACTAGCGCACAGCAACTCATCAATGATATCCAAGGCTGCTTGATAGTCGTAGCGCATGCGCTTAATGTTCAATAGTTTTAGAAGAAGAATCTCTCGCTTATCAGGATATTCGTTCAAGTCTATTTCAATCTGAGCTTCTGCTTCTAAAAGCTGCTGAGTAGCGACTAATACGTCAATTTTGCCTAGCATAGATTCTACTGCATACTCGCTTGACCAGGATGCACATGAATAGAGCTCAAGAGCTTCATAGTAATCGCCCCATCGCATCGCTGCAGAGGCATACGCTAGCGATAGCTTGGGTGAATCACCGACTTGTGATAAAAGATTGAGAAATCGCTCGCGACTTTCCACGGCATAACCCAAAATGGACTGAACTTCCGCTAGCTTTAGATTTAGCTCTATATTCTCCGTATCTATATCAATACCACATACAAGCTCTAATGCTCGTGAATAATCCTTCTGATAGGCATATATCTCTGCCATCTCTAGGAGGTAAGAAGGGTCACCAGGTCTTTCCTCCAATAGCTCTGAGTAGTGATCCAAAGCCTTCTGATAGGTTGCTTCGTCGCTTTTATAGATTTCTGCTAACGTGCGTTGCACATCGAATAGGCTTACTTCCGACCCTTGTGGAACCACACTAAAGTCATATGGCCCTTGCAGTAGTTGCTCCGAAGAGGGCGCATATTCGCTGCGTCTATCCAATAGTTCGTTATATAGCTCGAGTGCCAACTCATAAGTGTGTTTATTTCTGCTGTAAATCTGCGCTAAAACATGTTTGGCAGTAGCATCATCAATAGATTCATCAGTGGGCACAATACTATGAGTCCGCTCTGCCGCGAAAGCTGGTGTGGTGAGCATTAACAGCAAAAGTAATAGCAGCTTAGTGATTTTGCCCATCTTTCTTTAATAGTTTTTGATAGATCTTTTCTGCCTCGTCAAATTCCCCATTCGCCGTCAATAGCCCTGCGTAACCTTTGAGGGCTTGCAGATCGTCGGGTTTTACATTTAAGTACTGTCGGTACAAATCCTTTGCTTTCGAAAACTGCTTCATCTCAATATAGGTCTGTGCCCATCTCAAGAGGCCTTCTGGGTGCTTGAGTCCCATATCGAAGCTTTTTTCATACAAGACAGCAGCTTCCGACCATTTCTTTTCTTTATATTTGTCTTGCGCATGTCGGTAGGTTACCCAGTCTTCGTGAATCCAAAGGTACCCAAATTGTGTACCAACGATTGTCAATCCAATAAGGAGCAGCAGTGTGATATTTTGACGTAATCTCAAGGGTATTGTCATACCCTACCGTTGTACTTTAAGTGTGGATTCAAGTTGCTTTGCGGCTTCCTCGTTTTCTCCAGCCCAAAATAATACCAAAGCATACTTTCGCTTAAGTGGCACGTCTTCAGGATGTCTTTCGAGTAGCGTTCGAAAGTTTGCTAGCGATTCGTTGTATTTTTTCTGCCAAGACTGAACATCTGCCAACTTTAGAAGAATAGCGTCTTGACCTTCTTTTGATGCGCTTTCAAGGCTTCTCCTATAAATTTCTTCAGCCTTCGGATAATCCTTTTGTGCCACCAAAATATCTGCCAAAATGACTTGCATTTCCGAGGTGATGGCCTCATTAGGAATTTCATTCACAACAGCAAGCGCTTGAGCATACTCATGTTGATAGTAGTAAATTTTGGCGAGTTCGATTTTTACCTGAGTGGAATCAGGCTTCTCCGCTAAGAGCTTTTTATATTCAGCAGCAGATTCATTAAATTTTTTCATGTAGCTCAACAGCCGGGCATACTCTAAGCGCGTCTTCCAATCGCCTTTTTCGCTTTGGTCAGTTAGCTCAACGCAATGTAATGAACAAAAGCACATCATTGCCGCTACCACAATGTATTCAATCGAACGTAGCAATGTCACTTGCATATTTCTCCAAAAATGCCTACAACCACAATTTTGAGTAAAATTATTATTGAATACATTATGCGACGATTTACATTCAACATGCCTCTTCTGGGAACCGCTAACAACCAAGAGATGTTTCAATATTTTCTGCTAAAAATAACCGCCCAGTCAGCACTTATTTCGGTACTCCCTAGTTTCGGCCATCCATCCGAATATAGAGATTCACTATTGATTGACTTGCACATCGATGGAGCCGTAAAGCACAAAAAACTTGCTATCTCATTAAAAGGGACTGCTAAAAAATTGGAATCCTCCACTAAATCTGAATTCCTCTACAGGATAGCATTTGATAATCCCATTCCGGGGTGGTTCTTCTTTCAAAAAATGCAATCTCCCCAAGCAAGTAGTCAAAACATTTTGGATATGATTAAAGACTCGCTTCTCATCAAAGAAGGCATTCAAGTGTATTTGAAACATCTTACGCCCTATTTTTCGAGAATACTGGCAATGTCGACATCAGACTTTAGTATTTTTAAAAAACTCATCCTAATGGACATGCGGAAGGAAATCCAAAAAAACGTAGCAGATCTATATCAAATCTACCAAACGCAAGCACACTTGCAACCCATAGAATCAGATTTTTATCATTCCTTGGATCTAGAATTACTTAGAGACTCCTGCAAATCCGAAATCGATTCTATCCTGCTAAAACTATCCTGTGGGACTACCGAAGATGCCATGGCAATATTGATGGACCGTGCGGAATCATTTTCAAAGCGCAGCTACCAAACATATTTAGAATCGATCAATGCGCTAGAATGTCGTCTTTACAGGAACTATAATACTATTCTTCTCGCATATAGCCACTTCATACAAGATCAGCTAACAAATAATTCTCTGGCTTTGAGGACAAACTGATGGATGACAGTTTGTTTCGTCACGTGTGCGAATCAACCTCAGAAGTGATTGTTATCTGCGACCCACAGGGGAAAATTATCTATTGCAATGATGCTCTGGAAAAACACTATCACTATCAAAAGAGTGAGGTACTGGGACAAAATTTTAACATGCTATCTCCTGCGGCGGAAGACGAAAAAACCCAGTCCTTTCCACAAATGGGTGTGGGTCAAGAAGTCATGCGCCGCACCAAGGAAGGGACTCGACAAGCATTCTTTAGCACGACAACACAGGTCCATGACTCAAATGGCAAACTGGTGGGAATATCACACATTGAACATCCCATTACAGAGCACCCGCGTATTACCAATTTATCTCAGCAACTCATAGAAAATGCCCCCGATGCAATGATTATTATCGATAGACAGGGAGATATCAAACTCGCTAACAGCCAAGCAGAGAGGCTTTTTGGCTATACTAAGAGCGAGATGCTACACCAACCCATTGAATTTCTGATACCCAACAGCTTCTTAGATCGATTCAAATCCCGTCGGGAACAAATGCTCAGAGCTCCCCCAAAGACGATGGGAACATCGGCGGACGTATATACCAAGACCAAGTCAGGTAAGAATATACCGGTTGAAATCAGTCTAAATCCCATAGAAACTGACGATGGCCAGCTCATATCCACCACCATTAGGGATGTTTCCAAAAGAAAAGCCATTGAAACGCAACTTAAAATTAGTGAATATCGCTTCCGCTCCGTCGCAGAAAACGCCCTCGATAGCATTATCACCTTTGATTGCGAAGGCAAAATACTGACCTACAATAAAATGTCCGAAACCATCTTCGGGTATCCCAAAGAGAAGATTCTTGGAAAAGATCTGAATATGTTGTTTGTAGGCTTTGATAGAGACCAGCTGTTAGCAGAATTAACCGATACCACTAAACAAAAAGAATCCGACGCTAATGGGATTCGAAAAACCATTTTTTGTAAAAGACGCAATAACCAACAGTTCCCAGTTGAAGTTTCCCTAGGCAAAATGTCCATCCAACATGATCCCATCTATATTCTCATCACAAGGGATATGTCCGAACACGCAAGACTCGATAAGCTAAAAAATGAATTCGTATCCACGATAAGTCATGAGCTAAGGACCCCTCTCACCTCCATCAAAGCCTCTCTCGACCTCATCCTGGGAGGTAAATGCGGCCAAATTGGCAATCAGGCAAACAGGCTTCTGCAAATAGCCTCACGCAATAGCCTTCGCTTGGCAGGACTAATTAATGACATACTGGATATGGACAAGATAGAAGCCGGAAAGATGAACTACAACTGGGAGAAAATTGAGCTTACCTCGCTCCTTAATCATGTAGTGGAAATCAATCAATCTTATGCGACAAACTTCAGTATTAACCTCATTATAGAGTCCTTCCCCACGCCTATATATACTTATGCAGATGCCAGCAGACTGACTCAGGTTCTGACCAACCTCATATCAAATGCCGTGAAATTTTCACCTGAGGGAGAAAGCGTCATCATCCAACTAAAATCTGAGAGCGATAAGATTACCGTAAGTATAAAAGATCGAGGTCCGGGAATCCCCGATGAATTCAGAAGTAAAATCTTCCATCGCTTTTCTCAGTTTGATTCGTCAGATATAAAAGTCAGGGGTGGAACCGGTCTAGGTCTCTATATTTCCAAGCTTATCATCGATCAATTTGGAGGGTATATTGGTGTGCTCAATACACCTGGAGAAGGATCAACCTTCTTTATCGAGCTGCAACCCTATCATTGTGCCATCCAACCCCATCCATAGGCTCTTGAGGGTCTTTTTTTAGGATTTTTACCACATACTCTAATTGCTACCAAAACTTGCCGCACAAGTCATTGAATTTGAATTCAGATGCGTAGG
>CAYTFC010000041.1:0-26243 GCA_964436955.1 uncultured bacterium | reverse complement strand
ATTCAAATTCAATGACTTGTGCGGCAAGTTTTGGTAGCAATCAGGGTCTTAGGTTGGTATCTCCCCAATCATCTCAAACGATAAACCCGCGCATTAACGAATCAACGAATCTACTCTAAGTCTAAGTTAGATAAAATCGTTCAAACAGTTTTTTTCAAGCCTTCCAAAAACTCCGAGCTCCAATGATAGAGATCGAGCAAACCAGACAAATTCCGTCCCAGCCGCTGATACGCAACGTAGATTGCTTCGATTGAAGCCAGCCCCCGCTCAGGATTTAAGCAGTCATACTGCCGGCGAGGATATGCGGTTCTGATGTGATGGGGCAACGCGCGCCGCAAACAGGTTTTTAAATCCGGCTCTATCTGTTTCGCCATGACTTCGGCGTACCGCCACGTAGCATCGATAATAAATAAGCCTAAACTAGCATCTGCCTCCGACAAAACTGGCGCATCATCTAATACCAAGACTACATAGTTATCTAACGGTGGCAAAATTGATTTAGGATAAGTATAAAATCGAAAATCTTCACGAGTTTCCAGTCCGCGAAGGCTGCATTTTTTTAGGTTTTCTTTACGGTGACGCAATACGATAGTGGGGGGATAAGTTTGCATTTTTATATGAAATGGCCTATAATATGTGTTTTATTTGTACTATTCAAAGGGGTTTTTGATGAAGAAATTGAGCAGTATGTTACTGACTTTTGTCTTATTGGGCAATACAACCTGTGCCGCAGCATCCTTATCCGCAGCTAACAGCCAGCACACTACCCTGTCAACAATACAATGGCATACCAACTATGACGAAGCAGCTGAACTAGCTAAGACAAAAAGCGTGCCTCTAGTGCTCTTCTTTACAGGCAGCGATTGGTGCACATGGTGTACCAAATTAGAGAAGGAAGCTTTAGATACAAAAGAATTTGCCCGGCTTGTGGGAGATAAATTCGTATTTGTTAAGCTCGATTTCCCCATGAACCGCGCCGGAGATTCTCGGTTTCAATCTCAAAACCAGCAGCTCAAAAAAAAGTATAGTGTCACCGGATTCCCCTCCCTTGTTATCGTTGACCCCATAGGCCAGCGCATCGGGACTACCGGGTATCGGCCCGGAGGCGCTCAACCTTATGCAGACCACCTCCTGTCAATGGCTGACAGCTACCAGAAACATCAAAATACCCTGCAAGAGCTCGTTGGACAAAAAGGTTCAATCGAAACAGCTACAGCTTTTAACGATGTAAAAAAACTCTTTCTAAAGGCTCGAGAGCAAGGCCAAACCAAACAAACAGATGCCTTGCTAGAAAAAGGTTTGAAGGTTGATCAAGAAAACTTCTTCCTCCTAGAACAGTATCGCAGCCAAATTGGTGATGGCAAGATTAACACCAAGGAAGCCATTCATCTTCGAGACAAACTCTTAAAATCCTCTCCCGAACTGGCCCAAAAAGTAAATCGTGATGTGGCCATTGTAGAATTTCAGGTGCTCCAGCAACAGATGAAAAAACAAAAACTTACTCCAGAAGCTGTTGTCACACCGCTCATTCATTATCTCGAAAAATTTGGTGCACAAGATTCCGAAGTGTGGCGCGTAAAAATGTCTATTGCACAAACCTACGTCGAAGCCGGCCTGCCCGATGATGCCCTTCGCTACGCCGAAGATGCCGTCCAAAATGCGCCAGCCAATGTGAAAGAAGACATTGTTAACGCGATTAAGTTTATTCAAAAATCTGTAAAGACCTAATTGAACAGGCTATCGCGGCAGCGATAAAGTGGGAAGCCCCGCATGAAGCAAAGGCCGAAAGGGCTGAGTGGGATGTGGGGCCCCCGCACAAAAAAAACATCTGAGTCCCGGAATGGACGACAGGCAATCCCCTTTCGCTACTCGTCCAACATTATGCAAATCGAGCTAAGAAACCTTCAATAGAGTAAGCATCTCCTGCTGGATAGCTTTCATGTCAGCGCCATAGGCACCAGAACGTGGCTTCACGTGGACTTCAAGACCGGGTTGTAATAATCCCTGGATTAGACGAAACGACTCACGTACAACACGCTTAAAGCGATTGCGTTCGTGGGCCTTACCATACTTACGTGATACAGTAATGCCCAAACGGGCTCGTGGAGCGCGCCCCATGCGATATTCAACAATTATGCGCTCGCCCGCACGACACTGCCCATCTCGTTGAAAACGACGGTACTGGGAGCGAAAGCGGATTCGAGCGCTTTTAGGAAATGAGCAGCTCAAATAGTTAACGAATGACGACCGTGACGGCGACGACGACTAACGATTTTGCGACCAGAAGCTGTTCTCATACGCTTACGAAAACCGTGTTCATTCTTGCGTCGACGTTTGCTAGGTTGATATGTACGTTTCACTTTAAGACCTAAGTTGCGTGTTTTTTTGTGCCTCCAAGCATACTGTTTTATACATATATTTCGCAACAGGAAATTCTTCGCGAGAAAAGCTTGATGAGAAATGCCAAAATCGGCTATAACGGTTGTTTTAAAATCCAACGCACAACCCGGTAAGACAAATGAAGTGCAAAGCATCCGTTAAAGCTGATCCCTCGAAAGGCGATAAATTAGTCCGTCGCCGTGGTCGGCTCTATGTCATTAACAAAAAAGATCCCAACCGCAAGCAGCGTCAAAAGGGACCAGCTCTGAAAAAATAGGAATGTAAGGAATATTCATGGCCAAGAAGTCAGCTATTGCTCGACAAAAACGACGCGAAGTACTTGTCAGCCGCCGTTGGGAACAACGTCAGTCCCTTAAAGCGAAAGCCATCGACATGCATACTTCGGAAGAAGAGCGTCACGATGCTCGCATTACCCTTAACAAACTGCCTAGGGACTCATCTCCTGTGCGTCTGCGCAATCGCTGTCAGCTTACAGGTCGTCCAAGAGGCAACTATCGTAAGTTCCGTATTTCCCGCCTTTGCTTCCGCGAAATGGCCTCCCATGGCCTAATTCCAGGCGTGACAAAGTCCAGCTGGTAGTCTGCTAAAAATTAGTGGATATACCACGCGCGGCTTGAAATTGTGAATTTGGACCGTGCGAAAGCCCCGGGGTTGAGTCATCGTAAATCGGTTCATATTTCTAATATTAACCGATTTACGAAGACTCAGCCGCGAGAACTTCTCCATGGGACCAAATCACCATTTCAAGCCGCGCGTGGTATAAGTGGGCGAATAAAGTTAAGTGGGCAAGGTGAATATGAAAATGTTCACCCACTTTTTTATATCGCCCACTTTATTTTTGTATGATACTTTCTTAATTTAGCCTTGAGTCCGTTATTGGACTTCGTCTAGGTTCTGACCTATTTCAGTAAATACTTCTGGCAGATCTTGAAGATGTTTCCATTCAGGCATCCCGTCGCACCATATATAGCTTTCGGCTGATATTCTAGCGCTGCGCGCTGCGAGTCGTAAATCTTCAAATGGAATTGGACCTTGTTGCGCACGTAGCGCATCTAAATAAAACCAGTCGTGCTCTTTGTAGTAGATTAACCTAGCAACAGATGTTGCATCAGGCGCAATAGAACCTTCAAGCGGAGCGGCTTCCATAGCACCAGCATCCTTATTATTTCTGGTATCAAAAGTCCCTGAACCAGAACCTCCCAAAGAAGCCATAGCGCTTCCTTTTTCCGCGACAGTTTCTTGCTTATTAGGAAATAGATAAAGAAGAATGACACCTAAAAGTCCTAATAAAACTCCGACTACGAACCATGTCGTGCCGTCTCTTCCTCTTCTTTGAGCTAAATGAGAGGTAAGAAGCCCGAAAAGAATATTGGTAACAATTGCTAGAACCACGTTCATAAAGCTCAGACTCCTATTAGAAAAACTGTAAGGGATATTTCCTCATTATAACTTGTTGACGATTTTGCGCCACAGCAAAGAGAGGCAAGGTTCTCCAATAGCATCCCCACCCGTGCCCGTGCCCGCATCCTATTACCCATAAGTTAATTGTTCTTGCTCCCTATCTTCCTCTGCGCCTCCCCGTCTCCCCGCCTCTGAGTTGAAAATTATTCAGACCAAAATCATGCAAAAACAGCGTGCATTTTTTTTTCAACGCAGAGGCGGGGAGACGGGGAGGCGCAGACGAGGACAAGAAATATGTAAATTTAAACCCGACTTGCTACCTACATCCTAGCTCCGGCTCACCCATTTATTCGAGATGTCATGGCTGGTAATGAAGCCAAGGGCCTGTCCTTGGCAAGTTGCCAGACAAGATAGATCGGGTAAATGAGTGAGCCAGAACTAGAGCGAGTTACAAACAATATTCACCGAGAAAATTGAAAAAAATACTATTTCAAAAGTTTTACCTAGTTTGTCGCGCTAGAACAGGCCTACTCTTCCCAATTGAAAAGTCGCGCCAATCGGCCAAGTCTCGACTTGGCCGATTGGCGCAACGTTTCACTAGCAAAGAACGGCTGTGCTCAAGCGCGATGTAGGTAGCAAGTCGGGTTTTAAGACTTATGGGTAATAGAATGCGGGCTCGGGCACGAGTTGGGATGTTATTGGAAAGTAAGTTTTATCAATAACTTATAACAGCCTTTACTCCTCCTTAACCCCTTAACCTTATAATCGCGGCATGGCCTTAAGCAAATAACAGGAGAGTACAATGCAACTTTTACATAGCGGATATGGCCAAATAGTGGCTTGCAAAAACAGTATCGGGCGAGTGGTGCTACCTAAAGCCGTGCAGAGGCGGATGGGGGTTGTAACTAACGATCAAATTCAAATCTGTGTAAAGAGGATAGCTGCCCTTAATTTTCTTCAACGCGCAACGTTTGCTATGAGCGCGGGTATGGCAACCTTACTTCCTTTTAAAATCTCACTTTCATGGTTTCCTCAGATTTTGCAAACACCTATAGCTCTCGCAAGGCCAGTCGCCTTGGCAGGTAGCTTTGGCACTGCAATAGCCGCCTTTTGTAATAAATCAACAGTACCGGCTCGCTTACTCTATGGCATGATCGCCACCGCAGTAACATTCGCTGTCATTATTGTGGCACCTGTCGGCATAGCGTCGGTGGCAGGGATGTTTACTCCTACCTGGCTACTAGCTGCTGCTATCACAGCATTTGCAACATCTCAACTCATGAATATCGCCAAACACGTCACTGCGCAGGCCATTGCAAACCAAAATGGAAAAATGCCGGATTCGGTTAAACAAGCTCTAAGATAATTATGCACAAAGCGCGATGTAGGTAGCAAGTCGGGTTTTAAAGTCGCTCTCATCGCCTAATCTCTAACAGACAGATTATCGACTAGAATTTATTTACTGCCCTTTTCAAAATAGAATACGCCTGCTATGATCATTGGCCAGAGATTCTATTCGCCAGAAGGAGAAAGGAAATGCAAGACCTTAAGAAAAAATTCGACGCCCCTAAAGTCGATACTAAAGAGTTTGAGTTACCCGAAACTCTTTTCGTTAGAGACATCGAAAATCGCGTATTTCAAGCAATCGTTCTCCAATGTTTGGCCAAAATTAAAGATATCTGTCTAGTTGAAGGCAACTTCATCGACAATATTCTAGGACGAAGCCGCGTGGAAGGTGTTAAAGGAATTTACGCGGAACAGGATAGCAAGACTCATTCGGTAAAAATACGCGTTGAAGTCAACGTCTGCTATGGCGTGACAATTCCCGAGAAAGCAGATGAAATTCAGGAAAAAGTCACAGAAGAAGTTACACGCCTAACAGGTCTTCATGTCGCATGCGTACATGTGGTGTTCAAAGGGCTTGTGCCTCCTGGGCACGTGGATGCTTCCACAGCAACACGAATCGCTGAAAAGCCAACTGCGCCTATCACTGCCGAAGAAGATGAAGAATATACAGATGAGTTTGCTCGTCCATAAGAGAGGTCTCCTTTGTTAGCTGATATCTTTAAGCAGGTTGCGCTATTTTGTGTTGGGCTCTTTTTGATGTTCCTAGGGCTGGTTTCAGTATTGTTGCCATGGTCACACAAAGTTTCCTATACTGTTGAGACATTTTTACGGGAAGGCGGAGCCACTTTGTTCATCTTGGGAATTGCATTCCTTGCATTTGGTGCCACTCTAATTGGCTATCTTTTAAAGGCGTCTCGCCAAAGTAGGTATTATATTAAAACAGGTGATTACAGCGTATGCGTCGATGAACGCGTATTGGATGAATACCTTAAAACCTATTGGACTGAACGCTATCCCGATTTTACCATCGATTCCAAAATAGAGATCCGTGACGATAAGCGCCTACATATAGGCCTAAAGCTCCCTGCCATTGATGCGCCTAAACAGCGTCCCTTCGTTGAAAGTCTCGAATATGAGCTAAAAGACCTTCTGGTTAATGTTTGCGGGTACCGCAAGCCATTCCATATTACGGCAACCTTTTATGAGTAACCAAATTTATGTTTGCATTAGCAGAACGCTTTTTTCGACTTAAAGAAAATCACACCAATGTCCGTACGGAACTGCTAGCTGGGCTAACGACGTTCTCTACAATGGCGTACATCATTGTGGTAAACCCATTGATTTTACAGGCTGCAGGCATGGATTTTGGTTCGGTAATGGTAGCCACGATCCTATCAGCTGTTATTGCCACGTTGATTATGGCCCTATCCTCAAACTATCCTTTTGCTCTTGCTTCAGGAATGGGTTTGAATGCCTTTTTCACGTATCAGATGGTGCTAGAGCAAAAGCTAGCCTGGGAAACCGCGTTAGGAGTGTGTTTTTGGACAGGAGCCTTTTTCCTTATTCTTAACCTTATTGGACTGCGCAGCCTCATCTTAGTAGCTATTCCGGATAGTCTGCGCATTTGCCTAACAGCAGGTATCGGCCTATTTCTAGCTTTCATTGGCTTACATAAGTTGGGAGTCATCGTCGCTCACCCTGAAACACTGGTCACGGTTGGCAAACTCGGTAGTCCTGCGATCATGTTAGCTGGCGTGGGATTGGTGCTCACTGTAGCTATGATGATAAAACGTGTGAGTGGGGCACTCCTACTAGGCATTCTTATCATTTGGGCGATAGCGTTAGTATTTGGCCTGACAGAATGGAAAGGACTGATGTCTATGCCCCCCAGCATTGCTCCAACCCTCTTTAAGGTTGATTTATGGGGTTCGTTACAACCTGTGGCTTTAGGAGGTATCCTATCCTTCACCTTTATCGCCATGTTTGACGCAGCGGGTTCGGTTACAAGTATGGCCCAGCAAGGCAAGTTTAACGACAAGAATGGCAAGCTGCCACGTTCGCAACGCGTATTTTTGTCTGATGCCATCGGCTCGATGGTAGGAGCATCACTTGGGACCTCACTGCTTACAATTTTTTTAGAATCTGCCGCTGGTGTCTCAGCTGGTGGTCGAACGGGCCTTACAGGAATTGTGGTCGCCCTTCTGTTTTTGCTAAGCCTATTCTTTTCGCCCGTTGTCGAGTCTATTCCCTTCTTTGCGACTGCACCGGCGCTAATTATCATTGGCGCTCAAATGATCATTCCGATTCGTGATCTTAACTTCGATGATCTCTCAGAGCTCATTCCCGGTTTCCTCGTGCTAATTACTATCCCTTTAACCTTCTGTATTTCAACTGGTATTGCAATCGGGTTGATTACCTATCCGTTACTGAAGGTATTGACTGGTCGTTACAAGGAAGTTCACTGGCTCATCTGGGTGATGGCAGCTCTGTTTACTGCGCATTTTGCTTTCAAAGGATGCTAATTTTCCATGACACGCGCACGATTTCCGCTTTTTCAATCACACCTCGATCTTGCGCATGAGTACTGGCGGCGTATTGTTAAGCCTGGTGACACAGTCATTGATGCTACCTGCGGCAATGGTGTAGATACACTAATGCTCGCACAGTTGGCTCTGAATGAGGCATCAGGCTCCCTCTATGTCTTTGATATTCAAGCAGAAGCTCTTGCGCAAACTAGGCAGCGTCTTAAGCATTTGACTCCACAAGAGCAGGAACGGGTTGTTATATTGCATCAGTGCCACTCAAAGTTTCCTGAGTCTATCGCAAATGGCACGGTCCGTTTAATCGTTTACAATTTGGGATACTTGCCCGGTGGCGATAAGGCTGTGACAACATGTATGGAAACAACCTTACAAAGCATCTCTAGAGCTTTACCGCTATTGTGTAGCGGAGGCTGCTTAAGTATCACTGTTTACCCTGGACATGTGCAAGGTGCTGAAGAAGAGCGTGGATTGTTACCGATGCTTCAAGCACTCGACCCCAAATTGTGGAGTTGTTGTTGCCATCGTTGGATAAATCGTGGAGATACTTCGCCTGGATTGATCTTAGTGCAGGCTAAGGAAGGGACGTAGGAGACTTCGGAATAAGGACATAAGGGACAAAAAATGTACGGTTTTCCTGTCCTTTAGATCACTTTTCCAAAGTCCCTTACGTCCCTTGTCTCTTATTTTGGTCGGGGTTGGCTTTCCGCCATATAAGTATGCATCACCTTCACAAACTCAGCTTTGCGCTGCAGTTCTTTAATGTTCTTTGCCCCACCATATGTCAATCCGCTACGCAAAGCTCCCATGAAATAATCAATTACTTGAATAGAGCTTCCCGAAACTGGACCCCAAAAGTCTATTCCTTCAGCGACTGTCTTGTCCTTCAAGGCACCATAAAAATCGTTCTGAAAGTCCTCGCTTGCTTGGCCGCGGTATTTAGCCTCCATTCTCTTAGGATTGTCAGGATGCGCTCGCTTTGGAGCAGCACTCTGCGCAGACAATGCAAATAATTTGCCAATCATCACACTACTTGCCCCGGCAGCTAATGCCAAAACGATGTCGCGTCCCGTGCGAATGCCTCCGTCGGCAATTAACGGAATCCGAAGTTTTTCTGCAATGGCACCGCATTCTTGAATTGCGGTGAACTGCGGAACACCAAACCCAGTCACCATGCGCGTAGTACACGCTGCACCAGGCCCAACTCCCACTTTTACCGCATCGGCTCCGGCATTTACCAGATCATGATAGGCCATTGGGGTGCATACATTGCCGGCAATCACTTCTTTGCCTGGAAAATCTTTCTTTATCTGGCCAATCAACGCAAACATTTTGTCCGAATGTCCATGCGCGACATCAATACAGACACCGGCAGCCCCAGCTTCAAGAAGTTTAAAGGTTTGGTCTTCATGTCTCAGACCGCACGAAATAAACGTGTGTTCACCATATTTTTTGACCCATGCTAGCTGAGTCTCATACGTTGTAAAACGATGAAAAATAGGCATTGTTCCAGCTTCAATGAGAAGATCCGCTAAATCTTCTCCTATGACTGAATCCATATTGGAAGCGACAATGGGGATTTTAATTTTACGATTTTTGGTAAGCCAAGATTCAACGTTAGGAATGGTCCTAGAAGGAACGTTGTTAAATTGCGGCACGAGTGCTACGTCGTCAAACGTATAAGTTTCCTTTAATGTCATAGGGGCACCTCCGGGGCAACAACGTACCATTTATCATTTATTATATCGATCTTTATGTCAGCTTAAAGGTCTTCTAATACACTAACTCTTTCAATACAAGGAGTAAAAGATGCGAGTTTCAGCCTTAGTTGCTTGGATACCTGGGTGTCGTCCCGAACCTAAAAAGACGTTGCTATCTGAAATTGCTCAGCCTGTTGTCAACTACATTAAAAATAATTGGGATGTCATACTATTCTATGGAGCCGGTTCCTTGTCATCGATAAGCATCATGGCTATATGTATCGGGACCGCTGTGCACATCGCAGTGAAGCTGATGCTCTCTGAAAAGGATCGAAAAAACTGCAGCTTCAGTCAACCTCAAGTTCTGGCGCTTACGGCATTTTTAGCACTTAACATCGCAAGGTTACGCTTTGGAGGCTACCAGGGTATTTTAGTCGAGCGGGGCTTTACCTGGATCACTAGCCTGATGATCGGATTTGCACAGGTTCCACTTAAACATTAGCAGGCTGTCCCATTCCAACAACCGTACGGTAGCAATTAAGCAAATGTTCCACGCCGTTCATTGCGCGATGAGGACGCGATTCCATTGGAATTTTGAACTCTTCCGCAATGACGTCTTTTGACACAGAAATGGTCTCTGGCCATGACTGATGACTATCAAGAATTTGATGAATACGGTGACTCCAATACATGGAAGCGAAATCGAGCCAATGATAGGGCCAACGCAACTGCTCTTGAGTATAGATGTTGATGATTTGCGCAAAGAATGCTCGATCAAAACCTGGATTTTGGCAAATAAAGATGGAATTGCCTCGCTGAATATTTAATTCGCCAAAGAGCTTCTTGAGGGATTCGGCAACTTCTTGCTCGGATACACCGCCACAGACCTCCTCCCACGTGAAGCCATTAACCTGAAGGCTAACAGGATCACTAAGATCCCAAACTTCCTTCGGCTGCCTAACAATATAGTGAAAAGATGCCCGACGTAAACCTGTGGGCAAATGATACACCTGAAAGGCGATTTCAATAATGCGATGTTTAAATGGGTCAAGACCTGTGGTCTCTACATCTAAGAAAATACCTAACATAATATCTAGCCTCTCCAAGAGGGTTGTAATGCTATCAAAACTGGTACTTTCCTGTCCTTAAAAACTGCAAGTCTGCTATACTTTGTGCCTCTTATACATAAAAAGAGTTAGATTATGAGTGGTGTCCCGGCCCAAAAGCTTCGCGAAATTGTATTACAAATCCTCTACAGTATAGGAATTGGCTCTGCCGATCGAGAAGCTCTAGAAACTTTGCTTTCCCATGAGCTTGGGATATCTCAAACCACTGTGAGTACAGCATATGACCGTGCCTTAATCGTTGTAAAGGGCCTGGAGCAAATCGATGAAGACATCACCTCCGCGTCACAAGCATACGACCCTGTACGTATTCCTACCGTCGAGCTTAATATTCTCCGTCTTGGTGTGTTCGAAATGCTCTACGATGGGTCCATACCACCTAAAGTGGCCATTGCTGAAGCTGTGCGGCTTGCACGAAAGTTTAGTTCGCCAGAGGCCGCTGCCTTTGTGAACGCAGTTCTTGACTGCCTATACAAAAAAAGTGAAGGCGTGGTTAGCGATCAACTTGAATTGGAGCAACGCGTCGAGGATCTTAAAAAAGCGCAAGAATTAGCCCACGAGGCCTCACAGGAACAACCTCCGTCCGAAGAGTAATTCATGCAGATCATCGATAACCATCCCCTATGCGCGCTTTCTACATTTGGTATCGGCGGTCCAGCCCGTTATTATGTAATGGTTGCTTCAGTAAGCCAGTTGCAAGAATCACTTCAGTACGCCTTGCACCATGATTTGCCCTATTTTGTGCTTGGACGAGGAAGCAATTGTCTTTTTGACGACCGTGGGTATAACGGCCTTGTCATTCACAATAAAATCGATTTTTTGCGTCACGATCCCCAAGGCACATTTTATGTAGGTGCGGGATATAATTTTTCCCGTCTAGGTGCCTATACTGCACGCCATGGCTGGTCTGGCTTAGAGTTTGCTTCAGGTATCCCTGGTTCCGTCGGTGGAGCTATCTATATGAATGCGGGAGCAAACGGCACCGAAACCTGTAGTTACCTTACTTCAGTCGACTTCATTCAATATGACGGCTCCCTCAAAACCTACCAAAAAGACGAACTGACATTTTCCTACCGTACTTCTTCTTTTCAGCGGCTCAAAGGAGCCATCGCAGCAGCGACATTTGTACTTTCTGCCAGCAAAGAAGCACGCGAAGAACAGCTCGAGATTGTGCGGTATCGTCAGAACACCCAGCCATACAGCGAAAAGTCCGCCGGTTGCATTTTTCGTAATCCGATTGACAATTCCGCTGGGGCATTAATCGATCGTTGCGGCTTGAAAGGCATGCGCGTAGGTGGTGCTGAAATCTCGGACATGCACGCCAACTTCATCGTAAATAAGGGATGTGCAAGCGCGGGCGACGTGTTGCAACTCATTCAAGAGATTAGCCAACGTGTTCAACAGAGCACGGGCATCAAGTTAGAAACTGAAGTACTCCATATTCCCTACGAGACAAGATCCTATGAATGAAATTCGCGCGGATTTACATTGCCACAGCACCTATTCGGACGGAACCAGCACTCCTGCAGAGTTAATTCAATTAGCCGTTGCGAGAGGACTCAAAGGGCTTTCCATCACCGATCACGATACGGCCTGCGCTTACCCAGAAGCTTTTGAAATTGGTAGACAACATCAGGTCGAAGTGATTCCAGGAATCGAGTTTTCGGCATCGCATGAAGGTTTTGCTATCCACATCCTTGGATATTCATTCATCCCATCGCACCCGGCCATCACACGTATGGTGGATAGCCATCGACTTAGACGCAAAGATAGAAATGAAGCCATCTTGAAGTTGCTAGCAGCCCACAAAATGCTAATCGATCCAAAGGAAATCGAAGGTCATGAGCAGGGCTCCATAGGCCGCCCCCACATAGCGGCTGCAATGGTGCGCAAAGGATATGTTGATACTATTGCAAGCGCCTTTAAAAAATATCTACGCGATGGTGCTCTCTGTTTTGTTTCTGGGGCTCGCTTTAGCATCGAAGAAACAATTCAAACCATCCATGAGGCTGGTGGGCTAGCAGTGATTGCTCATCCACACCTCATTACCAAAGAAAGCGCTGTTAAAAAATTGGTGGAAATGGATTTCGATGGCATCGAAGCCTACTATGGATTCTTCAATAAGGATCAATGCCAAAAATGGGTTGATGTCGCCAGTAGGAATGGGTGGTTTATCACTGGTGGCTCCGATTTTCACGGTGAAACCAAGCCATCTACCATATTAGGTAGCTCTTGGGCACCTGCCGAAACGTTTGAGCGCTTGCTTAGCCACCACAAAAGCCACCTAATATGACAGATGTCTACTCCAACTTGCTAAGTCGTTTGTGGTTGCTTCAAAAGCAATCTGTATCCAAAGACATGACCTTAGAAACAACTCGCCAGCTTAACGCAGCACTAGGCTGCCCGCACAAACAATATAAAATTGTACATGTTGCCGGGACCAACGGTAAGGGATCAACTGTAACCAAACTGGCTTGTGCCCTAAAGCTCTCCGGATACAATGTTGGAACATATACCTCCCCTCACATCTCAACGTTTCGCGAACGCATCCAGGTCAACGGTGAGCTCATTTCAGAACATGAGATCACAGAACTTCTTGCAGAATGCTTTGCAGTTTGTGAAAAGCAAGGCTTGTCTCCGTCTTTCTTCGAACTAACCACTTGCGCAGCTCTAAAACACTTCGCCAATAAAAAAGTGGATTATGTCGTTCTAGAGGTAGGACTCGGAGGCAGACTAGACTCCACTAATATCGTAAATCCTATTCTGTCTATAATCACATCCATCAGCCTAGATCATGTCAACATCCTAGGTGACACGATAGAAGCCATTGCAGCCGAAAAAGGCGGGATCATTAAACCCAATACCGCAGTGGTGTTAGGGCCAAAAGCGTGCTTGCCAGTCCTCTTTGAAATCGCAGCAAGCAACAATGCAAAAGTGACTTCTGTAGAAGGAGATTTCCATAATTACGACGACGAAAACAATGCGATTGTGAATACAGCCCTTGATCAACTACCGTTTCCAATACCAGCTGCTATTCGTCATATCGCATTGACAAGCCGTCCTCCCTGTCGCATGGAACAATATAATGACGTTATTTTAGATGTGGGTCATAACGCCGATGGCATCACTCGCCTGTTACAAAGCCTTCCCTGGTCTAAGTTCTGTGTCGTGTGTGGCTTCTCAGCAGATAAAGACGTCGTCAACTGTCTTCGCTTACTGCAAAAGTCTACCCACATTCATTTGGTGGCGGCAAACCACGAACGAGCTATGCCCATAGAGATTCTTAAACGAAAAGCCGAAGCTATTCTCCCTACAGGCCAATTTTCAGCACATGCCTCTGTTGCTGAAGGAATTAAGGTAGCAAGTTACTCCGCCATGCCTAGTCTGATATGCGGCAGTTTCTTTATTATGAGCGAAGCGCGTTCAGCACTGGGACTTCCCCAAGAACTTGATCAACTAAATCTAAACGAGCCTCGAGATATACAAAAAAATACTAAGTAGGCAAGATGAGCATTAAGAAGTAGATGTGGGGAGAATTCGATGGAAGGTTTAGATAACTATATGTCAGGCAATACTTTAGCTCTTCTTGTTTCAGGATTAATCTTTGTTGTCACCGTTGCACTGGTCATTCGAAACTTCGTCAGTTTTTTGATCACTAGTGTTTTGTTATTCTTTGCTGTGGTTTCAGGAATGGCTATTGCTAATAACGACATCGTCAGAGGTCAATTAGGCTGGGATCAACCAGGAACTGTTGCCAAAACGGATAGCAAGAATCCACCTGAAGAATCCACTATCGAAAGCGTGAAAGCAAAGCTCGTTAGCATTTACGACCAGCTAGTAGAAATACTCTCCAATCATTCTAAGGAGCAAGCAAGTAGCTCCAGTGGTCAAAAATCACAACAACTGAAAACTTCTGTAGAGCATGTTTTAGAACAGCTGGATCTCCACCGCGAAAAACTCCAAGAATTCTTAGACGAACACAATATAAGTGAAGAAGGACCTCAAAAACCTTCTTTTGGCTGAAAAAACTTAGACTAAACTCATGATTAAATGTCGTTAATGAAAGTCTGTTGGGATTTTTTAGGATTTTTACCACGTACTCTAATTGCACTAGTCAGCGCAATTAGAGTACGTGGTAAAAATCCTAAAAACGCTTAGCTGCTGGCAGCTTGTAGAACAGCAACTTGAGCATGGTATTCAGGCAAAAGCTCCGGCCAATACGTTGCCAGCCACTGCTCAACGCCCAGCGTATGTCGTACAATCCGTCGGCAATATTCAGCAGGAATAGTGACCTCAGGATCTTTTGAAAGATTGCCCACATCCAAAGTGGCCACGTGGCCATCGAGGCAACCTAAATTAGCCATGGAGTTGTTATCACGGTCATAGATACCTCTCTGCGAACGTTCAACAAGGTACGCAAAAAGATCTGTGATCAGCGCTTGCGCTCCTTCCAGATCATTCTTTTGTTTTAACTCGCTCAAGGTCGACCGGAATGACGCTCCCTTTCTCTGAAGGTAGAAAGGGATGTCGTTAGGATTGAGAATATGTTCGCGTCCTATGGCATCTACAATCACAATTTGATTGGGAAGATCTTCCGAAGGATTCAAATGCACAAATTCCACGCCAGAATCAACCGACATCTCCAAATAGGCCAGTTTACATCCGTTATAGATTTTGTTTCGCTTCGCTTCTCGGCGTTGCCAATCCTCTTCTAAAAGACGTCCCACAAGAGGAAGCGAGACCATTGGCTTTAACCAATCGTAAAAATAAAGATGCTTACCCTTAAAAAATTTAATCACATAACGGTGATCTTCACTTTCCAAAACATAACTTTGCGTACCCTTCCCAAGATACGTAAAGCGCTGCGACAGGATGGCGTTCAAAGATTCCCGTTGATCCGATGATAAAGAGGGAATTTCCCAAGATTCTTCATATAGAAAATTAGTGGCAATCGCCGATGGCCCAAAGCCCTGTGTGCGCTCATTGTACTCGCGTTCCAATCCATAACCACCTAACGCTACAAGTGCTACAGCAAAGCCATAAAGCCAACGAATTTTCATTACCACCTCTCTAATGCAAGTAAGTCTAAAACTGCAGAACATTTGCTGCAACAAGAAGAAGGTTACTCTTGCCAAGGAATCGGCTTACAGCCTATGAATCTAAAAACAAGCATGCAACGAGAGGGATATGTCAAAGCATAACGCTTCTTCTGTACCGAAGAAAACATTGCTCAACCGCCTGTCTTTTTCAAAGAAGTTTGCGGTTATCTGCCTGCTGTTTGCCTTCAGCTTAGGGACTATGGCTTTTGTCATGGTTCGCGAACAAACTAACGACGCTGAAGTCGCCTATCGCAGCTTGATCGGTATCCGATACTATCGTCCCGTTATGTCGCTAATTAAGTATGTCGCTGAGCACGAAGAAACTGGTCAGCGTTTTCTCATGGGCGATGCCTCTCTCGAAAATGTACTCGCTCACGAAGAACAGCGCATCGCCGAAGCATTTGCCGAATTAGAAGAAAATGATCGTTTATTGGGTCCCATTATTTTTTCCGGTAAAGGTTTCGTTACCGAATGGCGCCAAGGAAATGCAACGGTAGGCAAATTAAAGGCGCAATGGGATGAGCTCACGAACAGTTTTAAAAGTCTCACGCCAGAAGCCAGTCTAGCCCAACATGGGCAGCTAATGCAAAACCTGCGAACTCTCTCAGCCTTCATTGGAGAGGCCTCTGGCCTTGTGCTCAGCACCGAAGCTGCCGGCTTTTACCTTTCATGGATTCTGTTCATTTCTATGCCAGATCTACAGCAGCAATTGGTCTACCTCACCTCGCTCACAGAACGCGCGGCCAAAGCAAAAGAACTTTCCCTGCAAAGACGTGAAGAAATAGTAGGGCACCTAGCCCTTGCCGAACAAGCTCTTAAACAAACCTCAGGTCTATTATGGCGAGCGACCCAGGCGCAAAAAAACAACTTCGAAGACCTCGAACTTAAAGCCGCTATGGAAGAGCCCATGTCCCATCTTTCTTCATCCGTAGCAGAGTTTTTGACAACAATCCGCAAGAACATTTTGGGTGCTGAAAAAATCGAAGGACTGACGCCGTTAACCGTAACGGCAACCAAAGCATTGTCAGAAACATTTCAGTTTTCTGACTTAGGCGCCGAACAACTCGATCGCATCCTCTTGGATACTTACGAGAGCATTAAGCATGACACGGTAATGACTCTAGTCTACTCGTTATCTCTTGCGCTTGTGGCCTTCCTAGGGTCATTTACACTGCT
The DNA here is from genome assembly GCA_964436955.1 of uncultured bacterium. Taxonomy (GTDB): domain Bacteria; phylum Chlamydiota; class Chlamydiia; order Chlamydiales; family JAJFMA01; genus CAMFKD01. The sequence goes on along the minus strand of CAYTFC010000041.1, from coordinate 9,456 downwards.
ACGTGCGATGCTATCACCCTTGCGCATGCTTGTGTCTACAGCGGATCAACTAGCAAAAGGCAATTTAGGCGTACGCGTGGACGTCACTCAAAGCGATGAAATTGCCCAAGTTGGTATGGCAATGAATAAAATGGCCATCTCGATCGAAGAGGTTCTAGAAAACCTACAAAGAGCCGGGGTACAACTTACTACCACAACCACAGAAATCGCAGCAGCCGCTAAAGAACAGGAAACTACAATTGTCCAACAAGAAACAGCCACTAAACAGATAGCAGTGACAGCAAAGGAAATCTCAGCCACAGCTAACGAGTTCGCCAATTATATTCACGAAGTCACACACGCTGCGGAAGAAACCTCAACACTCGCAGCCACTGGTAAAGAGGGTTTAGCTCGACTTAAGAACATCATGAAGGCGCTGGTGGATGCCACAACAGAGATCGCAGAAAAGCTATCCAGCCTAAATGAAAAAACCGGCGTCATCACAGGCGTGATTACAACAATCACCAAAGTGGCCGACCGCACCAACCTTCTCTCCCTTAATGCTGCTATCGAAGCACATAAACTGGGCGCTAAAGGTGGTAGCTTTGGTGTGATAGCCACTGAAATACGCCGTCTAGCCGATCAGACAGCCTTTGCTACGTTGGATATCGAGAAAGTCGTGCATCAAATGGTAGCCGCAGTATCGACCAGTGTGGAAGGCGTGGCAAAATTTTCCGAAGATATCCGGCAAGGAGTGAAACAAGCTAACGCCATCAGCGGCCTTCTCACGAAGATCATCGCACAAGTGCAGCAACAAACGGCCAGCTTTGAATCCGTTAACCAAGGTATGGAAACTCAAAGCTCAGGCGCCAAGCAGATCACGGACTCCATAGAAGAGCTTAGCGAGGCTGCTCAACAAAGTACGGCTTCGATACGACAGTTCCATACGGCGCTGGCCCATCTTTCCACAGCCATCAAAGATTTACAGAGCACCGTCGCCCGCCTGCAACACCAATCCGTGATGCCTCCGCACCTAGGGCCACGAACCCCTCCTCCATCAATGGAAAGGGAAATCCTCGTCTAGCCCAGCTAAAAAAAACAAACCATTCTACTCAAAGAAACATTGGGTCGCAACCCAATGTCATCAAAATAAAATAACACCTTTGTTGATGCCGCTTCGGCGAAGCGGCAGTATATGGACATTATCTCGACCTTTTGTTATAAATTTCGCTTAATAACGTGTGAACAAGGATGGAAAGAACATGCTTCAGCTCAATCTCAAAGGGAAAAAGGCATTCGTTGCAGGTATTGGGGACGACAAGGGATTTGGATGGGCAATAGCCAAGGCTTTAGCCGAAGCGGGAGCTGAAATTATCATAGGCACCTGGACACCATTACTTCGCATGTTCACAACCGCCTTGGAAAATGGGAAATTTGATAGCTCACGCCAGCTGAGCAACGGCAAACTGTTAGAATTCGCCAAAATCTATCCATTGGACGCTTCTTTCGATACAATCACAGACGTTCCAGCGGACATCGCCGAAAACAAACGTTACAAAGAAGTTCAAGGCTACACCGTTTCAGATGTTGCGCAAGCCATCGAAAAAGATTTTGGTAAGATTGATCTATTTGTTCATTCGCTAGCGAATGGCCCAGAGGTACAAAAGCCTCTTTTAGAGACCAGTCGTGCAGGCTATCTGGCAGCCATTAGTGCTTCCAGTTATTCATTCATTAGCTTATTGCAGCACCTTGGTCCAATCATGAACGAAGGTGGCGCAACAGTATCTCTCACCTATATTGCATCTTCTAAAGTCATTCCTGGTTACGGCGGGGGCATGAGCTCCGCTAAAGCTGCGCTTGAAAGCGACACTCAAACATTAGCTTTCGAAGCGGGACGCAAGTGGGGCATTCGCGTAAATGCAATCTCCGCAGGTCCATGGCGTAGCCGGGCAGCTAAAGCTATAGGATTCATTGATAAGATGATTGACTATGCTGAAGCTAACTCTCCACTGACAAAGCCACTCCATGCCGAAGAAGTTGGAAATGCAGCCGTATTTCTGTTGTCTCCTCTAGCTTCAGCCATAACCGGCACATTATTATATGTAGATAATGGACTCCACACAATGGGTTGTGCAATCGATAGTCAAGCGCTAAATGCCGAAGCCGCACTAGTGGAAGCTCAAGCATAGCAATTCATGAAATTTGAGGAAGAATCGCCCGAAGGGCTCAAATTGCAACAGCCCCGGCCATCGCCCCATACGCGTTAAGCTAATTCTGACTTTTGAAGTCTATTGGGCAAACCTTTGGAGACGTCGCCAAGCTTTAAACCCTTCGAGTTAATGCTTTTATAAAAATTAGCTTAACGCTTATGGGGCAGCGGCTGCATTCACTCACAATCTAAAGGCAAGATGTTGTCGAAAGCTCTTAGCAGCTAATGGATCCGCTTTCTTGGCAACCTCATAATGCTTTTCAGCTTGACCACGATCGCCCAATTCATAACAGGCAATGGCCAAATTCACCTGCGCCATCGCATGATCCGATTGACTGCGAATCACCTTAGTTAAACTAGTGCGTGCCGCATGCCATTTCTCAGCCTTAATTGCTTTCAAGCCATCTTGAAGGTGCTGGTCTATCGTTCCGTCCTCTGTCATGCTAGGGACGGCAATCTGAGCTTTTTTGAGAATGTCTGTCAGCAGATTTGCTGCTCTTTGATCTTCAATATCCAGTTCTTGGCGCGCGACCACACTATGACTGTAAGTTAAAGCCAACTCTGGATCATTCAACCAGTCCTCAAGTTCGGCAAAGTCTTTTGGTCGCTTTGTCGGGTCATCCTGCAAACAAGCTTGCAGGAAAGGCCTCCATTTTTCTGGCACCTTCTTCCAATCCACCTTATCAACGGAGACAAAACGTTGATGCGAGAGCAAAGATATTGCCAACGTTGCAAAGGCAAAAAAATCAGCTGCTGGACCCACCTCACGAGTGCGTTCAAAGATCTTTTGTTCTGGGGCGAGCATAGGCAGTTGATCTAGCAACTCATTAGCACAGTATTTTTCAACAGGCAACATACCCGCCTTCAAAGCTGTCAATTGCTGAACACATCGATCTGGACCCATAGCAAATGCCATTCCCGCATGCGCTACCACTAACTGACTCACACGATAGTCGGCATCTAAGGCTAGGTAAAGTGAACGTGGTAAGAGAAATCCATGATAGAGCATGCCGCCAAACTCCGCCCGCTGCTCATGCAGACAGGAAAGTGCACGGGCAAGCTCCAGCAGTATCTGCTCACGTGTTGTCAATCCGAGTTTGGAATCCATCAGATGCTGCTTCAAACTAGTGAGAAGGCGTCCACGACCGTCGACAAGTCCGCCTTCGATCATCATAACTGCAGGGTCATCTCCCCTCCAAAGCATCGGGGCGAATAAAGGTAAATTCAGGTGATCTTTTGCAAGATGGAAGCATCGAAATCGGTCTTTCACAGAAGCGTCGATCCAAATGGGAGGGGGAATTAAACACAGGCCATACCCTCCTTGCGGTAGTTTAACTATGGTATGACGTCCAAAGAAATCAGCTTTATGAGCTCCGACAAACAGAAAATTTTTGGCCATTGTGGCGGCTTTTTCATAGTAGCTACGATGCATATAGGCTAGCAAATCACGTCGCTTCTGCCGCACAACTAGAAACCAGTAGATAGCGCTTAATAGGACTAAAGCGAGTATAAGTCCTACAAAAACCGTCCCTAAATGGGATCCTAATGCATGGTGAAAGCGATCGGTCAGTCTCATGAATTATCCTCTAATGGCATAAAAATAGAACAAAACCTTTGTTTATGCCGATTCGGCTACAACTTGTAACAGAACATATTATTTTGACGAGATTGAATGATCCTCCAAAATAAAACGGATTTCGGCCCGAATGCGACATACCTTATCGCGATCTAGAGTGCGTAAAAACAGGTGCCAGTCATACGCTTTGAAGCGTCCCTCACCAGAGGTATTTTTTTGAGAAGGACGATTTGCTTTAGAAATGTGACCGAAAAATTGTCCATTACCTTGGTCTACAAATAACCTCACTCCTAGATTCATATTTGCACTGCTAATTCTAACAGAATCGCCCATCTGAAAGGCTGTTGCAGACGCCAGCTGATTGACATAAAAACTCACATCTTCATGCGAATCTAAGAAGAAGTTAATCTCGCGATTCCTTTGCTTTACCTCGTTAGGTACTTCTTCTGACAAAGTCAAAAACAGGTCCACGCCGTTTTCAACAACGGCATACTCGATTTTCTCAACATTTCCGCCTTGGCATACAAAGGTATGTGCGCAGTTAACATCTCCCCAAAGCAATTGAATAGCGCTATATGCGCTGTCCTTACTTGGGTCGGATTGCACCTTTTCAAGTAGACTGCAAGCCCATTGATCGGATTGCCTCATATACCATCGGCGCCCAAGCAATGTCCCCTCGCGCACGTTTGGCAAAGGTACCTTTGTGACAATATCCTGCGTGGGATGAATAAGTGCGGCCTGCAGCATCTGCGGGCCATTTAAAAGGGTTCGATAGCTGTAAACGCCCGTTTGAAAACCCATCACAAGATCGAGTAATGTGACTTCCGGTTGTTCACGCACTTGGTTCTGCTGGTAGGCCGGGCCGGCATAGGATGCTGTGTGGGCATTCCACATGTTTTCTAGGTGGTCCCAAAGTGCTACCCATGGGCTATGGGCCAACGATTGATAAACCAACTGCAAGGAAATGAGACAGTCGCCACTCTTAGTAGGAACGAACCACGCAGTAAAGCTTCTTTGTTGACTTTCCACAAGCAACTCTTCCAACCATGTGTCAGCAATCTGTATCCAATCTTGCTTCTGCCATAAATCCCCAAGAACCTTTAACGCGCAGGCGATTTTGAGAGCCACCGGAAACTGAAGGCGATCTTCTTTTAGCTTCAGACAGAAGTTCACGGTCTTCTCAGTAGCGGCTTGAAATCGATCGCGCAGGCTTTGACCTAAAGCGGAAGGAAAGGTACGTAAAATCCAATAAAAAACGGGTAACAGTTGAGCGGCTAAGTTGCGGTCTTTGCACAATGGGTACTCGTGTATGTAAACGGGGAAATTTCCCGCTTCGCTTTCCTGAAAATAGAGTAATTTATCTATCAGGGTTTTCGCTTCAGCGAAGCTCTCTGCGGTACGCTCTCGCATTAATGCCAAAGCAAAAAGAAAATTTTCGTAGAGTGGTATCGTATCATGAGACATGTAATCCAGCTGACGATAGCAATGATGCACAAAACCAGTCTGGCTGCTCTGTAGACTACGCCCGCTATTCACCGCCAAGTTCACTAACTGACGAATAAGATCTGTGGGGCCCGCTGGAACATTGCCAATAATCATGTGTAAAAACTCTTAAATTTTATCATTTTACAATATCACAATCGCACGCCACCAGCTACTTCGATGTTCTGCCCGGTGATGTAATGTGCAGAAGGGCCCATCAAAAATGCAACTAAATCAGCAACTTCTTGAATAGATGCTTCACGTCCTAGAGGGAAGCTCTGAGGCTTAACAACCGATGTTTCCAGGTATCCCGGAGAGACCATGTTCACTCGTACGCGAGAAGCCAATAGTTCCTTAGCCAACGAGCGCGTTAACTGCCAAAGCGCTGCCTTAGCGGCACTATAAGCGCTGCAATATATATCCGCATAGCTATGTTGAATGCCAACCATTCCCATGTTGACTACACAACCGCTCGCTCGCGTAATTCCAGGCAAAAGTCCCTGCACAATCGCAACTGGAGCAAAGACATTTAACTGAAAAAGCTCCTTCCATTGCTCTACAGGGGTTACTGTTGCAGAACCTGTAGAGAACTCTCCTACATTATTGACTAGAGACGCAATGGCGCCAAACAGAGATTGACAACGACCGATAAACACTTGAACGCTATCATTTGAAGAGAAGTCTGCCTGTATACAGTCAGCTTCTACACCAAGAGCACGACAATTTCCCACCAGCGCGTGAGCAGCTTCGCTGTTTTGATGGTAGTGTACAAGGACAGGATTCCCTTGGCTGGCTAAAGTTCTACAAATAGCCGCACCCAACCCTGTCGAACCTCCGGTCACCAATGTCCAAGCGGTCATGGCTTGGAGCCCACTTCTAATTCCGCCATAGGAATTCCAAGACCTGCAAATGCGTGAGGCTTACGCACACGCACCCATGCCCATGGAACGTGATAGCGCATTTGAAAGTGATTGCAGATATTCCATACTAGAGTTTCGATCAAACGATACTTACCCTCTTGGGCTACTTCACGTACCGAGTGAACCAATAGCGTATAATCCACTGCATCTTCTAAATCATCACTTTCATGACATTTGGAAAAGTCTACAGCAACACGAAAATCGATGATAATTTCCTGAGGCAATGTTCGCTCTTCTGGAAGCTCGCCAATGATACAAGTTACCTTAATGTCGCTAAATCCGATGGTTCCGAAAACAGCTGTCGCTTGAGTCATGATTATTTACCTCTGCATACTATTGATCGCTTGGGATATTCCTACAATAATGCCCTCTTCACTAGCGGGAGGAGCAACGATATCCGCCATCTCTAACAGTGCTGGTGGAGAGCCTGTCATGGCTATCTTCACATCCGCAGCTCTCAGCAAAGGAATATCATTGAGATCGTCTCCAGCAGCGATAACAAATGAATTGAATGGCGACCTCTCCCGCAAATCATTAATTGCTCTTCCTTTGGTAACTGATCCCAACGTTGTCTGCATCACAAAATAACCTTCGCAGAAGGGATCTTTGTTTATTGGCGCTTGCAACCCCAAGTCCTCTTCAAAACGATTGCTAATAGGAATCAATGGTTCCATCGCTCCAAAACTCTTGGTGGAAGCAAAATCGTAAATAGGAAGCTCTGCAAAAGATTGCAGGGGAATCCACATTTCACCATAACCCGCGCGTCGACGCGCGAGATAAGCCGTCAGATCGACGTCAAATGCCTGAGGAATATAATAACTTATGTCGTCATGATGCACTCCGCTATACACCACAACGTCAGACGGCATTTTCAGCAGAACGTCTTTGGTCAAACAATGCTGATACAAAATGCGTCCATCCGGCATCGAAAGAAGAATGGCACCGTTTTGCACAGCCAAATAAAAAGCGAAAGGTAAGCGCTCCAAAGCATGAAAGCACTGATTAAATGTACGGCCTGTAATAAAGGCAATAGCCCACCCTTCGGCGTACAACTTTTCGAGGTATTCGACAATAGCCGGGGGAATCACGCGGGATTCAAGCGTGATAGTTCCATCAATATCGAGAGCTATCAAACCCATTAAAAACACCTTGGTTGGTCATGAGATCCTACCATAGCCAAACTTATGTGTCGAACAGCGCATTATTCAAAAACTTACAGCACGTTTATTTTATGTCCTTACCGTCCTTTTCGTCCTTCTTAAGATCCATTCATCAAATTTAGTGACGTGTATCCCCTCACCATATATCGTGATGGGCTAACCACTGGAAGTATTATGACGTCTTTCTATAAAATTATTGGTGCTATCGAGAACCACGCTGCAGATAACAGCGCCTTTACCGATATTCTCGAGTCAAAGTACCCCCAGCAAGAACATTTCGTGGCAGAATTCTTTAATGTAGTGGCTGTAATGGCCCTCGTCCTCATAGTCATGTGGGCTATTGCATGGGTCCTAAAGCGTTTTCTTAACAGCCGCATCGAAATTGGAAACACGACAAGCCTCATTAAAATAGAAGATCGTCGTATCCTTGGTCCTAAAAGCCAAATCTACCTTATCGAAGTCGAAGGTTCCCGCTTTATCGTGGGTGAAACACCTAACGGCTTAACAAAATTGGGGGACATTCCCGCCGGTAAAGGCGGCACGTACCAGCCTCCTGCCGATTTTTCGAAAATCCTAGATAGTCCAAAATCCTAAAACCAGATACAATTTTAGTTTCCAAAATCTCTAGGAATTTGTAGGTTATCACTATGCTTAAATCACTCACCGTTGCTCTTCTACTCTCTATTGCATTGACAGGTTGCTATCGCATGCCTTGCGAAGGCGAATTTTGTACAACTCCAACCACAAACAATCCTGGAATCACTCGCCATTCTGATTCCTTTCAACCAGGCGTCGCTTACTAAGGAGACCCCATGTTAAAACTAAACTACGAACATTTGCTTAAATTTCTCAAAACGCAAGAGTTCGATGCGCAGTTACAGACCGAAACCAACCAACTCTATACTCCCCTAAAAGTCGGCGACAGAGAGTTTCCTTTCTTCGCACGTATCTTTGAAGAAAGTGGTTTATTGCAGTTGTTGGTATTTTTACCATGTTCTGTCACTGCTGATAAGGTGGGAGATATGGGACGCCTTCTCCATATGTTTAACAAGGAACTCGATGTTCCCGGATTTGGCATGGACGAACTGATTGGTGTGGTATTTTTCCGCTGCATGGTGCCCACCTTTAAGAATGAAGTTCAGGAACAGGTTGTTGAGTCCTATCTAGCAACGTTCAAGACAGTATGTCACTCGTTTTCTCCTGCCGTGGAAGCCTTAGCTGCGGGTGCGATTACATTCGACCAGATGCTAGAGAAAGCCGCTGCTGCTCAGAAAGAAGCCGAAGCTAATCAGCAAATCATTAAGCCCTAGGAAAAAGCAATGGCGCATCGACCCATATTCTATGATACTGAAACCACAGGTCTGTCCTCCGAGTCGGAGCGCATTATTGAAATTGCAGCCTACGATCCCGAACGTAATCGTACGATGTGCCAGTTTATACATCCTGGCCGACCTATCCCACCCGAATCCACGGCTATTCACCACATCTCTGATGACATGGTGAAAGATGCACCTCCATGGGCCGACGTAGGGCAACAGTTTATCGAGTTTTGTGAAGGCGATACGATCTTGATCGCGCACAATAATGATGGTTTTGATGTGCACTTTCTGCGCCAAGAATTCAAGCGCAATAACATGGAAATGCCCCCTTGGAAATTTCTGGACAGCCTTAAATGGGCGAGACGCTACCGTCCCGATCTGCCCAATCACAAGTTGCAATTCCTGCGTGAAATCTATGGTATCGTCTCCAACCAAGCACACCGTGCGTTAGATGACGTGAAGGTGCTTGCCGAAGTGTTTTATGCAATGGTTGATGATCTCACCATAGATGCCATTTATGAGCTGATGCATAAACCAAGGATCATCAAATCGATGCCCTTTGGAAAGCACCGTGGGGTAGCCTTGCAAGACCTTCCTAAAGACTATCTCGCCTGGTTGGTGAGTACCGGATCCCTCGATAAAGAAGAAAATGCCAGCCTCAAAATGACTCTTGCTCAGCTAGGACTGATTTAAACCCAACTTGCTACCTACATCCTAGCTCCGGCTCACCCATTTATTCGAGATGTCATGGCTGGTAATGAAGCTAAGGGCCTGCCCTTGGCAAGTTGCCAGACAAGATAGATCGGGTAAA
>CAYTFC010000040.1:0-27071 GCA_964436955.1 uncultured bacterium | reverse complement strand
CTTATGTCCCTTTCCTCGTCGCTTAGGTCCTTTTGGTCCCTTGGGTCCCTTTCTCTGTCCTTTTGGTCCCTTTTCTATCTACCACAATATCTAATCAAAAATTGCTTTTAATGGTCAGTCAACTGCGATTTAAATACAATCTCTTGCTTTAAAAACTTTGCTGTGCTATCATTATGATTATGAAAACGCAAAGCACCTATCAGCTTATTTCTGCGATCATTAATATTGCGCGCCAAGCGCAATAATACCCCCTGCCCTCTCACATCTTTTAGCGACTACCCATACGAAATAGGTTAAGGTCGACGTGCTGTAAAAATAAGTTGTTAAAGGTACAAAAAATGAATTTCTTAAAGCGTTCCAAAACTGTGGCCACGGGCCTCGCAATGTTTTCAATGTTCTTCGGAGCTGGCAATATCGTGTTTCCGCTTCTCATCGGTCAGCAAGCGCAAGATCAAACCTTCTTTGCAATATTGGGTCTTTTATTTACAGCAATCTGCGTTCCTTTCGCGGGTGTCATTGCTATGGCTCTATATGAAGGAGAACCACTACGCTTCTTTGGGCGTATTGGCCGCATCCCTGGCATAGTCATTGCAGCCAGTATCTTAGGGCTAATTGGCCCATTCGGAGGCATGCCACGTTGTGTAACACTAGCCTACTCTACTATGAGTACGCACCTACCTTGGCTCACTCTACCCGTTTATAGCGTATTAGCAGCTGTAGTTATTTTCGCTTGCAGTTACAACAAGCACCGCATTTTACCAGTCCTCGGATACGTATTAACCCCCTTACTATTGATCTGCTTAGCCGCCATAGGAATCTTTGGATTGCTAAATGAATCCGCGGTAACCTCGACAACAATGACATCTTGGGATAGCTTCACGTTTGGACTTAGCGAAGGCTATAATACCATGGATCTCCTTGCTGCCTTCTTCTTTTCGGGAGTGGTTTTGACTGGACTTAAGCAAAATACAACAGACATTGGCCCGCAGAGCATCTTTTGGCAAGCCCTTAAAGCAAGTGGAATTGGCGCCGCACTTCTCTCAATAGTCTATGTGGTATTTAGTCTAGTGGCCGCAAATCTTGGACCATCCCTCAACGGAGTCCCCACAGATAAACTTTTGGGGACAGTAAGCATGCTTATTTTGGGACCCTATACAAGTATGATTGCCGGAATGGCCATTGCACTAACATGCCTGACAACAGCTATTGCCCTCGCTTGTGTATTTGCAGAAGCTTTACAGAAACAGCTGTTTCGCGGAAAGATAACATACGTACAAGCCTTATTAATCACACTTTCAATCAACTGTGCGACTTCTATGTTACAGTTTACGGTTATCATAGAGCTGTTAGCTCCGCTGCTAAGCCTGATGTATCCAGGCCTTATTGCGCTAACTGTTGTGAATATAGCCTGGAAGCTCGTGCCGCAAAAAGCGCTCGCATGATTGCATCAATCAAGCGTGGTATAGATGACAACCGACACAAAAGCTTTAGTTCTTAGACCCTGATTGCTACCAAAACTTCATCTAGCGCTCATAGCGATGAAGTTTTGGTAGCAATCAGATTATTGAAATCAATCACGATAGCAAAACATTAATTAAAACTAAAATAAAAATGTCCCAGATGAGACCTCATTATTTCTTGCAAAAAATTTCTAGTTGATGGTATCATTGTGTCGTAAACCATTAGGCGGTACATGTTTAAACAACACCAGTCACAAACCAAACCCATATCCCAATTCATTGGGCTAAAGTGTTACCTATGTAATTCTATAGGCAAATTTGTGATTGCCCCTAATGCCTTCCCGTTTTTATTAATTCCCTCTGTGGTCGTGCGCCTCGGCAGGCGCATAACAACGTGATTCTCATCAGATTATTAGTCCTAGACCACAAATAACAGAGGAATTTTAACGTGAAATCTACACTACAACTTTTAAAAACCGGATTTGCCACATTCTCGATGTTTTTTGGCGCTGGCAATATTCTTTTTCCGCTGGCGCTAGGGCAAGCCACTCAAGATCAAAGCGTTTACGCTATCATTGGCCTATTAATTACCGCCGTAGCTATCCCAGTCTCAGGTCTAATCGCGATGACTTGGTATGATGGCGACTATGGACGCTTTTTTGCACGTTTGGGTAAAATTCCAGGGCTCCTCGTTGCGCTAATCATCATGCTACTGCTAGGCCCCTTAGGATCTTCGCCACGCTGTATTGCGTTGGCTTTTGCCACCATGAAGATTTCTTATTCCGGCTTATCCGGAGTTGTATTTTCCGCTGGATCTTGTCTTCTAATTTATTTTTGCGCTATTCGCCGCCGCCGAATAATGAATATGCTGGGAGCCGTTCTCACACCTATGTTGCTTGTGACTTTAGCCACTATCATAATTAGCGGAATAATTGGAGCGCCTGAAGCTGGTGAGAGTTCGCTAAGTTCTGGCGAAGCATTCCGGACAGGAATCACTGAAGGCTATTACACCATGGACCTTCTAGCAGCCTTTTTCTTTTCTTCCGTAATTATTCAAGGGGTTCGCCGCGACTTAGAAGGTGGAGATGACTCCCCAGAAGCCGTACGGCAGAGAACTCTCCGCGCTGGATATATTGGTGCGGCACTGCTAGCAGCTGTTTACATCTGTTTTTGTTACATAGCGTCCCATCACACCAGTCACATGGCTGGACTCACTACAGATCAGCTGCTTGGAGCCCTCACATTGCATTTGCTAGGACCCGGCGCAGGATTGTTAGCGTCCGTTACAGTGGCGTTGGCATGTTTAACCACAGCTATCGCGCTTATCGCCGTATTTGCTGATTTTTTAAGCCAATACATCTGCCAAAACAAGATTTCATACCGTACAGCTTTGATTGCGTCACTACTGGTGACGTTTATGATCTCCACCATCGAACTTACAGGAATTATGACCTTCCTGGCCCCTGTCCTAGAGGTCTTGTATCCTATCCTGATTGCACTGACAGCCTACAACATCCTCATTCGGCCAACTCCTGAGATCGCTTCTGCTGAAGGCTAACCACATTTTGCAGGATACCGAGCGCCTTTTGGTCAATGACCTTAGCGCGCTCAGTTTCCAATAGAGTGTGCTCAATGGGCTTTGTTTGTGAGATGAGTTTTCGTTGCATTAGACAAAGAAGCGCCGCGAACGAGCGATGTGCAAGTAACTGTCTTTCATGCGAACGATAATAGGCTCGAATCGCCATGGCCAGGCGATAATTGTCTTTAAAACGCGCACGATGCGGCGGAGGGACAGAATCACCGAAATTGGCATAGATTGTACCATTACTAACGGAAATAACCTCCTGCAAACTACGATGGCGTAAGGCGTGCCCCATTGTAGTTACATCTTTTGGAGTCAATTTCGCGAGTTCTTTCTTCATAATATAATTGTAACACATTTAGTGACTTAGATAGAAAGAATCGTAAATTAGGCGAGCGGGCAACTGCGGATTGTTTGAATAAGAGTCTCTCGAAATGCCTTGCGACGCTGCGGATTGTCGCTACGATAAATGTATCCAATACCAGGCGTGTCGCTAAGAGTGATATAAGTTGTCGCTAAAGAGGTAGGCGCAATATCCAGGCCTTGCACAACATCATCAAGCATGCTGCGGTATGATCCGTCTTCCACCACACCTACAGCATATAGAAATTCTGAGTCTTCTTGAAAATTAATACTGTAACTTTCCTGAGGAAAGAAACCTTGTTCAAAGGCCTTCAGGAGCATGAGATAAAGAGTTCGCAAAGCCTCAGGTTCCATCACACTGCGCATAATTACGGGCGAAAGTGAGAAAAAGAAGTTCTCCAATAAGAAGTTGTTCACTGGACCTTCCTTTTGCAACAGAAAGCGCACAGAACGCAAAAGTTCGTTCTGCTTGGCAATCATACCTCCATTATAATCACGCACCTCTCCCACCACGCGGCTAACCTCACTTACCACATACTGACGGGCTCTCTGCGCATCCACAGAGTTATCATCGCGCAAAAAATCTTCTTTAGGAACTTTCAAGCGAAACACAGTCGCTTCTACAGGGTATTTTCGACGTAGATCTCCCAAACGTCTACAACGATCGTGAATATACTCTAGGGGCCTATCGACCTGGTGAAACATGTCGCGAATGGGCTTTGAACCGGGCAGCAATACCCTAACCAAAACAATCGTGAAAAGCAAGTCTGCATAAGACTGCTCATCAAACGAAACATGCACTTGAGGCAAATCTCTGACGTATTTGATCTGATTTCCCAACGTAAGAATATTCCGCATGATTTCTTCTTCATTACGCGGGTTAAATACCGCATGCATCGGATGTTCAATCCGATCCTTAAGATCATTTGGAAGCTGGGTCTCTAATGCTTTAAGTTCTCCCAACGTCCATTCAGATCCATCCCCTTTTTCAAGCTCCAAATACAACGTCACAATATTCTCAGAACCGCGCTTATTGGCTATAAAGGACCCCGGCACAGCATGGGCCTTGTTAAAAAGACGTCTGATAGCACGGACAAGATGGCGTTCTTCTAGGACTTCCTTGTCACGAAGGAAACTGACTCCAATAATCAGAGCCATGCGATAATGCACTTTGCCAGAGTCGTCTTTTACCGGAACCTTATACAGTTTTAGCATCATGTGGCGCTTATTCCGCACTCTAACCACGGCCCCCTGCAATGCCCTCCTAAAAAGATAGAATACGCTGATAATGCGTGTGAGGTGCCGGCAGTCTCTTGCAGCTTTAAACTCGTCTGGACACATCACCAATACATGCTGCATTTCCGTGAAGACATCGTGATCAAAGTCCTTCGGCAATCGAGTGATTAGCAGTGCAATAAGCTCATGAATATCAGCAGTCTTCTGATCTGAAGTCCATCCTTTGACTTCCAAGATACGTCTAGCATGATATGCTGACTTCACCCCAACTAAAATCTCCGCTTCAATAATAGGAAAATTGCGTCGAATTTGCTCCATATCAGAAGCATCTTCAACGCACATTATCATTTGACAAACAGTAAAAATCTGCGAACCACCGAAATGTGGTAGACGAAAATCGGCGGCATACAGGAGCACATTATTAAGCCCCGTGCCCGGAACAAGCCAACTACTGATCATCTCAAAGAAAAATCGACAGGTCCTATTGCGCAACCGACCCAACAAAGAAAAGGAAAGATTGACAGGTGCATCGACTAAAGGTGAACACGCCATTGCAGGCGCAAAGTCGGCGACACGCTTGGCTCGATCGTCTGCCGAGAGTCCCGCCGCCTCTATATCTCTAAAAAAATCGACAGGAAATATTTGCTTAAGAATAGAGCGAATCATCATAGGATAGAACTGATTAAGTTCATTCCCACCCGGCAAATCGAAAATCGGTAAGATCTGAGGCATTCCCTCTGAATCCAACATAGATCTCTTACCTTATACTAGCCGCTAACACGATACTTCCTGAGTACAACAGTGACCTAAATTGGCCTCTGATTTAGTTACTAGCATGTCCACAAACTGTTGTTCAAAAATAGGATGCTCAGGACGAATCCTGCTAGCATCATGTATTAATGTCCCCCTATCTTGGTCGTGAAGAGCGCCATAAAAGGAGCGTACAAATAGCGGAAGAGCGTTCAGACAGGCCAATCGCAAACTCCGCGGATGTAAAATTTGACCACTCCTATTCACAATATGCATCGCCTCATCATACGTTAGACTAGTAAATGGCTTGGCATCTGGCCACTCCTTTGGATCGCTCTCAAATATCCCTGGGACATCTTTGTAAAATTCCACGCGATCAGCGTTCAAAGCCACTCCTAGAGCCACTGCAGTGGTATCAGAACCACCCCGACCTAACGTAGTAATTTCACCTTGCGTACTTACCCCTTGAAAGCCCGCTACAATCGCTATTTGCCCCGCTGCAAACGCCGCTAGCAACCGCTTTGGACGCACGTCAACTACCATAGCACTGGAGTGCTGGGGACAAGTGATAATTCCTGATTGACTTCCCGTAAAGCTCACTGCCTCGCCACCCTTAGCAGCGATTGCCATCGCTAACAAAGAAATACTAATGCGCTCGCCAATACTAACCAACATATCATATTCGCGGCGCGGAGGTTGCGGATGTACTCGCTTCGCCAATGCATCCAATTTATCCGTCGTATCCCCCATAGCGCTCACGACAATCGCCAACCGCTCAAAAATCATAAATCTATCTAATATAATATCCGCGACATCAGAGAAATGCTCGGGACTCGCTACTGAAGCACCACCGAATTTCATGACTAATGTCTTCATAGTTACAGCCGTATTTGGACTTATTCCTAGATCCATGCTAGAATTTACCAATCACGATACGCAACCGCTCTTCCCAAGTCAAACGGTAATTGTTAGTCATGTTTGAATTAGAAAAACACTTTCGCTTTGAAGCCGGCCATGTCCTCCCCCATCACCATGGGAAATGTAGCCGTCCACATGGGCATTCTTATGGCCTAACTGTGCGAGTGCGCTGCTCCCAACTGCAAACGGAGGGTTCCAACACAAATATGGTCATGGACTTTCATGACCTATGCATCATTGTTGATCCAATGATCAAAGAACACCTCGATCACTTTTGGCTAAACGACAGTTTGCAATGCGAATCCCCCACTTGTGAATTCATCGCTAAATGGATTTTTGACTACTTAAAGCCAAAACTACCTTTGCTCCATTCGGTTACTCTATCGGAGACTCCCACTGCCAGCGTGACGTATACCTCATAAATTTCCCGAGCCCCACTAATCAAGCCAATAACATCCTAAATTGTGCCCGTGTCAGCGTTTGAATCCTAAATCCATTTTTTTTCCTTACTTAAGAGAGCTGGCACTCGGGCAAGCTTCTGCCCTTCGGGCTTCAACCCTGACTTGCCATGCTATTATTAATTGTTGCGTTTTTTTACACCGGTTGTTACCCTCTTTGCTTTAGTATGAACACCGAGGAGAAACCCTTAAATGTCTAAGCACTCTGGATTCGATTGGAACGACGACAAACTCGTAGACGATGTTGACTACGAAACAACTGAGGCTGAACAATTCAAGTCTCTGTTGAATACAAGCGGCGCGTCCCTTAAAGAAAGACCTACTGAACCCACTCCAGGAGCCATCCTGAAGGGACGTATCGTGGAGTTCACAAAAGACCACGTCGTTGTCGATGTTGGCCTTAAATCCGAAGGTCTCGTTCCTATTTCCGAATTCTCTGACCCTTCGCAGCTCGTTTTAGATGGAGAAATTGAAGTTCTCCTTGATGAAGCCGAAGACGAAAATGGACAAATAGTCCTTTCTCGTGAAAAAGCCGAACGCATGCGCCAGTGGGAATACATTCTGCAACATTGCGAAGAAGGCTCAATCGTTAAAGGCCGCGTGACGCGTAAAGTCAAGGGCGGTTTGATGGTCGATATTGGTATGGAAGCCTTCCTGCCGGGTTCGCAAATCGACAACAAGCGCATTAAAAATCTTGATGATTACATTGGTCAGACCTTTGAATTCAAAATTCTCAAGATCAACATCGATCGTAAGAACGTCGTCGTTTCCCGTCGGGAACTTATGGAAGCCGAGCGCATCTCTAAGAAAGCTGAACTACTTGAAACCATCAAGCTTGGCGATGTTCGCGAAGGTATCGTGAAGAATATCACGGACTTTGGTGTATTCTTGGATCTAGACGGAATCGATGGCCTACTCCACATCACCGACATGACCTGGAAACGTATTAAGCATCCGTCCGAAATGGTTGCACTTGGTCAGAAGCTACAAGTCATGATCCTTAATGTCGATAAAGACAAGGGTCGTGTTGCTCTAGGCCTGAAGCAAAAAGAAAACAATCCATGGGAAGAAATTGAAACGAAATACCCTCCTGGCACCCGTGTCAAAGGTAAAATCGTCAATCTGCTTCCATATGGCGCATTCATCGAAATTGAACCTGGCATTGAAGGCTTGATTCATATTTCTGAAATGTCTTGGGTTAAGAACGTTACAGACCCCAGCGAAGTCGTTAACAAAGGCGACGAAGTTGAAGCCATCGTTCTATCCGTTCAGAAAGAAGAAGGCAAAATCTCCCTCGGAATCAAGCAAACTGAGCGCAATCCTTGGGATAACGTCGAAGCCAAATATCCTGTGGGCCAAAACGTAAAAGTTGAAGTCAAAAATTTGACCAACTACGGCGCTTTTGTTGAACTAGAGCCTGGTGTCGAAGGCCTTATTCACATCTCCGATCTCAGTTGGATCAAGAAAGTATCACACCCTTCGGAAGTCTTGCATAAAGGTGACGAAGTAGAAGCCGTGATTCTTTCCGTGGATCGCCAAAGCAAGAAGATCACCCTAGGCGTCAAGCAACTAAGCATGAATCCTTGGGATAGCATTGAAAAAACAATGCCGATTAACGGTCTTGTCAAAGGCATTGTCACTAAAATCACAGCATTCGGCGCTTTCGTAGAACTAGAAAGCGGTATCGAAGGCTTGATTCATGTGACCGAGCTGTCCGATCAAGCGTTCGGTAAAGTTGAAGATGTCGTTGCTAAAGGTGATGAAGTCTCTGTGAAAGTCATTAAATTGGACCGCGAACACAAAAAAATCGCGCTTTCACTAAAAGACGTCATGATCGATCAAAATAAAGTTAACCGCGATGATATCGTGGTTGCTGGGGCCAGCACCTCTGAAAGCTCAAGCAGCAGTGCAGCAGCAGAGTCTAGCCCCTCCAAAGGTTCCCGCCGTAGTAAGGCGGAAACCAAGAAGGAGGAAGACGCCTCCTAGGTCTTTTTTCCTTCCCCCTAGGGAAAGAAAAATTACCTCGGTTGGTGGATAAGAAAGAACCGAAGGTTAACCTTCGGTTCTTTACGTAAATAACGTAAAAAATTTCAAGGCTGTTACGGATGAACAAAGACCTCGTTGCAATATTCGAGTACCTCGAACGCGAAAAGGGCATTAAACGCGAACTCGTCATCGAAGCGATTGAAGAATCTCTTCGTGCAGCGGCAAAAAAGAGCATCGAAGGCGCCTCGAATGTTACCGTCAGCATTCATCCCAAAACCGGTAACATCGAAGTCTTCTGCGAAAAGAAAATTGTAGAAACCGTTGAGCAAGCCACATTGGAGATCTCGCTTGAAGAAGCTCGAGAACTTGATCCTGATTGCGACGTCGAACAATTTATCGACATTCCAGTAACCCCCAAGGACTTTGGCCGTATCGCCGCTCAAAAAGCACGCCAAATCATCACGCAAAAACTACGTGGCGCCGAACGCGATGTCATTTATGAAGAATACCGTCACCGCGCCAATGAACTCGTCTCCGGTACAGTGAAACGCTTCGCCAGAGGCGCTAACCTGATCGTCGACCTTGGTAAAGTTGAAGCAATCTTGCCAGGCCGCAACTACCCAAAGACAGAAAAATACCAAGCTGGCGATAAAGTCCTCGCGCTCCTCATCGGGGTTTGCGACACCGAAAACGGTGGAGCAGAAGTCGTTCTTAGCCGCAGTGCCCCCGACTTTGTACGACAACTAATGGCACAAGAAGTACCAGAAGTTTCCGATGGCACAGTCATCCTCGATAAAATCGTACGCGTAGCCGGATATCGCACCAAGCTCACTGTTCGCAGCACTGACAGTCGCGTTGACCCCGTAGGGGCCTGCGTTGGGATGCGTGGAAACCGCGTCAAAAATATCGTGCGCGAACTCAATAACGAAAAGATCGATATCATTCCCTTTTCAGGCGATTCTATCGAGCTACTCCAGAACGCACTAGCACCTATTGAGATTCGTAAAATTAGCATTGATGAAGAAGACCCCGATCGCAAGATCGTATCTATCGTCGTTGATGATGAAGATTATCCCGCCGTTATCGGCAAAAAGGGCATGAACGCCCGCTTAAACAGCGAGTTAATCGGCTGTGAGCTGGATGTTCAACGCATGAGCGATTATAACCGAGCCATGGCACTACAACGTACCGAGTTGGCATCCTCTGAGGATCCCACTTTGGACCTGCCAGTCTCGCATATCGATGGTGTCAGCTCACTGATCTTGGAACACCTCATAGCCGAAGGCTTTGGGACCACGCGCAAGCTACTGACGGCTTCTCCAGAGCAACTAGCCCAGCTATCGGGCATTAGCCTTGAAGTAGCCGACAATATCCTGGAAAAAATACGCAAGCAAAGGATGTAGGACCTTGGCGAAAAACCTGAAGTTAAAGATCAAAAATGAGCAAATCGCTGCGGCGGTTAGCCTAGGCGGCTTGAAAGAAAAGCTTGCCAAGAAAAAAGCTGAAGCTAGTGCTGCAGCCGAGCCTGCTGCTGCTGTAGAGCCACCTAAAGAGGTTAAGGCAACAACAAAAGCTAAAGCTAAAAAGCCATCTACCCCAACACCGACATCGGCTCCAGTATCAGCCGATGCCTCTGAAACGAAAGCACCTCGTGTGCGAGCACGCACACGTTCAGCTTTTGCAGAGCCTGATGAGGCCCAGATGAGTGAAGTTTCTGGTGAGCATTTTGTCGAATCTGCTTCTTCCGTTCCCATACAAGATGAAGAGATACCTTCCATAGAAATCTATGATGTTATGGAAGAAGACTATCCAGAAAATGTCGAAACGGTAAAAGAAGCTACAATCGAAGCAGCTCAGGAATTACCGATTGAAGAAAGCGTGACAGAGCAGCCAAAAGCAGAAGAAGTGATCCCACCACCAGTGGTACAAAGGGAAGCTCCTGTTCCAGTCATGATTGCACGCAGAGACCCTATCACACGTCATGCACCCGTGTTTACAGCTCCGCCCGAGCGTTTAGGTCCGACTGGCCGTCACGTGCGTGATCTCTTGCCTAAAGTCAAACCAAGAGTAGAACCTGCTCGTCAGCAACCCTCTGTTCCTAATGTGCCCACACGTGACACTGGTGACAAAACCGCCAAACCCGTGAAAGCTAAGGAAGCCGTCACTGAGACAGAAGAAAGCGAAGAAGCTAAAAAGAAGAGCGGTAAGTTCAAAGAATATCGCGACATTAAGCCCACTCGTACACGCACCGATGCGCCAACCAATTTTGATTCCCGAGCAAGACAGGGCCTAAGGGTTGACGAAGAGCAGCAACATTGGCGCCGTCGTCGCAATAAAGCATCTAGACAACAGGTGGAAGCACCTGTGCGTCCCACAAATCTTAAGGTACGCATACCGATCACGCTGAAAGATCTTGCGGGTGAACTCAAGCTTAAAGCATCTCAACTCATTGAGAAGCTCTTTTTGCAAGGCATCATCGCAACAATTAATGACTACCTAGATGATGCAACGAGCATACAATTGCTCGGTGAAGAATTTGGATGTCAAATTACCATCGACACTAGTGAAGAAGAGCGCATTCGTATTACCGACAAAACGATCAAAGAAGAAATTAGCGGAGCCGGGTCCGATGACTTGTGTCTACGTCCTCCAGTAGTCACCTTTATGGGTCACGTCGACCACGGCAAGACGAGCCTGATCGACGTCATTCGCCAAACCAACCGAGCAGCAGGTGAAGCAGGAGCGATTACACAGCATATCGGAGCTTTCCAATGCCATACTGCTATCGGAAACCTAACGGTTATCGATACTCCAGGTCACGAGGCATTTTCCGCGATGCGAGCACGCGGTGCTGACGTTACGGACATCGTTGTATTGGTTATCGCGGGTGATGAAGGCATACGTGCTCAGACCATCGAAGCGATCAATCATGCTAAAACCGCTGGAGTCACTATCGTCGTAGCCCTAAACAAGTGCGATAAGCCTAACTTCAATGCAGAAAACGTCTACCGACAGCTTGCCGAGCAAGACCTCCTGCCAGAAGCTTGGGGTGGTCAGATCATCACTGTTAACTGTTCAGCAGTAACAGGCGAGGGCATTACGCCGCTTTTGGAAATGTTGGCACTACAAGCAGAAGTTCTCGAACTACGTGCCAACCCAACATCGCGAGCACGTGGCGCTGTTATCGAAGTTGAGATGCATAAAGGCCTTGGTGCGACAGCTAGCGTTTTAGTGCAAAACGGAACTTTGCGACGTGGTGACGCCATCGTTTTCGGTCAGTTCTGGGGACGCGTTAAAACAATGCGTGATGACACCGGCAAAGAAGTGAAAGAAGCGGGTCCTTCGGCTCCGGTAGAAATCACAGGTCTGTCTGGTTTGCCAGCAGCGGGTCAGGAGTTCATCGTCGTTGCCAACGAAAGAGAAGCTCGCGATATCTCCGAGAAACGCGCTCAGGAACATCAAAAAACACGTTTGCAGCAAGCCAAGCCCATTACGATGGAAGGCCTGTTCCAGAAAGCTGCGGAAGTTAGCAAAAAAGTACTCACCGTAGTACTGCGAGCTGACGTACGTGGCGCCCTTGAAGCAATGATCGTTGCATTACAAAAGATTCAGAGTTCCAAAGTCGATCTTAACATCATCTTCAGTGGTGTAGGAGAAATTTCGGAATCCGACGTGCAGCTAGCAGCAACTTCAGGAGCCATTATTCTAGGCTTCCACACTCAGATTGAGAGCCATGCAGATGCGCTGGTGAAGCAATTGGGAGTTAAGGTTCGTCAGCACGATGTCATTTTCCATGCCATCGATGACATGAAGGTGTTAATGACTGGCCTTCTCGATAAAATCGAGCAAGAAAATGATAAAGGCAAAGCTGAAATTAAGGCGATCTTTAAGTCTTCTCAGCTGGGCAACATTGCAGGATGCCAAGTCACTGAAGGCAGCATCTTCCGTAATAACCGTATACGTGTCATGCGCAATGGTGAGCAGATATGGAAGGGTGGTATTAGCTCTCTGCGCCGCATTAATGATGACGTGCGAGAAGTTACTAAAGGCTTAGAATGTGGTATTGTATTATCCGGCTTCCAGACACCTCAGGTTGGAGACATCCTTGAGGCGTACGAGGTCATCTACATTACCCAAGAACTATAGGGCAAACGGCACAAATGGCTAAACAACGCACAGAACGCCTTAATTCGTTACTTCGCGAAGTGATTTCAGAAG
Organism: uncultured bacterium; assembly: GCA_964436955.1. Taxonomy (GTDB): domain Bacteria; phylum Chlamydiota; class Chlamydiia; order Chlamydiales; family JAJFMA01; genus CAMFKD01. The sequence goes on along the minus strand of CAYTFC010000040.1, from coordinate 14,100 downwards.
TCATCCGACGCGAAATACGAAACCCTAAAATACCGCAATTGATGTCCATCACACGGGTGGACATTACCAAAGACTTGAGTTTTGCCAAGGTTTTCGTAAGCTTTATTGGGGATGACATCAATACCAAAGAAGCCCTGCGAGCCCTTCAGTCCGCAGCAGGATTTATTAGTGGTGTTTGCGCTAAAAAAGTGGTCATGCGTACTTTCCCGCAGCTAAAGTTTGTGTATGACGATAGCGTTCAGCAGCATTTACGAATCGAGCAGGTATTGTCTGATATAAGTACCGAAGAGAAACAAAGGAACCCTCAAGTTGACGAGTGAAATCAAGGGTCTACTTCTTGTTGATAAACCAGTTGGTAAAAGCTCATTCAGTTTAGTTGCTACACTTAGACGATGTCTCGGCGTAAAGAAAATTGGACACTGTGGTACTCTGGATCCCCTCGCAAGTGGTCTCATGGTGATGTTAATTGGACGCGAATATACGCGGCTATCCGACAAACTCCTGTGCGAAGATAAAGAGTACTTAGCAACCATTATGCTTGGAGCGTCAACAGACACGTATGACTCTGAGGGTCAAATTTCCAAAAAATCCTCAGTTATTCCCTCTTTAGAGGAACTACAAGACGGCTTAAAAACTTTTCAGGGACAAATCTCGCAAATACCTCCCATGTATTCGGCAAAGAAGCAGCAGGGGCGCAAGCTCTATGAATTGGCCCGAAAAGGCATAGAAGTCGAGCGTCAGCCCGTTTTGATCACGGTGGATATCGAACTCATTCGGTATGACTTTCCGTTTGTAGAACTCCGCATCGCTTGCAGTAAGGGTACGTATATACGAAGTATTGCTCATGACCTCGGAGAACTATTGGGCTGTTATGGCCATCTCACAGGCTTAAGGCGCACACGGAGTGGCAGTTTTCACATAGACCAGTCTATTGATGGTTCTCAGCTAGAATCAAATAGCTCGCTTGTTAGCGCGTTACAATCTTTGTCAATCTCAAATGCTGAGACCCTGATTGCTACCAAAACTTGCCGCACAAGTCATTGAATTTGAATTCAGATGCGTAGGATTGATTTGAAGACAAGGATCTTTCCTTGTCAAAAAGCAATCCATAGCAGCTGATCAAATTCAAGACTTATGCGGCAAGTTTTGGTAGCAATCAGGGTCTAAGCTGAGAAAGATGCGTGTCTTTTAGAGAAGGTAATAAAGTGGAATGAGCTGCACTCCAGCCTACTTGTTCAGCTATTCCATGCTGATCTTTGGTAATGCTTCTGTCGATATCACAGCCCTCTCCCCAATAAGCCAACAGTTGAAAGTAAAGGGTTTGAATACGCCTTTCCCCATGATCCGCAATTGCATCAAGAAGTTCGTCAGATTCTACTGAGCCCGATCCCAATAGGATAGAAGGTGGAGACAGTCCTTGACTCGCTGCTAATTCGCGAGTGTGCGTAAGGTTAGCCCCCGAATGTGTTATAAATCTTCGAGCTTTATCATGCCCAACATGAAGTAGATCGAGGTTACCACGAGGTATAATTGATAGGGATATGGGATCGGGCATACGATCCAAAAATTTAGGTTCCATGAACCAATTTGTCTGGACCAAGTCTTTTTTATTACTTTTATTCTCTTTATTCCTGCCCTCTAGTTTTTGGGGCTCATTTGCTTTTTTTATTTTCCCGTAGAAATTTGCCTGTTTACCTTTTACCTTCGTGTCATCATCGGCTTGCCATTTCCTTCCATCTTTTACATTGGATTTTTTTCTACCATTCCTACCTGAGAAGTTAGAAATGTCGGATAAATTAGGGTCGAACTTACCTAATTTTTCCATATATAACCTCACTTTAAACTATTAAATAATAATTTAAGTAACTTAATTATAACATATGAAAGTAATTAAAATTTATTTTGAAGATATGAGCGTTTTCGCTGCCATAGACTATTTGATACGCTTAACGTCATACTCATGCGATAGGAGCTGATACTTGTGTTCCAACAGCTCTTTTCTGGACACCTTCCCGCCACCTCTCTGTACCTTACCGAGCAGCACGGCTTCAGTCGGAACTGTGGATGCCTTAATTAATATCTCCGCAACCTCAACGGAATTGACTAGATCGCTTCGGAAGGTTTTGAACGGATGGCTTGGTAAGGCAGCGCCACAAATGCTGTCATAGACTTCTTGGCTTTGTTGCGGAGTCATCTTGCTCTTAAAGATTGCTTGCTGCTCACGCAATCCATGCAAAACTCTTGTAACGGGTTTAACATTGACTGCCAGTGAATGCTTCTTCATTTTATTTATTTCGTCAATGGACGTGCTCAGCATACTCATTTTGTTAAAAAATTTCCCGACCAAAGCGCGATCATATTTTCCGGCCTTTGCAATTTGACCCTGAATGTTGATGAGATCGGTTAAGTGGTTATCAACTTGGGTAAGCTTCCTAAGTTTGTCGCCGGATTCCTGGCGGCAGGCCAATAGGAATTGCTCTAACTGTCCCGAGAACTGTCGCATAACTATGTAGGGTTCCACTCCATCCTTAGACACGCTATTGATCATCCTAAGTGCCTCAGGTCGCAACTCAGCTTCAATCAGCCCGTGTAGCTGATTCACATAATGCGGCATCACAATCGTACTATTGGTGACATGATATAAATGCGAGCTTTCAGATAGTAGGGAGTCCTTATCTCCTGCACTTAGCTGTCCCACGGCCTGATCAAAAGCTTGAAGTCTAGCCTCATCTTTGGTGCTAAAGATGGCTTTTACGGCGTCCTCTGGCATCCCAACCACTTTACATTTAATGGCTAAATTAGCGTCATCCAAGCCAGTTGCGACTTTTTCTCTTAGTTTTTCAATGTGATTATCCTTCAGAGCTGGGAGCAAAGCTGAGTGCGCTGCACTCCAGCCCTTTACTTCAGATTTCCCATGTTGATCTTGAGTTTTCTTTATATCGACATCACACCCTTCATCCCAATATGACAACAACTGATAATAAAGCGTTTGTATACGTCTCGCTCCGTCGTCTGCAATCCCGTCAGCCAAATGTAATGCGTCGGGTGAATTAGTCCCCAGGTTAATGGTCTTTTTCTCATCTATTTGGTCTGACTCCGCGGCTAATTTACGTGTTGGGCCAATATTAGCCTCAGAAGGCGTGATATGTCTATCGGCATCGGAGCGACCAACATGTACTAAATCCAGGCCCGAACGAGGTGCAATTTGCAAAGACCTTAAGGCGGGGCCATGATCCATTGGCCGAGCAGATTTTGGAGTCGTAAGCTTAGTCGCCACCGTAGGCTTTGTATTATCGGTTACCTTAGCCAAAGATTTTGTGGTTTCTGTGAAATCAAGTTTCTCTTTAATTTTCGATTTTTCAGCTGAGTATTTGCTAGATTTGGAACCTTTTCTAACCTGGCTGGTATTTTCCTTACTTTCACTTCTAATCTCTTTTGATGGTTCGTAACTAGAAATGTTTGAATCAAATCCATCCATAATATTTACCTGAAGGTTAATTAATCCACCTAAAGTTAATTATTTCTATTTTAATAATATCAATTAATATATTTTAATTAAATAAAAGCATTAGTTAACTATTAACACATTAAATACAAGCATAACTACACAAATAGCCTAGGCTGTGAAAACACAAAGTGCTACAATCGAGATACAAACGCATACACCACTACCCGGACGGAGATTGTGTCGGTCATTATTTCCCAGCTTCATGACTGCCCAGAACTTGCAAAACCAGCAGTGCTCACAATTGGGAATTTTGATGGTGTTCACATGGGTCATCAGGCTATTTTAAGAAGGTGTCGACAGCTTGCTACAGACACAAATGCACCTTTCATTGTGTTAACTTTTGAAAACCATCCTTCCGAAGTTTTACGGCCACAGCATGTGACCAAAGCGCTCACCACTCCCGAATACCGCTACCACCTATTAGCTAATTTTGGGGCGGATTACGTGGTAGCTCTCAAATTTTCCAAAGAGTTTGCGCAGCAAACTCCAGAAGAGTTTTTGAAATCCCTTAGGGGTCATATTCTTTTCTCACATTTAGTTTTAGGACATGATGCGCGAATTGGCAAAGACCGCCTAGGAGACCGCGAGAAGGTGCTTACACTAGCAAAACAATGGCAATTTCATGTTGAGTACCTCGAACCCTATACCTTTAATGATCACGTGATTTCATCATCACGTATTCGAGAGCTACTTGCTTCTGGAAATCTTGTATTAGCTAAGGAATATCTAGGACGCTTCCCTTCTTATTATGGAAAGCCGCTTCCTGGGAGAGGCTTGGGAAGTAAAATGGGATTTCCTACCCTAAATTTCGATGTCACAGTATTGTGTTTACCCCCTTTTGGGGTCTATATTGTGCAGGCCAATATGGCGGGCACCCCGATTTGGGGGATAGCGAATCTTGGCCTAGCCCCAACCGTGCGAAATGATCAACAAGTGCTCCTGGAAGTGTTTTTATTTCATAACCCCCCGCCAGAAAGCGAGCACGAAGCGTTTGAAATAGCATTAACACGGTTTTTACGTCCGGAACGTAAATTTGCAAGCCTAGACGAATTGAAACAGCAAATCACGCACGACGTGGCTCAAGCGAAAACAACACTAGGTTAAAACCCGACTTGCCATCAACTTGCCACTACATCCTAGCTACGACTAGCATGTAGATAGCAAGTCAGATCTAATATCCTACAACAGCTCTAGATAAGGAAAGCGCTCACAAAGACGCGCAATACCAGCGTCAGTGATATTGCACAAACGAATATCCAAATACTTCAAGGTCGGACAGAGCGCAGGAATTTTCAAAATACCATCCTCACTGACTAGAGGAAGGTATTGCATACTTAGACTCCGTAGTTGTAAACATGGTCTCACAAGGTCATGAATACCGGCGTCACTAATCTTCGTGCAATTTGACACATCGACCACACGTAAACCTGGACGCAGAATCCCTAACTGACGTAGTCCAGCATCCGAGATTTTAGGACACCATGCCATCCTTAATTCAGTAAGCATCGAACAACCACGCGCCACAGATTCTAAGAAATCATCCTCAAAGGCCGCGCAATATACGCATATAAAAGTTTCGAGACTTGTTTGTTCTGATACGGTTTTGAAGGCCAAATATCCGATATGAGCATTTTCACTAAGATCAATAACTTTAAGGCCATATAGACGTGTTAAAAAGAGTTTCACTAGATCATTTGTAAGCCAAGAGCAGTTACTCAAGACAAGTTCTCTTAAATGGGGTAAGAGCGGCAAAATCGCAGGGTCGAAACCTTTTGATCCCGACATGCTAAACGACGCGATGCGAACACACTTGGGAAGAAAATCCTTAATCTTAAAAGCCTCGGCCACGTGTTCCTTTAACACCAGGTGTGTGATCGAGGGAGCCACCTGTATTAACATGGGAAGGGTTAACTCCCGTAACTCCTCAATCTTTACGACGAGATCCGCCTCGCCACCCGGTTCAAAAATTACGCCTAAAGACATATGGTTTAGGACTTCACAACACACATCCTTTAAAGCAGTTAATACATAGGCCTGAGCGGTATTCAGGATTGACGTGGCAGTATCACGGTTCACATAACGCCTTACAACATCGGCACAAATTTCTATAAGACCTTTCAACCGCCATTGTCCAGCTTGCACTAAAATTGCCATTAGCTGATCAAGGGGTCTCCGCCATATATACTCCACTGTACCCGTGGTAATATACTCATCGACTATCTTAAAGATCTCTGGAAGCACCTCAGGAAATGCAAGATTAAGGATTTTACGTGGTTCATATTTGCGCTCGATAATATCCTGAAAATAGACACTTTGGGCTCCCCACATCAGGCTATTTCCTTTAAAGGTATTCTTACCGATTCGAATTGATAGATCTTGAGGAAGAAGTGATTGCAGAATGGCGATGTGGGGTTGAATGGCTGCCACTGCACGCTTTCCGAAATCCACCTTAAGACGCTTGCCCGAAAATTCATTGGTAAGCCATTCTAAAAGGCCCTTTACGATAGGTTGATGCTGCGCAGTCCATGTCTCATTAGTCGCTACGACTTCGAAAAACCGAATTAAATGCTCATCCGAGTGGTCGAGTAGAGATGCGATAATCTGCTCCTCTCCCCTCAAAGTGCGACAATAGTCCAAATCTATAGGCAAAGAATCTGGCCATTCCATAATGCGCATTATAAGTTATAAATATTTATTTTCCCATATCCGAAAATACTATTAGCCTATATAGTTTATTTAATTTGAAATCAACTTTTACAAAGCGAACGGTGATGGACCATAACCATACATATTAACAAGGTGTAAGCATCGGAATTAATCATGTACTGAGTGGTCCATATCGCGGCAGCGATATGGGTAGCACTCATTCCCCACCTTTTTAGTTATGCAAGAACAGGATTACATCTCCGTCTTGGACGATGTATTCCTTTCCTTCGACCCTAAGTTTGCCTGCTTCGCGGGCACCATGACGGCCCTTATGACTCACCATATCCTGGAATGACACTACCTCAGCACGGATGAATCCTTTTTGGATGTCTGTATGGATTTTTCCTGCAGCTTCTGCAGCAGGCGTTCCGACATGAATGGTCCAGGCTCTGGTTTCGATGTCACCGGTAGTTAGATACGTCACCAACCCCAACATGTTAAAAGACGCATTAATCAATCTTTGTAGACCAGATTGGTCAAGTCCTAGTGTGGATAGGAACTCTTGGCGTTCTGCCATGGGAAGTTGAGCAATTTCTTCTTCTAACCTAGCGCAGATAGGAATAACGCTATTGCCTTCCGCTTCAGCATAGGCAATCACTCTTTTTACAAGATGGTTCTCATAACCTGGAAGCTCGTCTTCCGATACGTTAGCGACATACAGCACTTTTTTGCCCGTCAGGAAGGGGTAGGGAGCCAGCGCTTCTCGCTCTTCATCAGTGAGTTCAAGTGTTCGAACAGGTTTGTTACCGTCTAGATGTTCTTTAACCTTTTTAAGAGCGTCGAGTGCTTCCTGCATCTCTTTTTTGCCCTTCGCTTGTTTTTCTACGCGGATAATGGAATTTTCCACCATTTGCAAATCGGAGAGAAGTAACTCAAGATTGATGATTTCAATATCGTGGATGGGATCAACCTTACCAGCAACGTGAATGACATCATCAGACTCAAAACAGCGCACCACATGGATAATAGCGTCGACATCGCGAATGTTCGCCAAAAACTTATTGCCCAGGCCCTCGCCCTTGGACGCACCTTCCACTAGGCCTGCAATATCCACGAATTGTGTTGTGGCGTAGACAATCTTCTTCGAATTTGAGAGCGCCGAAAGCACTTCTAGGCGACGATCCAGCACTTCTACAATCCCCACATTGGGATCGATTGTACAAAATGGGTAGTTCGAGGCGGGTGCCATATTTGAGGTTAAAGCATTGAAAAGAGTGGATTTACCGACGTTTGGTAATCCAACGATTCCACATGAAAGTCCAGCCATGGTTTATTTCCTTGTCTTGGTAGAGAGGAAAGCATATCCTAATCCGCGATGAGATTCCAGCACCAAATGTTTACTCGAACCTGACTAATGCTAATATATACTATTAGTATCAAATACTGTTTTGATTGACATGGCTATTAGTTCTAAGATAAAATATAATATAGAAGTAGTGTATAAATTTCTAATCGACTGGTGTCTGTGCCATGGGTGAAAAAACCGAAAAAGCCAGCCCTAAGAAGCTCCGTGATGCAAGAAAAAAGGGTCAGGTCGCTAAGTCTCAGGACTTACCCTCTGCCTTTACTTTCATGGTCTCGCTTAGCGTTACCCTATCGATGGCCCAAACTTTGTTCAAACAAATGTCCTCCTTTTTAGTTGGCACTTTCGACATGATCGAGCGCCAAGATCTACTTTCTGTAATGCCTGCAGTCTTTCACCAAGCTTTGGGTCTGATTTTAATGACCAGCTTACCGATTTTAGCCGCGGTGGTGTGCGTGGGTGTATTGATTAACTTTCTTTCCGTTGGCCCGGTTTTTGCACTAGAATCCATGAAATTCGACATCAAAAAGTTCAACCCTATCGACAACTTGAAAGGTAAATTCAAGATGAAGACTCTGGTTGAGCTGATTAAGTCTATAGCCAAGATCTCCATAGCCGCCTATCTGATCTATGGGGTGATGTATGAAAGTATTCCGGTATTGATAAAAACCGTGTCTTTACCGATTGCGGGATCGCTGCTAGTGTTTAAGTACTTCTTGGTAAAAGTTATCATGAAGGTGGGGTTATTCTTCATTGCGATAGCGGTCATCGACTTCGGTTACCAGAAGTATAACTTCGGTAAAGAAATGATGATGGAGAAATTCGAGCAGAAACAGGAGTACAAGAACTCAGAAGGCGACCCGCACATTAAAGGGAAACGTAAAGAGATTGCGCGGGAGATTGCCTATTCTGATGGACCCGCTGGTGGAGTTAAGAAGGCCAAAGCAGTGGTGACTAACCCTATCCATCTCGCGATTGCATTGGGATACGAGCGAGAAGTGGATTCCGCCCCCTATATCCTGGCCATGGGAAACGGCCTTCTTGCTGACAACATTGTGAAGTTGGCCGAACGATTTGATGTTCCAATCCTCCGCAACGTTCCCCTAGCGCACGAGCTTTGGGAACGCGGAGAGCTATACGAATATGTACCTGAAGATACTTACGAAGCAATTGCCGAAATACTGAGATGGCTCGCGTCACTCGATGCCGGTTCGAATGAGAAATACGGAGAGATGTAAATGGGGTTTTTGATAAATATATTGGACGGAATCTCTGCTCGGTTAGGCGGCGACCGTTCGATGGAAAACATCTCTCGTTCCGCCGACGTAGCGCTAGCCGTTATTTTGCTCGGTATCATTGGGATGCTAATTATTCCAATCCCTCCCACGGTATTGGACTTTCTTATTGCCGGTAACCTGACGGTCTCCATAGCACTGCTTATGGTTGCCCTCTATATTCCTAGCGCCGTTCACTTGTCGGTCTTTCCCTCATTGCTGCTGATCACTACCCTTTATCGTTTGGGACTGAACATCGCTACGACCAAACAAATCCTTTTGCACGCTCACGCTGGGGATATCATCTTTGGATTCGGTAACTTCGTGGTAGGCGGTAACTTTATCGTCGGTGGCGTTATCTTCCTTATCATCACGTTGGTACAGTTTATCGTTATCACAAAAGGTGCTGAGCGTGTTGCTGAGGTTGCTGCTCGTTTTACCTTGGACGCCATGCCAGGTAAGCAGATGAGTATCGACGCCGACTTGCGTGCAGGTATTCTCGATCAGGACCAAGCGCGTGAGAAGCGCTTAGGTATTCAAAAGGAGAGCCAACTGTATGGTGCCATGGACGGCGCCATGAAGTTCGTTAAGGGAGATGCCATCGCAGGTATCGTGATCACCCTGATCAACATCTGCGGCGGTTTGGTCATCGGTATCATGGTCAACGGTATGGAAATGAGCCAAGCGGCCAGCGTCTATTCACTTCTATCCATCGGTGAAGGCTTGGTTGCCCAGATCCCAGCCCTGTTAATCTCTATCTCAGCTGGTATCGTGACAACAAGGGTATCTGGTGAGGCTTCAGATTCCAACTTAGGTAAAGAGATTTCAGGCCAAATGTTACGTCAACCTAAAGCGTTGATGTTCACTGCCGCGGTATTGATTTTGATAGGACTTATCCCAGGATTTCCTAAAGCACCCTTTTTCCTACTCGCTACCTGCGTTGGGATGCTTGGATATGCCCTCCACTCAACTACACAAGTAAGTGGCCCAGCAGGGGTCGGAGGTGGTGGTGGTAGTATCTCCAGCGCTGCGTCACCTGGTGGAGGGATGGGAACTGGTACCGATACAAAAGTTAAGGGTCACCGCGCGGTTACTGGAGGAGGGGTGGACAGCTATGCGCTAACCCTCCCGGTTATCCTGGAAACTGGCATTCACTTGAGTGAAGAAATAAGGTCTGCACAAAAAGGACGAAGTTTCGTTGACGAAATGATTCCTAAAATGCGTCAAGCACTCTATTCCGATTTAGGGGTACGTTACCCCGGTGTGCACGTACGTACTGATGCGCCATCACTGGAGCCTGAGGAATATGGCATTCACCTCAACGAAGTGCCGGTTGTCCGTGGAAAAGTCCTGCAAAACTATGTGCTGACCAATGAATCTGAAGATAATTTACAGCGCTACAACCTGCCTTTTACAAGTTACAAAAACTCGCTGGGGCTCCCCTCTCTTTGGGTTGAAGAGCAGTATGAGGAGCTTCTCACAAAAGCTGGGATTAAGTACTGGAAATCTCTGGAAGTGGTGATTTTGCACCTTTCCTATTTCTTCCGTCACTATGCCAACGAGTTTGTAGGGATTCAGGAAGTAAAATCCATGCTGGAATTCATGGAAAAATCCTTCCCTGACCTTGTTAAAGAAGTCACGCGTTTGATTCCATTACAGAAGCTCACAGATATTTTCAAGCGCCTGATACAAGAACAAATCTCCGTTAAGGACCTACGAACTATTCTGGAAGCACTGGCAGAATGGGCCCAAACGGAAAAAGATACCGTACTTCTAACAGAATACGTGCGATCTTCGCTGAAGCGGTATGTCAGTTACAAGTACTCTCAAGGACAATCCGTACTTTCCGTGTACATCCTGGACCCAGAAATCGAAGATATGGTTCGTGGCGCCATCAAACAAACATCTGCCGGATCATACCTCGCACTGGATCCAGACTCCGTACAATTGATTTTGCAATCGATTCGCAATACAGTTGTACCTCCCCCTCCAGGAGGCCAACCACCAGTATTGCTAACAGCGATCGACGTCCGACGCTTTGTCCGCAAACTCATTGAAATGGAGTTTCCGGACGTGTCTGTCGTCTCCTATCAAGAAATCGTGCCTGAGATACGCATTCAGCCACTGGGGAGGATTCAGATTTCCTAATAGCATGAGCGAGTGAGGGGGTTATGGGCATTTCAAATCAGGGAAGCATCATGGGGTCTCAGGGGAACGTTACCCTGGACGCGATGAAATCTATCGCCTCAGATACTGCTAAGGAGCTCAGCGCGGAACGCGAAACTAGTGCGGATGCGTTTGCTGCAAGCCAGGCAGAGAAGAGTAATCCCTTCGCTGCTAAGATGGCTCAGACACGGAAACCTGCTAAAGCTCGTTATGGCAAAGTTCAAGGCGCGGCCATGGGCGCCGAAAAAAGTGCAAAGACAATACCGATGGGCCAGGTCAAAGACCTCGCCGCTCAATTTCAAGCGCGTAATCCAGAGCTCAAATCTAAAATGCTCCTTTTGTTGCGCGAGTATATCAAGCCTGGCGATAGCTCTGAAGATATCATGAAAAAGGTCAATGAATTCTATGAAGACCCAGCGCTAGCTGATGAAGTCTTAGAATTCTTGCTAGAAACCTCTGACGGCAATCTCAATGTAAACATTAAAGATGCCAAAGATAAGCATAATGCCAAGTTGGGCCGTGAAATTGCTGCAGGACGTAACATGGGTGCCGTCGCCCGTGAAGCAGCGGACAAGGGCTTGGGAACGCCCTCTTCCTTACGCGATCTCTATCGCGATATTACAGGTAATCCACGCGATGCCAACAACCTGTTCTCGGAACTATCCAGCAAATGGGCCTTTAAAGAACTCGCAAAAGTGATTAAATTCTTGATGCACTCCCTAGGATCTGATTTGAAATCAGGCGGCCCCTCAATCCCTCCAGGCCTTCTTCACAACCTTCTTAACGAAGCCAGGACTCTGCAGGCTATCCTTGGAGTCTATCAATTCTTCCGTAATCGCATGGGCCTGATGCAGAAGCTATTTGCACAAAATGGACTCATGATGCCCAGCAACCTCACTTTTGAGTTGATGGCAAAAGAGTTCATGGAGTTCGTAGGCGACCGCTATCCATCCTCAGATAAGGCACTTCAAACGGCCGTAAAGCTAGGATTGGAAAAATGGCTAATGGCCAAGATCATTGCTCTTAGCCAGCTGCGAGATGGCATCCGAGAGGTTGCTGCGGGTAAAGTATTCAAATCTCTGCAACACCGCGATGACTGCTACCTAGCCCTTTTGGAAGCTCTGGAAGACTTAGAAGATGAACTTGAGGAGCTTGAAGACAAAGAACGTCGCGCGGAAGAAGAAAAACAAGAGCTAGAGAAGAAGCGCGGCACAGATTCTGTGTCCTAATATAGGAGATGTTTATGGTTGCTGAACTTTATGAAACTCTCCTTACCGAAGTGGGTACCATTCTTGGTGTCAGTCTATTTCCAGACAGTAACAATAGCTGTTTAGTCAAACTAAAGAGTGGCCTGCAAGTGCAGATGGAAATGGAGCGTTCAGGCAAGTCGTTCATTATAGGCATAGATCTAGGACCGGTTCCCACAGGCTCCTATAGACAGCAACTCTTTCGGGAAGCCCTGCGTGCCAATGGACTCCCCTATCCACGTCTCGGTATTTTGGCGTTTAGTCAAAAATCGGGGCATCTCATTTTATTCGATCCCATAGACGTTCACGACTTGAATGGCGAACGAATCGCATTTAGGCTAAGTCCTCTCTCTGAAAAGGCCCTTAAGTGGCAGGACGCCATTCAACGGGGCGAAGTTCCTATCGTGGAAACCCCATCCAAAAGCACAGGCCGGCCGTTAGGCGTATTCGGCCTCAGACCTTAAATTGCCACCCAATAATTCACTTCTATCTTTGCGCCTTTGCGCTGAAAATTATTCAATCTCATTTCGATAACAATTAATTTTAAATCATCACTTACGAAAACTAATTATGTTATAATATATATAAATAATAGTAATTTATTAATGTTAATTAAAAATAATTTGGAGAACTACATGGAAAACGTTAATTCATCCGCAAGTTTAGAATATATTCAAGAAGCCAAAGTTAGCCTAAAAGATGCTGAAAGAGCAGTGGCAAATCTTAAAAAAATTGGTCATGACGTAATTAATGATGCATTTGAAAGTTTACAAACTAGCCCCAGCTCTGGAAGAACTGATAAACGAATCAAGAAGCTAAAAAACATCGAAAAGCAGCTTGCTACACCGACCATAGAGACATCTAGACAAGCTGCCAAATATGTAAAATTAATAGAAAAAACCTTAGAAAATAGTAACTTGAGCATCGATTACAAGGATGTAGCAACAGAAAAAATGAAAATACAAGAAAAACTTATAAACTATAATACAGATATTATTAAACAAAGCATGTCCAAAATAGCATCTTCCATCTTCGCTAAAAGCTCAAAACTGGCTGCTCGAATAGAAAATAAAGCCCTCATTATGTTGCACAAAAATGACCCTCCCTTCTCCAAGGTCCGATCCGAATTACAAAGACTTGACTCGCTTCCTAGTTCCGCATTAAAAAGAAGAGGACCTAGATTCAACGCACCACCGGAAAAGAATTTTAGATTCGCTGAAAAGTTGGAAGAGAGAGCAACACTTGGTCGCTATCCTTTAGAAAAAAAAGAAATGAGCAAGGAAGTGGAAAAGCCACAAAAAAAAATTCCTGACCCCAGCACGACGAAGCTTAGCTCAAAGCCAGAAACAATTATTAAAATGGCTGCAAAGTTTACTCCAAATGCCCATGATGATCTCGCCCATGAAAATCAATACACAGAACAAATCGCAAACATGGAAGACGATGGATCCAAACTACATATTAGAACCGTGAATCATATCAAAGCGTTTGAATCGAATCGCGAGAACGATTTGGAAAAATATCTTCCCTATAATGAAGCTAGGGATTACGAGGCCTTAGCTAAAGAATTGAGTGTCTACCAATTAACCGAACTGTTGAGGGAAGAAATGCCCGAAGAGAATCACCATGAATTCGTGAAAAAATGGGATGCAAGCCTACAACTTCAGTCAGAAATGGTGAAGGTGCGGGACGATCTAAAAAACCTGTTAGATGCTATAGCAGTCAAGTTTCCTGTTCACAATAGACCACCTGCAGAGAATTAATCTCAATATCGTCAAAATAAATAAAAATGCTACCGCTTCTCTCAGGCACCGAAATTTGAAGTCCCTTGGGCAAACCTTTGACCCTGATTGCTACCAAAACTTGCCGCACAAGTCATTGAATTTGAATTCAGAT
>CAYTFC010000039.1:0-27373 GCA_964436955.1 uncultured bacterium | reverse complement strand
AATTCAAATTCAATGACTTGTGCGGCAAGTTTTGGTAGCAATCAGGGTCTAAGACTCAGATTTGGGTCTATATTTCTCTATTATCTCCGGCGGTAAGACGTCTGGTGGACAGTGAAACCCCATTTTTTTAAGTTCATAACATTTCTCAACCATCTTTAGTTCGTCCAAATCGCCCTGTGTCTTCATTCTCTTGCGACTATCATCAATCCACCGCGTGGCCTCTGAAAGCAGATTCGCAATTGTGTACAATTGGCCAAATGTAAAGGAGTAGAAAGTGTCTCTAAAAGTTACAATACGATTAGGAAAAACTTGGCCACAATAGACGTGAAAGGATTCCTTTTTACTAATGAGAAAACAGTCTGCTGCAAGTGCCAGTGCTGCGGCGACTAAAAGCGTAATCGATTTGTTCTTCCATGCCACGTGCATGACTCGAGAGGATAATGATGGCAACGGCACTGGGCTTCCTAACCGTTGCTTCTTACAGCTGCGCACGGCTTGTGAAGGGTTATAAAGCCCCATGGCTACGTTCGATATGGCGAAAGAGAGAAACTCCCAGGACTGACCGGCGTGATGAGAAGCACGCTTCACATTGAAGTAGCCCTCTAACACTGTATCGACTCTTCCCGAAAGGTCCCAAAGCCTCACACCAAGCCATGCATAGTCGCCAGCTGCAACAAAACGCTCGAGAAAATGGCGCCATACCACAGTAACATCTCTGGAAAGCAAATACCCATAGATCACAATACGCCGCAGCCAAACCGTAGGGCTGAAGGAAGCCACACCACCATATACGAAGCTCCAGGACGCACCTATAGCGCCAGCTAACACACGGTTGGTGATACGTACAAGAACTCGTCCAGACAGACCTGCACAGGTGCCTACGCTCATAAGCATATGTGTAAAGGCCTCAAGCACTGCAGTAGAGACCGCCATAATGATGACGACGCGAGGCGGAATCTCTTTTTGAAAAAACGTTCGAGAGGCCTTCATGCGCGACTCTAGGTGTCTCATGAGGACTACAGTAGGACTTCCAATAACAGGAATATTGGCCCAAATTCCTGTGGTAGTGAGGGCGAATGAGCTCACGATGTGTCAAACTCCGCAATTATGCAGCAAAAAAGGTACAAGTATACGCTTTGCCTAATAAAATGCCATATAAAGGGCTCTAGGAAAGACTAAAAACCGAAACTTAACGTTATATTAACGTACAATTGATGAGCGCACTCTATAGTTAGGTGCAACAACAAGAGATACGAAGGTAACGATGTTAGATCAATTGAGTAATTGGGGCCGCTATCCGACAAAAAACATCCTCATGCGTGCGCAGCTATCGGCAGAATCGCGAAACTTTCTTGTTCGCAACATCGATACGCGGGGACTGGTCATCGCTTCTGTTGCAGTAGCTACTATTGAAGCTTTAGGAAGAACTGTTACCGCCTTAAGTCTAATTGGTGTTTTTGCACTTCAAAATCTGGTGTGCATGACCCTACGTGTAACGTTTCTTATCACATGGGGTGCTATTGGATATTTAAGTTCCATGGCCCTTGATAAAAGTATCATCCGATGGGTTCAATTTGTTGCGCTGCAAATAATGCTCGGCTACGCCAATCCGGGTAACTGGCTAGCGCAATGGAAGCTTTGGGGACGAATCATGCAGGGAATGGGCGACTTTGCTAACAATGCAGCCTACGAAGCCGATCGAATCGAACGCCTTTGCCATGGTTTTGCCAGCTGGTCTCACTCAAAAGATCAAGTAAATCGGGCAGCCTCACTATTGTATTTTTCCGTCAGCTCAAGTTGGCGTATTCTCAGTCCCGACAAGATCTTCAAAAATTATAGTCGCTCAGTGGAAGAGCTACCTGACCGTCGTCCAGTCCATCAAAAAATCGCAGGCTGCGTCAAAGAACACTGGGGGCTCATTGCCACGACTGGTATTATTGCAGGAGCTGCTTACGCTCATCTTAACTGTGAGGGCTATAAAGAAAGAATGGATTATACGCGCTTGGCTGGAACTCAAATATGGCATTTAGGCGGTATTCTAACCCACACAGGCATCAGTCTCACTCATAGCATCGGACAAGCTACAGTTGGTCGAGTTGCAAATTACTTTAGAAATTATCCTAATTACATATTGCAAAACCAAGTGAACGATGAAAAATTGAAGTACTACAAAGGTCAAAATCAGTCGTTCTGCCCGCAAGATGTTTGCTGCCCCATCGAGTAGTCATTCTCTGAACGTGCAAATTTTTAGGAAGTTCATTACCCTGGCGCCATATGGAACGATTCGACTTACGCCTTTGGCCAGGATTCGCGGCAGCAGGTGGCGATACTTCATCGCCAGCTCCCGTAAATCAAATCGTCATCGATTCGCGTCGGGTGACCTCACCTGATGCACTCTTCGTTGCGCTACCGGGAGGGACGCGTGATGGACATCACTTTGTCAGCCATGCTGCTGTTCAAGGCGCACGTTTTGTATTAATGCGACGCGGAATGCCCGCCCCGAACACACTCAAGTCACTATTTGTCGAAGATCCTTTAACCGCCTTGCAAGAGATTGCGGCTATCTATCGACAGCAACGCAACGCTACTGTGATCGCGGTGACAGGTTCGTTCGGTAAGACAATGCTAAAGGATCTCCTTTATCATTTGGTTAGCAGTCATTTTCCTACCTCCGCGTCACCTGAAAGCTTCAACAGTCAAATAGGAGTCGCACTAAGCCTTCTCAACATCGCCGACCAAGATAGACTCGCGATCGTTGAAGCGGGAATTTCCCTTCCTGGTGATATGAAGTCCTTAGCAAAAATGATTGCTCCCGATCATGTCATTATTACAAGCATCGGGGAACAACATCTCGCCACCATGGGAAATACCGCGAGTATTGCTCGCGAAAAAGTGTCGCTAGCTCACTCCCTACCCGCTCATGGTTGGCTGCTAGGCCCCTCCCAGACGAAAGCTGCCTTGGCAGCGCAGTCATTGAACGCCCTCTTTTGGGATCAACCAAAATCGGAATTCCCAACATTAGAGCGTTTCCCAAAAATACAGGCCTATCAACTACACTTTCCTGATGGAGCTACCTACGAAGCAAAGCTCTCAGGCACATATCATGCAGACCTTATCTCAATTGCCGTACAAGCGGCCTGGTTACTTGGCGTCTCCAGCACATCCATCATTGCCCACCTGAAAGACTACCGCATTGAAACCACCCGAACTGAGGTGTGGCATAGTTCACAAGCATCCACTCTCATCAATAGCCCCTATAGCGCCGACCCGCAATCTGTAGAGATTGCGTTGAAGCACTTGGCAGATACTCCTCCTGGTAGCAGGAAAACCTTCGTATTTGGTGGATTGCGATCACTCAGCAAAGATCCACTGGCTGAACTCACCTGTATCGCGCGCACCATACAGCGCAGCGCTATTGATGCTGTCGCATTGTTTGGACCACAAGATCTGAATCCACTTGTCGACGTCTTAAAAGAAGGAAGTCCGTCGTTGCCTGTAACGGTTTTCCCCTCTCTTGCCGAAGCGTTAGGCATCATTTCTACACACGCAACGTCCCATGACCACATCTTACTTAAAGGCCCTAATAAGCCTCCCTTACAAACAGTGACAGAGGCCTTTGGAGACACCTTACCCGCCAATATTTGCACGATAAACCTGGCAGCCATTGATCACAATTTGAGCTGTATAAGACAACGTCTTGCCCCCGGCACAAGGGTGATGGCCATGGTCAAGGCCTTAGCGTATGGCACGGAAGATATTCGCATGTCCAAGTTTCTTCAATCCCGCGGCGTGGATATTCTCGGCGTGTCTTTCGTTGACGAAGGCATTCACCTGAAACGTGCAGGAGTCTCTCAAGCCGTATTCGCGTTAAATGCACTCCCGATCGAGGCTCGCAAGGCCGTGCAGTGGAATATCGAAGTGGGTGTGAGCGATATTACATTGATCGATGCCCTTGCTCAGGAAGCAACTAAGCACAATAAAACATTAAAAGTTCATCTTCACGTTAACACCGGAATGGGCAGATTAGGCTGCCGTGTTGAAGATGCTATTGCGCTGGCCCACAGAATTGCGTCGCATCCTAGCCTGGTGTTTGAAGGAATAATGACCCATTTGGCCTGCGCAGAATCTCCTGACGATGATATGTTCACCCTAAGCCAATATGCTCGCTTTCTTGACTTAGTTTCGACACTAGAAGGTCAAGGATTCCAAATTCCTTGGAAGCATATCGCTAATTCGGCCGCCGCCATTCGACATCCTTTCGGCATTTGTAACATGGTACGTATCGGCTTAGCATTCTATGGATTGCATGCCTCTGCTGCCACCAGCAATGCCATCGATTTGAAGCTTGCAATTTCGCTAACATCACGCATTGTAGGAATTAACCACTGTTTGCAAGGAGAAACGATAGGATACGGACGCCGCTATCGCACCACACGCGCTGCGGAACGCATCGCAGTACTTCCTCTAGGATATTTCGATGGACTCCATCGACAATTCAGCGGTAAAGCATTTGTACTGATCAATGGTGAACGTGCACCTATGGTCGGAAATATCTGTATGGATTATATGATGATCGATATTACGGATCTTCCAGATGCGCAGGTGGGAGATGAAGTGCTAATCTTTGGTCATGACGCGCATGGACACTATCTTTCACCAGAGGAACTAGCAACAACCGTCGGTTCTATTGCGCACCAACTTGTTACCTGCTTAGGCCCACGTGTGAAAAGACTTTTTATCTACGAATAGGAAGAAACCAATATCGTCAAAATAAGGAAAAATATAAGAGCCACTGCTTCTTTTACACATTGTAGCGCCGCTTCGCCGAAGCGGCATCAACAAAATTTTTATTTTATTTTGATGACATTAAGGAAAAAACGATGAAATCCAAGATCATTTCCCAAGATTATGCGAAGCTTTTTAAACTGTCACAAGAAGCGAAAGTACTTGAAGGGGTCATCACTTTACTAGGATGGGACGCTGAAACTTACATGCCAGTAGGTGCAGCGGATATACGGACCACTCAAAGAGAGCTTTTAGCGGGACTAGTACATGATCGTCGCACAAGCAAAAAGTACCGCGATGCTTTAGGACGTCTAGTCGACCTCAAGAGCGGCAAGGTTATAGGAGAGGGTCTATCTAATAAGCAAAAGGCGGCGCTGAGAGAGTGGCACCGAGATTTTCGCATGGCCACAGCTTTGCCAACAGCATTTGTAAAAGAATTCATGAAAGTCACCAGCGACTCTCTTCACCCATGGCGAAATGCCCGCGAAAACAACGATTTTAAAAGCTTTATACCATCGCTTGAACGCATCTTGGATCTCAATCGAAAGAAGGCAGAGCTCCTCGGTTATCGTGAGCATCCCTACGATGCGCTTTTAGATGCCTATGAACCTTGTATGACTACCAAAGAAGTAGCCAAACTATTCGGCACTCTAAAGCCGGCGATAACCAGCCTTTTGCAGCGCATTAAAAAAGCCAAGCAAGTTAATGACCAAATCCTTCAAGGCACGTATACACACGCTCAACAAATGGAACTTGCCGACAAACTTCTGCATGCTATTGGCTACGATATGGATCGCGGACGCCTGGACCTCTCGGCCCACCCTTTTTCAAATGCCACACATCCCACAGATAGCCGTATTACCACGCGCCTGGACCCCAACAACCCATTGGGAAGCCTTTTAGCTGTTTTACATGAAGCTGGACATGGGTTCTATGAGCAAGGTTTACCTACCGATGAATATGGATCACCACTCGGCGAAGCCATTTCTCTGGGAATTCATGAAAGCCAGTCGCGCTTTTGGGAAACGCGAATCGGACTCAGCCAACCCTTTTGGAGCTTCTGCTTACCACTTTTGCAAGAGGTTTTGGCTCCAAAATTTCGCGACGTTTCAGACATCCAACTATTCCGTGCCGTCAATAAGGTTGTGCCCTCTTTAGTGCGTGTGGAAGCAGATGAAGTCACCTATACACTACACATCATTCTGCGTTTTGAGATCGAACTTGCATTAATGGAAGGATCCTTAAAGGTAAAAGACTTACCAGAAGCTTGGAATGCCAAAATGACCGAACTTCTCGGCGTAACTCCCAAAAATGATGCAGAGGGCTGTTTGCAAGATATTCATTGGTCTATGGGCGCGTTTGGCTATTTTCCCACATACGCACTTGGAAATGTGTATGCCGGTATGCTCTTTGAGGCGTTTGAAAAAAGCTTCCCCACATGGAGCCAAAAGATTAAGAAAGGCGAATTTGCCTTCACGCGCGAATGGCTGACGGAACAAGTGCATCAACATGGTAGATATTATTCTGGACCCGATTTGATTAAGAAAATCTGTGGTAAAAAGATGTCCGCTGAACCCTATATCGACTACCTCAACAAGAAATACAAAAAAGTCTACCGGCTTACTAAAAAAACCTAAGAGACAAGGGACCCAAGGGACGAAAGGGACCTAAAGGACTTTGAAAAAGGGACGTAAGGGACAAATGATGCCGGTTTGTTCGTCCCTTACGTCCCTTTTCCAAAGTCCTTTAGATCCCTTTTCAAGTTCTTCTGTTAATAAAGTACTTGAATGGGTTGCGGAATAAACGTTTTGGTTTCCAACAGCGAAAAGGAAAACAAAGGCTGCAACACCTTCACAATTTCCCGCCTTAAGGCTCCGCCATTTTCATCAGCAACCTGAGCAATAGACTTAATAGCTCCTACGGCTCTGTGGAAGCGATCAGGCAACATAGTCCTTTCACGCACTAACAACGCAGGCCCGTAAAGCATCACGTAAAGATAGTCTAGATTGCGCTGATCGAGATCCGCACCATTCAACAGATTAAGACATGCAAAAACCATCGCGCTAAAGGCCGTACCCGTATCCACACCATCTTTACAAGTGAAACTCAGCGTATCCGGCTTAACCAGCTCAATAACCTTGATCGCCAGAAACATGTGGACTAGCTGTATAAAATCTAAACGCTCTCGTCTCACCAAAATATTCTTACCGCCAAAGAACACGTCATGGATTCCACGTATTAAATGGGGTAGAAATGAGGTAAACAAGGTGGCCCTCACATTTTCTGGAAAAAAGTAGCCCCCACCCTCTCCGGTGATTTGATCTTGTAGCTGCTCCATAAACGGATCCGCATGATTGGCATCGTGATAAGGAGCTACCTGCTGATAGAAATCTGTACTCGTCGCAAGCGTTACAACTCGCAAATGGTGAGAAAAGTCAGTTTTATCCTGTAGTCGTTCCAGCACCTCGCAACGACTATGCTCCAACCAAGAAGTGCGATCCGAAAGGTTAAATAACAGGTGCCCACCGGGATCGCGATTTTCGCGGTAGCTACGAAGCGCTGCTTTGAACTCATCTACCACGACACACTTACCAATGACGCTTTGACGTATCGGTGAAGGCATTCGAATATTGCCAATAATACGTTCACCTAGTTGTATGTCATACCAAAGATTAGGAATGTTATTCTGAACCAACGGATCAAATGAATGCTGGCCATCATCCTTCAAGTACTGCAAAACCTTGTACAAGGGACCATTTGGATGGCGTCGCATTAACTTACCCATAGCCTGATAATCAAAATCAAGTTTGCTCCACCACGTGGATCCCACTTCTTCTTCATCTTCATCATAGCTCATGGTAACTTGACGAGCTTTTTCTAACAGATTACTAATAACAGGCGACATCTCACTATAACCAACGGAATGCATATACAGGCCTTCACAAAGGCTATTAACGATAGTGAGAAGGCACCACGCCATTTTGTTTGTCTTGCGAGGAGGGTATGTCACCAGCTTTTGATACTCGCGGGAGGTTAATGTTGCGCGGAGAAATACCTGAAAGTCGACATAATATTGCATGCACGACTTGACCGGACGATTACGTCTTAAATTACGTGGATTCGCAGCCATCGACAGCGACATCAAAGTATAGTTTACGACCGCCACAAGTTCTTGGGATCGCGCTCCCGCGCAACCACGATAGAACGCTTCCATTTCCTTTCTAGCAGCCTTCAAGATGCTGCGAGCAGAAATCTGATACATCCAATCTTGCCAGATCTCAGAACGTGATAATGGGTCATCCCCTTTGCCTTCGCCAAAATAATCCCCAAAATCGCAAACCAATCGCACATTACGTAGTAACGCAGGACTGAAAAAACGCGTGCCATCATCTTTGCGCAAAAAGAACAGCTCGTACTCCACATCTTTCTTTACACTATCAAGATCAACAAAGACCTTACGTGTTTCAAGTGTTGCGGCCCCTACTTCAGGAGCCTCCGTCACTTCGCTTACTGGTAAGTGAGGGGCTGTTAACGCTAGTACCCACTTACCCAACGTTCCTTCATCGATTTTGCGAGCAATACGCTTTTGATAGAACTCCTGGAGCTGTTTGTATTCTTTCAGATGAGTGACACTCGATGCTTTTGCCCCATGAAAGATTTTTGTGAAACGATCAAGCTTCTTGGCGGCTTCACCCACCAACACCATAATAGTCTTTATCCCCTCGACCGTAGCTGCATCGGTAAGGTACCCATGCTCCTCCTTGTAGAAGCTGCGTAGGTAGCGTAATACAATGCGAAATGTATTCTTGATGACGTCTAGGGTGGTATCTGCATCAGTCTGTTGCAACCAATGCACTGTGCGGTAGGCTACCGACTTTCCGAGGATAGTCAAATCAGCCTTGTGACTTATTCCCACATCGCGTTCAGGCTCAAGATCAGCGATATTGGATAAGGTCTCAACCGCATCGACAATCGTTAGATTTGAAGAGCTTTCTTCATCGCGGTGTCTCATTTATAAACCATGTGTTACGTTCTATCTTAGGTACTTGTTTCGTGTTACCACCACCAGCTCACACCTTCATTATTACAAGCCTGAATTAAATTGTAAAAATTATTTGAACGAATTATTAATATATCAACTAAAATCATATTAAATATTGACTGTAATATACAAATAATATTAAAATACGCGCAGTTGTTGAATAGTTAATTACCGTAGAGTCCATGATTTGCAGAACTGGAAGTTATAGTTAGCGTGTTTCGGGATCCTAGCCTCTGCGATATGCAAGATCTCGTTGCTTTTAGCCGCGGATTATGGCAACATATTTACTTCGGAAGAGTGGCAGAGTGGCCGAATGCGTCTGTCTTGAAAACAGAAGTGCTCGTGAGGGCACCGTGGGTTCGAATCCTACCTCTTCCGAACTCTTTTGACTCCCATACCCTATCCTAAACAGCTTTTTTGTTGGCAGTAAGCGACGCTGTAGTTATGGTGGCGGTGCCTGTCCTCAGGCACCGAAATTTGAAGTCCATTGGGCAAACCTTTCGTAAATAACTTTTAGATTTCGCGGTCTGGGGACAGACCGCGCCACCCCAGTGAAGACGTCGCCAGGCCTTAAACCCTTCGGGTTAAAGAAACCAATCTACTCCAGTTGCAATTTTTCTTAGCGCCCCACTTTCATTCGAGTATGCCGCTTCGACGAAGCGGCGCTACAACAGAATATGTAGCGCCGAATCCCTCCTCTTCCGAACTCTTTAGATCGACTAAAGACCGATGAATTCCTCTTCAGCGCGCAAAGCTTGCAGCTGTTTGTAATGTTCATTTTCACAACGAAGTTGCTTCAGCAACAGCTCCGCAAAGTCCTCTTTCTCCACTCTGTCATAGTAACGTAAGGGTGATTCTTTAACCTTTTCCGGAATCAAAAATCCATAATCACTGACCTTTATCTGCACGGCACTTGAGGACAGTGTGGGCTCAACCAACGCCAAAGCCACGCAAATGTCCGCCAAAGTAAATTGCAAACCCGAGCTTGGACTAATCAGCATTGCGAAATTAAGATCCCGTTGAAGCTGCTCAAGATGCCTTGAAGCCTGCATTTGTACAATAAGCTCACTCAAATTATTATAGAAATCGAGAAAGTCGTCGTCATTCCACACGTCCTTCAAAGCACTTAGTTTTGTCATCGCCGCCATAAGCTGTCCAACATGAACATCATCGCTTGCCTGCGATAGTACCTGAGATATTCCCTGTTCGATATCGAGCAATTGTCCTTCCAGGAGATACGTGTTCCAATTCCGCACGAGCTGGCGAAACATCTGAAAAAATGGAGAGTACGAGTATGTAATATAATCGGCAATTTCACGGGTCCACGCATTCTTATGATAAATAGAAGGTTGATCCCCGATCATCCCATAGGATTCCACAACCCCCACCATCTTGAAATGACTAGAGAGAAAATCCAATAAATCTTGCAAATCAACGCCACGCTTAGCTATCTCCTCGTCAAGGAGCGTTTTTCGAAGATTAAAGCTTCCGTAAACTAGCATGGTTGTGTTGCTGAATAAAGCAGCATCCACTTCAAGCAATTCCTGTATTGGCTTTAGCTGAACAATTAGGGGTCTCTCGGATCTCCCTAGAAAATCAGTAAGAGCTTGAATAGCCTTTTTTCCACTGTTTTCCACAAAAGGAGTCGACTCCAGTTCCCTCTTAGTCAATAGCTCTTCCCCATCATAGGTAAAGATGTTGTCCAAGCTTGAGTGCCCTTCAACGACTTTGACTTTAACTCCCTTTGGAATCGGAAACAAATTGCTTAACATTGCCTCCATGCGCATTTTCTTAATACGTGTGTTTCCCTCGCCCACCACAATAAGTTGGATAGGATATCTTCCACCCTTCTGATAGTAGCTTTTGTTGGCTTCCTGAAAAATGAGCGCTATAGCCAGCACATCATCAGGTTCCAAGTCCGTTGCAATCGCAACGTGAGCAAAGTCTTTCAATAGAATTGCGTCAGTCTTCTCGCCATGCAACCCCGTTAATACAAAGAGACAAACATATAGAACAAAAATAATTTGCTTTAACAACTTAAACCTCAAAAAAATTACAAAAACTTAAACATTAGAATACTAGTAAATAAATTAAAATACAAACATTTTTACTAAACATAAAATCATTTACTCAATGATAGTTACTAGTTTTAGCGATTGGATATGATAATCGATTCGCTAAAATTGATAAGATCGACTATGTGTACGATGTGTACGTGCTCACGACCTCTCATACACTCAGGTCTTCAGTTGCAATTTTGCTTGGAAATATGTAGCCTGCTTTTCTCATAACATTTTCTAACGGAATAGCGATGGAAATGCAATCGGCTACACAAAAACGTCCCGAAAATCGATTTTTTACTTCCTTCAATATTCAGCTCGGTTTGATGTTTTTAGTCGGCATAATAGGCGTAGCTCTCCATGCGATGTTGGGACAGTCCTGGAAAGATACGAGTGGTCATGCATGGGGTTCTGATGACGCCTTCATCACGTATCGCTATGCTAAGAACTTTTATGACGGTCACGGGATTGTATTCAACCCTGGGGAATGGGTAGAGGGGTACTCGAATTTTTTACACGTCTTGTTAATGACCCCAGCAATGATTCTACCAATCAAGTGGGTCTATGCCTTCAGCGTTGGACTAAACTCCCTATTCTTTCTAGGTACGATTTGGTTATTTGTGAAGTTGCTGCAAATCAAGCTAGGGGACTCTCAAGCCTTGCTTGGTGGCTGGCTACTTGCCTTCAATCCCTGGTTTTGGGTCAATATTGCGACGGGGCTCGAAACAATAGTTGTCGTCTTCATTGCAGTGGCTACCCTATTTGTGTTGGAAGTACAAAACAGGACGGTCCGCTGGCGCGCCTACGCTCTGGCCCTCCTTACCGTATTATCCCTACTAAGTCGAGTCGATGGATTTGTCCTTCCACTGATCGTTGTGGGCTATCTTTTTGTAAAAAAAGACTATAAATTATGTATGTTGATTGCATCGACCCTCGCACTGTCATTCCTTTGTTACACATTCTGGCGGCTGTACTATTATGGGGAGCTGATGAGCAACACTTACTATCTCCGGATGGCTGAATTAAATCGATTTGACCAATGGAAAAATGGAGTTAAGTTTCTAATCAGAAATTACCTGCATACAGGACTATGGCTTATTGTCTTACTCACAATGTCTCTACTGCTACGGAAATATCTGCTGGATCGCAGGCAACCGCTTGGGTTTTCCATGATTTTCGTAATGCTGTGGACGACTTATGTGGTGTTGGCTGGCGGAGACTTCTACTACGAACGCTTTTTGATTGTTCTCTTTCCCTTCTCTCTTTATGCTTTATTGCCATTGCTACAGAACTATAGCCCTCAGTTGATCAAGGCTTTGGTTATCGTCATTTTTGTAGCCCAATTTAAATCCACACTTTCTGATGGACGCTTTCAGTATCGGTTTCCCAAGTATGACGGTTGGCAAGCCACAGGGCAGTTTCTTCAGGAAAATTACCCTGGAAAAATTATCGCAGTCGATGCCGCGGGTAAAGTGCCCTTCTATTCGGGCTTACATACCATTGACATGTTAGGCGTGAATGAGAAAAACATTGCTAGGCTAGGTTGTCAAACGGCGAAATTCGAATGTGCTCATTGCAAATACGATGCTGATTATGTACTTAATAAGTGCCCAGACTTAATCCTTGGCTGGATTGGAAAGGGAGACGACCTCAGATGGGGGATTGTCAAAGAAAAATATGAGGAACTCTATGCACTCAAATACCTCGTTAACTTAAGCAGAAAAGATTTAAGCCCCCATAATTTCGTGGATGTATCTAACTTATCCTCCGAAGAGCGCGCCGATCTGGCGAAGCGTGGTTACAAGTTTGCGGTTCTAGAAAAAAAACCTCATCATAATGCAATTCTTCAAAATCGAACGTAAACTCAACTTACGACTACACCCTAACCTACTCGTTGGAATCGTAGAAAAGCCCTACAGGGTTATTCTCTTTAGATACCTAACGAAATATTACTAAGTCGTTGGGAGCGTCATCCCTTTTTGATGCTGATACTTGCCTTGACGATCGGCGTACGACGTCAGGCATGGAGAGTTAGATTCAAAAAATAAGACTTGGGCCAATCCCTCACCAGCATACACGATCGCAGGCAATGGCGTCGTATTGGATATCTCTAGGACAGCTTGCCCTTCCCAGCCTGGCTCAAACGGCGTCACATTCACAATGATGCCACAGCGAGCGTAAGTAGATTTACCTACGCATATCGTGAGAACATTGCGTGGAATGCGGAAGCGCTCCACACTTAAAGCAAGCGCAAAGCTATTGGGAGGAATCAGGCAGGTATCGCCTTCAACTTCTACCATTCCCCGCGGGTCAAATGCTTTGGGATCCACCACGGTTCCATGAACGTTCGTGAAAATACGAAAATGTCGGCATACTCGAATGTCATATCCATAGGAAGATACTCCATACGATATTACCGGCTTGTTATCCACCTGCCGAACTTGCTGTTCCTCGAATGGCTCGATCATCTGATGTTCTTTGGACATTTTGATAATCCATTCATCCGGACAGATACTCATGGTGTGCTCTCCTTGCATTGGTTAGGCCACGCATGATGGAACGAAGGCCATTTTTTGTCGAGCGTTACAAGTGAGGCGGCAGGGTTTGAGTATCGTGTGCATCTTTTTGATCCTGCACTTTAGATGCCGATTTCTGCTTTTGTTCAATAGGCTTAGATTGATCGGGAGTAGAAACAGAATGCTCGTCCTGCTTTTCCTGTATCAGCTGATTGGAATCCTTTTGCTTTTGAGTCGCCGACTGTTCTTGCTGCTTTACCCGCTGAGCGCTTTGTTGCTGCACTGGACTAATGGCGTTGACTGCGGAGAATAGAAATACCGCTGAATAAGCAATTATCCATCGACTACTCATAGATGTACCTCCTGTCCACGTTCATTATAAATCTTTGATAGAAAATAAACAGTAAGCGTCCTATCCTGCTAGCTATGAATTACATCGTTAACAAGTCTTCGATAAGCGGCGCGATTACAGTTCCGACCTCCAAATCGCAAACCCTACGTGCCATCCTTTTTGCATCTCTCGGTCTTGGTAAGAGTCATATTCACAATCACTTGCAGTCGCCAGACATAGACGCAATGATTCAGGCATGTCGCCTATTCGGAGTAAAAATAGAGGTTACGGACGGCCATCTTACCGTCAATGGTTTAGCCGGAAGCATCCACTGTACCGAGAATGTAATTGACGCCGGAAACTCCGGCATCGTCTTGCGCTTTTGCGGGGCGGTGGGCTCATTAAGCTCTCATCCTGTCGTTGTCACGGGTGATGCATCTGTTCGTCATCGTCGCGTGATTCAACCGTTACTCGACGGTTTAAATCAGCTTGGAGTCAGGGCCGAATCCATGCGCGGCGATGGCGGGGCTCCCATCATTGTAAAAGGGCCGTTGCAGTCGGGTTGTGCAGTCATCTCCGGAGAGGATTCACAACCAGTATCGGGGATTCTAATCGCTAGCGCATTTGCTCCTGGACCAGTCACACTAAATGTGAAAAATCCTGGAGAAAAACCCTGGGTGGCCATGACTCTTAGTTGGTTCGATCGACTCGGCATTGATTACCAGCATCACAATTTTGAGCGATATCAGATGGCCGGGAAGTCCTCTTATGAGGGATTCGAATACCATGTTCCTGGTGATCTAAGCTCTGCTGCCTTTCCTATAGCGGCTGCACTGATTACCCAATCCGAACTCACCCTTTATAACGTCGATTTACAGGAAATGCAGGGAGATAAAGAGTTAATCTCCATCTTCCAGCAAATGGGAGCTGGCATCGAATGGGATTTCGTCAGAAAGACCTTATCTATTCAGCCAAAAGCCAAGTTAAGAGGCGTATCCGTCGATATCAACAACTGCGTGGATGCGGTCACAATTTTAGCTGCCGTGGCATGCTTTGCCGAGGGCACAACGCACATTCAAAATGCAGCAATTGCCAGAAATAAAGAGTGCAACCGACTACAGGGCATCACCGAAGAACTCCGCAAGATGGGTGCACACATTCACGAAACAGCAGATGGCTTAGTCGTGCAGGGCTCAAAACTCCGAGGAAGCGAAGTGCATTCTTATCATGACCATCGCATGGCTATGTCGCTGGCTGTGGCGGGATTAGGAGCAGAAGGCAAAACGAAAATCACCTCCACAGAATGTGTATCGAAGACCTTCCCTAGCTTTATTCAAGATTTCAACGCAATCGGCGCATCAATCAGTGAGGAGTAATTGTGGCCAGTAACTCATTTGGAACCCTTTTTCGTATCACTACTTGGGGTGAATCTCATGGTCGCGCTATAGGAGTTGTGATAGATGGCTGTCCCGCAGGCTTGGATATTCGTGAAGACGAAATCAACGCTGCACTGGCCTTGAGAGCTCCAGGACGCAACGCCTTCACCAGTCCACGCCGTGAAACGGATGAAGCTCAAATCGCTTCAGGAGTTTTTGAGGGTAAGACCACAGGGGCACCTATCTCCATTCTTGTTCCCAACCACGACACGGACTCTAGCAAATACGAACCAGTGAAAGACCGCCTTAAACCAGGTCACGCCCAATATACCTATCTCGAAAAATATGGAGTCTTTGATCATCGCGGTTCGGGACGTGCCTCTGGACGTGAAACTGCTTGCCGCGTAGCTGCTGGCGCCGTAGCTAAGGCCCTCCTGCGTACCGCAGGTATACATGTCGTCGCCTACATCAAGCAAATAGCACATATTTTGGCTAACGTTGACGCAAATGATTTGGTGCACACGCATGCACGCACTTATGAAGACCCCGTTTTTTGTCCTGACCAAATCGCCAGTCTGCAAATTCGCACCGCTATCGAAGAAGCAAAAGCTAACGGCAACTCATTGGGCGGTATCGTCGAGTTTATTGCAAACCCATTACCAACCGGTTTAGGTGATCCCATTTATGAAAAACTAGAGGCCAAACTCGCGCATGCCATGATGAGCTTACCCGCCTCAAAAGGCTTTGAGATAGGATCAGGATTCCTATCCGTCGATATGCGCGGTTCCTCACACAACGACCGCTTTCAAAACGAGGGAGGAAACGTTCGCACAGCTACAAACTATGCCGGAGGCATCCTGGGAGGTATCTCCACCGGAATGCCACTCATCGGACGCGTCGCATTCAAGCCTACTAGCAGCATCGGAATCCCTCAAGAAAGCCTCACCACATCCAAAGAAAGCTGCACGTTCGAATTGCCGGTAGGCTCTAGACATGATCCTTGCGTTGCGATTCGAGCCGTGCCCGTCGTGGAAGCCATGGTGGCTTTGGTTCTTGCAGACGCCATGCTTTTAAACCGATGTGCTAGATTATGACCATATTAACTTGCAATATCCCCCAACCTACGCTCAAGTATAACATTCAAGTGGTAAGCGGCCTCCTAAAAGACCATGAAGCCCTTGCCAAAAGTTTGCGGCCCCTTGGCAACCGCTTTGTCATCATTAGTGACGAACAAGTATTTCCAATACATGGCAAACAGCTGGAACTCAGCCTCCGAAAATGGTTGGACATCAGTAGCCTTTGTTTCCCAGCTGGAGAGCAATACAAAACACGTCAAACGAAACAGCTTTTGGAAGATCGAATGCTCAGGCAGTCTCTAGGACGTGATACGTGCATCATCGCTCTGGGTGGCGGAGTGGTAACTGATGTCGCCGGATACGTAGCTGCGACTTATTGCCGCGGAATCCCTTTTGTTGCTATTCCTACAACCCTATTAGCAATGGTGGATGCCAGTGTAGGAGGAAAAACGGGAATCGACGTGTCGCAAGGTAAAAACCTGCTGGGATGTATTCATCAACCCGCAAACGTACTCATTGACACCGACACTTTGGACACGCTACCCGATCGTGAATTTCGTAATGGTATCGCTGAAATGATCAAGCACGGCATCATTGCCGATGCCAACCACTTCCAGTATTTGGAAACTCACAAAAACTCGATGCGAGACCCAGTGATCCTTAAAACAGCTATCATAGATAGTCTCACGATAAAGAAAGACATCGTCGAACGGGATCCGACAGAAACAGGTCTGCGGCGCCTTCTCAACTTTGGTCACACCATAGGACATGCCCTAGAAAAGCTATCCGGATATTCCATAGCTCATGGAGAAGCTGTAGCCATCGGGATGGTCATTGAAGCACAAATTTCGTTCCAAAAGGGATATCTCGCTATTGCCTGTGTGGAACGCATCGCCAATCTTATCTCAGCTTTTGGATTGCCCACAACAGTCCCTGAAGGCTATTCTGCAACTAACCTGATGCAGACCATGACAAGCGATAAAAAATCGTGGAATGGACAACCTCGAAGCGTCGTCCTTAAAGGTATTGGACAGCCCATGACCTTCGATGGTCAATATTGCACTCCGATAACCTATTTTACCTTGTAAAACACCCATGAATTTTAGGATAATGTAGCCTATAGAGCGGTCTCATGACTGCTCTATAACCGTTTCTCTCTCTATTCTTTGGAATCTAGAATCTCAATCTGGCCAACTTCAATATGAATTGTGCCATCGAGTTTCACCTTTAATGTCGTCAAAATAAAATTCAACCTTTGTTAATGCCACTTCGCCGAAGTTTACGGTATATCAACCTGGCAGAGCGGACCAAAAAAGGTATGGGTCGCCGTTTCGCAAAGCACTAAAGACGGGTTCCAGCTGTTTAACAACAATGTTTTTTAGGCTAGTTGTATCAAAAGGCACATTTAGACCTATGATGACCTCCTCAATTAGGGGTTCAACTGTTCCTAACCAAGGCTTTGTGTGTTGAAGCATAAACGCGCCGTCCACTAATCGATCACATAATTCATAGAGGGTCTTCATAATCACTAGTTCCTCTTCTGTAAGAACCTCCCGAGATTTCCCCTTGTAATCCAGTAACGCTTTGTCTTCTATGATGAGAGCAAATCTTTGGGCGTAGGGCGCCCATTCAAGACGACATGCCCGCACAAATACATGATAATAGTCATGGACAGTGGCAAATGTCAGACGATCTGTAGAACCATGAATCCTAGGCCGTTCATTAGGCAAAAGCACCGCTACTGGTTCAATCCCCGCCAGCAAGTGTAATGCCATGTCACGTCGGGAAGGTACCAAGTGTAGAATGGGCCGAGGTCTACATTTAATGCCCCTTTGTGTAGCCACTTCCGTACAAAATCTATTTAGTAACCCGAAGGAGCCCACACCCAAATAGATACAACCATCCGCAAGTTTATATTTGCGGAAACCAAGACCCTCATGCGTATCTTTAAAAATGGAATCAATCAAGAATTTCGTTATCCTATCAAAGGCGTCTAACTTTACCAGGGTAATATATCTCTGGTTTTGGGGTACTTCTTTAATTCGACTAATGGTTGCTTCTTTCTTTTTATTATCATTTTTTTCGTGTACGTCTAGAAGTCCTTTAGTCTGAAACATAGCCAAGTGCACTGAACTCACTTTAACAATCTTTACAGCCCCTTGGGGAGCGTTGCGAAAAGTCCTCACCATCATCATAGCGGTGGCAAGATCAGCAATACCAATTTTCTTCGCGCAGTAGGCCGCTAATAAAATATAACCAATATCTACATCACTCGTATGGGCATTTAGCAGCTCTTGCCACTTACCTTTCTTAATATTGTCGCAAATATAGGGCATCCATACGCTCTTTTGTGCTTTAACAATGGCCTGTCGATCCTTCTTGGAGGCATATTGAAGCAAGACTCGCTGATCCTCACATTTCGTGGATAACAAATCTTTTTCAGAAAATACTGGTGGTGCATCTTTAAGAATAGTTAGAGGTGAGTATGGAGCAAGTTGCTGGAGATCCAAAGGCATGACTGTACAGTTAGAGTGCTTCGGAAGTTCGAGTGGCTGTAATGTACCCTTGGGCCATAGAGACTCCGTGAGCGGGTTTACTTGTGTATTTTTTTCTGTGGACAACACATCTTGCTGTGTATGAAAAGAGGAATTAGCATTGTTAACTGCAAACATATCAAATCAACCATAAAATGAAAATTATTACAAAAATTATTAAATTTTATCGAATATTAGTCAATAACTGCATATCGATGGCAAACAGAACTCACCGCTCTTGTATTTGCGTAGCATCATTCTCGTTGCATTTGGAAGTTTGTTCTGGCAATATATCCTGCCTGGAAGAGTGGCAGAGTGGCCGAATGCGTCTGTCTCGAAAACAGATTCACCAGCAATGGTGACGAAGGTTCGAATCCTTCCTCTTCCGAATTCATATCATAGGTACTTGTGTTCCTTTGGTCCCGTGTCGCTAATGTCTTTTTCGTTATTTGTGGCTACAATTTACGGTATATCAACCTGGCAGAGTGGACCAAGAAAGGTGTGGGTCGCTGGTTCGCAAAGCCCTAAAGACGGGTTCCAGTTTTTTAACAACAATGTTTTTTAGATTAGTTGTATCAAAAGGCACATTTAGACCTATGATGAGCTCTTCAATTAAGGGTTCAACTGTTCC
The DNA here is from genome assembly GCA_964436955.1 of uncultured bacterium. Taxonomy (GTDB): domain Bacteria; phylum Chlamydiota; class Chlamydiia; order Chlamydiales; family JAJFMA01; genus CAMFKD01. The sequence continues at coordinate 8,022 of CAYTFC010000039.1, read as the reverse complement.
TAGCCATGGCTTATCGTCATGAATCAAGAACTCACCGTCCACGAGTCGATCACACAATTCATTGAGAATCTTCGCGATAGTCCATTCCTCTTCTGTAAGAACGGTCGAGGATTTCGCCTTATAATCCAGTAACCCCTTGTCCTCTATTATGAAGGCAAACCTTTGGGCATACGGTGCCCAGCCGAGACGACATGCCCGCACCAATATATGATTGTAGTCGTGGCCCGTGGCATACGTTAGACCATCTCTGGAATCATGAATTCTTGGCCGTTCATTTGGTAAAAGCACCGCTACTGGTGAAACTCCTGCAAGCAATTGTAATAGCATGTCACGTCGGGAAGGGACCAAGTGTAGAATAGGCCTAGGTCTGCACTCAATGCCCCTTTGCGTAGCAATTTCCACAAAAAATCTATTTAGTAGACCGAAGGAGCCCACGCCCAAATAGATGCAACCATCGGAAAGCTGATATTTGCGCATACCAAGAGACTTTTGCTTATTTTTAAATATGAAATCAATTTGGAATTTCGTTACCCTATCAAAGGCGTCTAACTTTACCAGGGTAATATATCTCTGGTTTGGAGATACTTCTCTAACTCTACCAATGGTTAATTCTTTTCTTTTATTATCATTCTCGTGCGCGTCTAGAAGTCCTTTCATCTGAAACATGGCTAAATGCACAGAACTAACTTTTACAATCTTTACAGCCCCTTGAGGAGCGTTGCGAAAAGCCCTCACCATCATCATAGCAGTTGCAAGATCAGCAATACTAATTTTCTTCCCGCAGTAGGCTGCTAACAAAATATAACCAATATCTACGTCACTCGTATGGGCATCTAGCAGCTCTTGCCACTTGCCTTTCTTAATATTGTCACAAATATAGGGCATCCATACGCTCTTTTGTGCTTTAACAATGGCCTGTCGATCATCCTTGGAGGCATATTGAAGCAAGAGTTGCTGATCCTCACATTTCGTGGATAACAAATCTTCTTCAGAAAATGCTGTTGGTGGATCTCTAAGAATAGTTAGAGGTGAGTATGGAGCAAGTTGCTGTAGATCCAAAGGCATGACTGTGCAGTTAGAGTGCTTCGGAAGTTCGAGTGGCTGTAATGTACCCTTGGGCCATAGAGACTCCCTGAGCGGGTTTAATTGTGTATTTTTTTCTATGGACAACACATCGTGCGGTGTCTGAATAGAGGAATTAGCGTTGTTAACTGCAAACATATCAATTCAGTCCTAAATTAAAATTTTTGCAACTATTATTAAATTTTATCGAATATTGGTCAATAGTTTCGAATAGATTGATTGTAGTTTACGTTATACCACGCGCGGCTCTAGAAAATTCATCACACGTTTATGCATAGAGAGCATTATTTTGCCTATTGCACATAGATATCGACAAAACGGTCGATCATGGCATTGACTTGATCAGGCACCTCTAAAGAAATGAAGTGTCCTGAACCAATGACTTTACCGTACACGAACTGTGGGCAGAGTTCTTTCACACGCTCCTTATCGATGATAGAGTGTGCCGCCTCTATATAGAGAAAAGGGGTTTTGCAAGTTGAGAGTTTTGCAGCAACAGATTGATCCCACTTTAACATGCTATCAAAAGCCGATCTCTAAACAAAGGGAGGCGTGGCGAGCATACTTTCTGCAACATAATTGTTATGTTTATCGGTTGGTAGAAAACTGTTGTCTATGATCCTCCGACCCTGATTGCTACCAAAACTTGCCGCACAAGTCATTGAATTTGAATTCAGATGCGTAGGATTGATTTGAAGACAAGGATCTTTCCTTGTCAAAAAGCAATCCATAGCAGCTGATCAAATTCAATGACTTGTGCGGCAAGTTTTGGTAGCAATCAGGGTCTCTATGCACCTACTGATCAAGATATGTATGGCAAATATTTGTACGTCTTACATCAGGATAGCCTCAAAAAAATGCTGGTTGCTGCGCAAAAGACCAAAGAAACTGATCTGACTGACAGCCTCAAACTAGACGTTAGTAACCTTCCAACTTTCTATGCACTAATGCTAGATGATTACGCAATTTTCACTAGAGCTAGCAGCGGAGAGACAGAAACGGACCAAAAAGTAGCCAAGATCTTAGAGGACTTTGAATCTAAAATTGAAGCGCTGAACGAACAATAAGATCAATGAATCCTATAGAGCCGTCAGTTCATGACTGCTCTATAGGCTTTTCCTCTCTATTCCTTAGAGGCTAGAATTTCAATTTGGCCTACTTCAATTTGAATTGTGCCATCAGGTTTCACTTTCCCCTTCTTGACCAGCACGGCATAGAGGTCGTTCAAAAATGCCGGTTTTTTTTCTTCTGAGAGATGGTTTATAGGGGTCACCACAGCGTTCAAAAAGGCATCCAGCTCCTTCCTATCTTTAAACACCACAGGCTTGGTTCTCATTTCGATACGGTCAATAGAAAATCCGATGTCGTTCAGCATTTTTCTATAGTCATTTTCCGTATGAAAGGAGTGCTCAGACCTGAACGTGAGAAACCGAAAGAGCCACTTAAAGGAAAACATTACCTCACGACACATTGCATGCAGGTCGCACGGCACGGCTCCGACCTTTGGAGATGCGATGATGAGTGCTTTACCGCCCTTCTTCAAAGACTTATGAATGGAATCTAGCGCTTTTCTCTGGTCTTTGATCCAGTGTAGGCAATTGAATGTAATGGCACGATCAAACTCGTTTTCCTTGCCCAGGGCGCAAATGTCTTTTTCAAAAAAACTTAAATTGGGATATTTGGGCGGGCCGTAATGCTGAGAGGCGAACTTTATCATCGCTTTGGAAGCATCAAATCCAACCACCTTAGCGCTCGGGAATTTTTGTGCAATAGACGCGGTCACTTTGCCTTCACCACATCCGGCGTCCAGAACTGACGCAGCGCCTTTAAAAAATGACCCTTCAAAGATCTTATTGAAGTAGATGAGCTCATCTTCCGTGCTCGCATGATACGCTTTTACTTGGTCAGCATTGAATTGAAAGGACATTTTTTTCTCCTTCGCACAACACGCACTCAGATTTTAAGGCCTCTATGTCGTTCTTATGCTCTAAATTCGACTGTATGGAAAGAAATAAATCCCTGAAATATATCCGGGAGACAGGACTTGTGTGAAATTGATGTACCATTTAGAAGAACATCGGATGCGCTTCACCAGGCCAAACTAAGGGCATACGTAGGGACACTTGTGATTTCGTTAGCTTTTAAAATGCTTCTAGGTAACCGTTCCTCTTGCATAGGGACCATTTTTGGAATCTTTCTTGCTACTCTTTTGATTTCACAACAATCTGCAATTTTTTTAGGGCTTGTAGGACGTTCTTATAGGATCGTTACAGATATCGCCGAACCCACAATGTGGGTAATGGATCCCTCTACAGAAAGTGAGGATAAGCTAAGGAGCGTGCCGCTTAGCTACTTAGATGTCGTGCGCAGCACGCCAGGCGTCCAATGGGCAGTCCCTCTGAGCTTCGCCCTATTGCCGGTCGTCACCCCCTCGGGCCAATTCGAGATTTGCCAACTGTATGGCATTGATGATGCCACGTTGATCGGTGCTCCAGCTCAAATGCTAAAAGGTTCAATTCACGATTTAAGGCGGGAAGGAGGGGTCATTGTCGATGTCTTTTCAGCCACAGGAGCCTTAGCTAAAATGAGACAGGGAAAGAAAATCCCGCTCGACCTTGGAGACTCCCTTGAAGTTAATGGAGTAAGAGCTGTGGTGGTGGGCATTTGCAAAGTCACCCAGGGATTTTATCCTCAACCGATTATTTTTACCTCCTTCTCTCAATTTCAACGATTTACGCCCCAAATGACCGATCGCATGAGCTACATTTTAACTAAAACACTCCCCGATAGAGATGTTGAGCAGGTCGCGAAGGCTATCGATGCTAACTCTGGTTTAAAGGCCCTTACAAGGGATGAGTTTAAAGATAAGATCCGGCAATTTTTCTTAGAAACAGGAATATTGATTAATTTTGGGCTGTCGGTTCTCCTAGGCATCATCATTGGTTTTTCGATTTCTGGGCAATTGTTTTACATCATGACGCTGGATAACATAAAATACTACGCGCTAATCAAAGCGGTTGGTGGAACCAACGCCATGATTTTTAAGATGATTCTATTCCAGGCAGTTCTTGTAGGAATCATTGGATACGTTCTCGGCACCAGCATCACGATTCTTTGGGGAATGGCCATCAAAGATACCACCCTTGCTTTTGCATTCCCTTGGGAGCTTTTGGTCTTCAGTGCAACGATCGTCCTGGTGATCTGTTTCTCTACCGTATTGCTATGTTTGAAGAAAGTCATGCATGCCGACCCAAAAATTCTGTTAGGGAACTAAGATGGTAGTCTCTATTCGCTGTAGAGGAATAAGAAAAACCTACGGGAAAGATGAAAACCAAGTTGATGCCTTAAAGTCGATCGACTTGGATATCCATAGCGAAAACTTGACGCTATTGGTGGGTCCTTCTGGCTCTGGTAAAACGACCCTCGTGTCGATCATAGCCACAATACTCACACCCGATGCCGGGGAATTGCTCTTACTCGATAAAAACATCGGAATGATGGGAGAGAACGAAAAGGCCGATTTTCGCTGCCAAAACATAGGCATTGTTTTTCAGTCTCTATTCTTGATTCCCAGCTTGAGCGTCGTTGAAAATATCGCTCTCCCCTTGATTGTTGCAGGTATATCCGAGGCCGAAAGTTTAGGCAAGGCCATGCAGTACCTAGAAAAAGTCCATTTGTCGCACAAAGCGCAAGTACCTCCTACAGAACTATCTCGAGGGCAGCAACAAAGGGTGGCCATTGCACGCGCTATGATCAACGAAGCAAATATTATCATTTGTGATGAGCCCACGAGCGCTCTTGACCACACGGCGGGGTTTGAAATCATGGAATTTTTGCATGACCTTGCAAAAATTTCCTTAAAAACCGTATTAGTCGTAACACACGACTCTCGCATTTTTTCTTATGCAGATCGAATCATTCCCTTAAGTGACGGTGAACTAACACCTGAAGGAAAAATTGAATAGAAGCTATTTCAACTGGATTATCGGTTTGTCAGTAATTGGCATCCTATTCATTGTGACTTTCCTTTGGCAAGACAGCCAGGAGGGTCCCATTAACACGGTCGATCATACATTTCGTCCTTTTTCGCCTTATAAATCCTATATTACCGGCGTTGGGATCGTAGAGGCTAGTAGCGGCAACATCTCCATTGGATCCCCTGTCAACCGCATCGTTGATAAGGTTGAGGTGAAGGCTGGCCAAAAAGTCAAGGCAGGACAGGTGCTGTTTCGCCTCGAGTCGTGTGATCTAAAGGCAGAACTACGCAGTCAGCGTCTCGCTTATGAAAATGCCCTAGCGAATCTAAAAAAACTCGAATCCCTGCCAAGGCCTCAAGACCTCATTGCAGCGGCGGCTGATCTAAAGACTGCGGAAATCCAGCTTGCTCAAGCAAAGAGCCAATATCGCCGCGTAGAAGGCTTGCAAACAGCGGGAGCCATGAGCGCTGAGGAAGTCGATCGACGCTACTTTAACAGTCAAGAGGCTGAAGCAAAAATTCAGAAAACAAACGCGGATTTTGAAAAGCTCAAAGCAGGCGCCTGGCTACCGGATGTAGAAATTGCTAAGTTACAAGTGGAACAGGCACAAGCCGCTATCGAACAAGTGAAAGCCAATATTGAACGCACCATTATTGTATCGCCGATTGATGCAACAGTGCTACAAGTGAAAATTCACGAGGGCGAATTTCCTCCTATAGGAACCCCTTCGATGATCATTGGAAATACAGACATTCTCCATCTAAGGGTTAACATCAACCAATTTGACACTTCACTATTTGATAAAAAGGCAGCGGCCACTGCCTATTTACAAGGTAATGCAGAGGTACACTTTCCATTGGATTTCGTGAAGCTGGAACCTTACCTTGTACCCAAACAAAATATTTCTAATGACGTTAGCGAAAAGATTGATACACGAGTCTTACAGGCTATTTACTCGTTTAAGGAAGAGGAAAAGTCAATTTTTGTCGGTCAGCAGATGGACGTTTTCATTGAAACCCCTAACAATAAACCACAATGATACGAAGATGGCATTTTCTATGTATTGTAAGCCTCGTATCGTTATTCGGGTGCAATCAGGCTCCAGTCCATCAATGTTCGGACATGGCAATGACCTATGAACAGGCTCCTGATCCATATGTGAGCTGGTGGCAACGTTTGCAAGATCCGGTCTTAAATGAATTACTTATTCTCGCAGAAGCTCACAATCTCGATTTAAAAATTGCCACCATGCAGGTAATGCAAGCTCAGGCGGCGCAAACAAGGTGTGCATCCACAGCTCCTTTAGAAGCGCTTCGGGAACAACTATATAGTACATGGATAGCTCGTTCTACCGAAACAGCAAAAAATTACATCGAATTAAGAGGTCTTCAGCAGCGTCACAAGCTCTATCAAGCCAGAATCGATGCAGTACAAACGGAATCACAGCTCATTCAAGAGCTAAGACAGCGCGGGGCTATCAGTGACAAGGCTCTGTCCGAAGCCCTGCTAGACCAACTCGCCTTGCATGCTGAGCTTCCTATGCTAGAGCTCCGCATTTCAACCGCCATTCACCGCATTTCTGTTCTTATTGGATGCTATCCAGAGGACCTCTTAGAATACCTCTCTTGTGAGGCCCCGGCAATCCAACTACCGTGCGAAATACCCACGGCATGCGATTCAAAGCTTTTAGACTGCCATCCCGATATCCTAAAAGCTGAAAAGGACTTCGAAACGAGCCTACCCCGCTTCTTTTTGCAAGGCTTGAAATGTGGCAAATTCGTAACTCAAGAGCTTCTCTATCGCTATCAAAAAACTGTCCTAGAAACATTCGAGGGGCTAGAGAATGCCATTGCAGCTTATTATCTAGGACAACAGAAGCTCCACTACCTTGAGGAGTCTTGTCGAATTCAGGCACAATCACTCGCACAAGAAAAAACACTCTACGAACAAGGCGTGAACGACTATATATCCTTTTTAAACACATCTAGACGGGCTTTTCTGGCGCAGGATCTTTTGATTCAAGGCCAAGTAGAGCAGCTGGTGAACTATGTCATGGTATATAAAGCCTTAGGCGGCAACTGAAACTAAAATTAATAATTATAGTAATGGTACAAAAATGACAAATAACGTCGTCCGTTTTTCACTTTTTGTTACTAGCATATTCGTCATATTTCTTCTGATGTTATTGAAAAATTCTCAAGATGCCACAATGCAAAAAGTGGCTGATTCATTACCCACAGAACTGTTTGATGCACTTGGAGGAAAAGCCGGAATTCGACAGCTCCCTAGAGAAATCTTATTTACCGTACCTCTATTTGATGATCTCGATCAAGAGATCCCAGAAGAAAGGAAGAGGGGCATCGTTTCTTTGGACGTCGAAAATATCAATAATTACACAATGAGTCACCAGAACGACCAGAAATCAGAAATACTCTCGGTGGTTTCAGTCATTATAGTCCCCAAAGTTGCAAAAGGTCATGAGCAAATCAAGCTGGCTTTTTCAAACAAACATCCCTTTTTGATGGGTGTGTTTGATGAAAAAGGGACCGATTTTATTTCCGGTAGTGTTGATCTTCTGGAACCATCGAACAAAAACCGGTTAAGAAATTTCGAGGCTAAATCTCAAAGACTTCTCGACATCTTGATTCAAAGTCTGAAGAATACCCCTCCCGTAGCTGCGTAGACCATTGATAACCCTCATGGGCGTTGATTTTACTACAGGTTAACTAAAGGGACCCCGATCCCCCTAATCATCCCTTTACATCCGAATCGCGCCCGTGCTCGCATTACCTCACCACAGGTTTACCCCCAATGTCTCAAAATAAAACCTTTGTTTATGCCGCTTCGGCGAAGCGGCACTACAACGTGTAACAAAACATGTAAAGCTGATGCTCCAAAGACTAAGCACTCCTACGCATCTGAATTCAAATTCAATGACTTGTGCGGCAAGTTTTGGTAGCAA
>CAYTFC010000038.1:0-27416 GCA_964436955.1 uncultured bacterium | reverse complement strand
CTATTGTACCAGAAACGCGCAAAGTGGGGTGTCCAGTTTTAGGGGTCCATTATAGGTTGACAAGTACGTTAGGGACTTTTCCTTGCCTAAGAGGCAAGGAAAAATAGCCTTATTTAACAAAAGATAGGGCTGTTTCTACCTCAGACCCTGATTGCTACCCAATGCTGTCAACTTAAAGAACATTTTTACCACGCCACTTCGGCGAAGTGGCTCTACATGTTTTGTTACACGTTGTAGCGCCGCTTCGCCGAAGCGGCATTAACAAGGATTTATTTTAAGTTGACAGCATTGGATTGCTACCAAAACTTCATCTAGCGCTCATAACGATATATCAGATGCAACATTGTACCTCGACGGCAAGAGATCACTCTTGCCGTCGAGGTACAATGTTGCATCTGATATATCGTTATGAGCGCTAGATGAGTAAGCCCCTCCATAAAAAAGAAGCACTGTAAGCGACAATAAGGCAAAGGACCTTCACCATAAAACCGCTCTCAGTTCGGCTCTTGATGTAGCGAGGGAAGAGACTTGTTATAACCCGACTTGCTACCTACATCGCGCTTGAACATAGCTGTTCTTTCCTAGTGAAACGTTGCGCATCGAAGGCCAAGTCGAGACTTGGCCGAGTGGCGCGACTTTTGCGTTAAAAATTTCAAAAAGGGCTAGGTTTCGCCTTTACAACAGAAGCAGAGGCAGATACTACTTGTTCTTCTTTAAGGGAAGCCAAATACTTCTTGGTTTCTTCCAAGACCACCCTAGAAAGACAGATCACTCCAATCAGATTTGGGTATGCCATTAAACCATTTGCAATATCCGAAAGCAGCCACACGGTTTCCAGCTTAAGTACCGATCCAATGACCACAAAGATGGTAAAAATAACGCGATAGAAAGGCACGGCACGCGCACCAAAAAGGTACTCTAGGCACTTTTCAGCATAATAAGCGTACCCAATAATGGTCGTGAAGCCAAAGAACAACAATGCTAGTGTGACGACATAGCCGCCCCAACTACTAAAAACTGTAGTGAATGCTGCCACAGTCATTGCAGCTCCATTTAGCCGATTGCCAAACAAATCTACCATATTCACAGCATCGGTTACTTCCAATACTAGCGCAGTGACACTACACATAATGATGGTAGTAAGAAAGCCTCCAGTCATGGAAACGAGGCCTTGCTCTCCGGGCTTATCTGTTTTTGCGGCTGCTGAAGCTATAGATGCTGTTCCCAGGCCGGCCTCGCTGGTCATTATTCCGCGAGCTAGTCCTACTCTAACTGCATTTTGGGTAGCAAATCCAAGAAATCCGCCAGCAATGGCAAATCCGCTAAAGGCATCTTGCAAAATGCTTCCTATCGCTGAAGGAATGGCAGTGAAGTTAGCTCCAAGTATGATAAGGCCTCCAAACATATACGAAAGCGCCATTAGGGGCACCATAAAACCGGCAACGGTTCCGATAGAACGAATGCCACCAAGAACTGTAAGTCCTGTTAATCCTGCTAGTACTATCCCAGTAACCCATGGATTGAGGCTAAAAGTGCCATTCATGACATCAGCAATGGAGTTGGCTTGCAGCATGTTTCCGCCGCCTAAAGCAACTAAGCACCCAAAGCCTGCAAAGGTCATGGCAAGCTTACGCCAGCCTAATCCGCGCTCGATAAAATACATGGGTCCGCCGGCCATCTCACCGCGCTCATCCACCAAGCGATACTTCACAGCCAACATCGATTCAGCAAACTTGATAATCATGCCAAAAAGGGCTGTAATCCACATCCAGAACAACGCGCCAGGGCCCCCTGCTGTCACAGCTGTGGCCACGCCCGCGATGTTACCTATGCCCACTGTAGCTGCAAGTGCCGTCATTAACGATTGGTAGTGACTGATATCTCCCTTTGCATTCTTATTTTGCTTTCCAAAGGCTAACTTAAAGGCATAGGGCAAATAACGAAATTGCAATCCCTTAAGCGCGATTGTGAGATAGATGGCTGAGCCAAAAAATAGCAACAAGAAGGGTGCACCCCACACCCACATATTGACTTGGTGGAGGAACGCTAGGATACTATCGGTCATGAGATGATTACTCCTTAACGGCAGCTAGAGATTCCGCATCGATTGGGATATTTCTGCCTTCAAAATGATTAGTTTCACGTAAAATTATCGTCGACAAGGCAATAATGGCAATGAGGTTTGGAATAGCCATCAATCCATTCATTGCATCAGCCATCATCCAAACAATATTGAGCTGAATGGCTGCACCTGGAATAACTGCCAATGCATAAATCATGCGATACCAGCGCACAGCTTTGCGGCCGAATAAATACTCAGCACACTTCTCACCATAGAACGCCCAGGCCAACATGGTGGTATAAGCAAACAGCACTAATGCAGCGGTTAAAATGTAGTTTCCCCCAGGGATGGACCCTGAAAAAGCTTCAATCGCCATGGAAGCTCCCATCAAGGGCAAGCCATTTTCATCGAGTTGGGTTGTCACGCCCGTTACAATAAGCACAAGACCTGTGACCGTACAAACGATGACTGTCGAAATGAGTCCGCCGGTCATAAACACAGTTGCTTGACGCGGAGCATTGTTCGTACGAGCCGCTGCAGAGGCAATAGTAGAAATTCCTAAACCGGCTTCCGTCGCAAAGATTGCGCGCGCCACACCTTGCTGAATAGTCATTAAAATAGTGGTACCAACGGCTCCACCAACAGCAGCGCGACCATTAAAGGCCTCATAAAAGATGGAAGAAAAGGCTGCGGGAACACGATCAAAATGTTCGATCATGATGTAAATGCCGCCGGCCAAATAAAACAACGCCATGAAGGGCACAATAATCGCGGCGACTCTGCCGATGGACTTTACTCCACCCAAAGTGACGATCGCAACTAGACAGGCAAGTATAAAACCAGTTGTCCAGGAATCAAAATGCCAAATGCTATGCACAGCAGCAGCGATGGAGTTAGCTTGAACGAAGTTTCCGGTACCAACAGCGGCTATAGATCCAAAAATTGCGAACAGAATGGCGAGCCAACGCCAGCCCAGGCCGCGTTCAATGTATTCCATTGGGCCGCCGACCATTTCGCCATTGTCATCTTTAACGCGATAGTGAACAGCTAAGAGGGACTCTGCATATTTGGTGGCCATACCTAAAAGCGCCGTCACCCACATCCAGAAAATGGATCCCACACCGCCAATACTGATACCTGTGGCCACACCAACAATTGTGCCTGTTCCAATAGCTCCGGCCAAAGTGGTCATAAGCGCTTCAAAGTGAGAGATATCTCCACTTTCTTTGCTGTAGGAAGGTCTCCACGATTCGCGTAAACCAAACAGCAAATAGCGAAACTGAATACCGCGCAGTAAAATAGTTAAATAAGCACCGGTGCCTAATAGAAATAAAAGGAGCGGAATTCCCCAAATCAAACTATTAAACGATTGAAGTAAGTTTGATAAATAATTCATCTAATTCGCTTTGCACCTTTATCCAATATAATATGCAAAAATTATATCACATTTCTGCTTTAATTTCCAGAGTTTGCGTGAAGTTTGTACGCGCCGCAGGGGCTTCAATCATTCACATCTTTGCGCCTGTACATCCTTATTCAAATGAGCTGTATACACTTCTGTGTAATTTCTTTCACAACGACAAGGAATATTTAGATTTGAAGTGAATTAAAACCTTACCCGCATCGCAGTCGAATAGTCAATGCACTATCTATTGCCTTCGTATTGCTATCAAGCTATCGGAAGCATTTACACCTTCTTCCCTACGGTCAGGACTGATATCATTTAACAAAAATAATTACTCGCTATTTTTTATTAATTATAAAATGTTATTTTCTTATTAGCTTATAACATGAATGAGTGATATACTACTTAAACGATTATATTAAGCAACGGAGATGCAAATGGAAATCCTACAGACTCAACCTTCTTCCTTTAGAGATTTTTGGACGAATGCTAGAGAATTACCCTCAAGGCCTGAATGTATTGAAGTGGCTTTGAAGAACCTCCAAGTTCTTGCGGAAGCCGTCGATAACCGCACACTTGGCAACCTCATATATAACAGAACCTCAGGTCAAATTACCCTTTCCAACTCCTGGAATGCCTGGTCCTGGATAGGTATGCAAAAGACTGAAAAGAGCTGTTCGGCTGATCAACTAGCAGAAATTTCGACTTTTTTAATGTTTTGCAACAATGTTTTCCCTGCCCACCCAAATATAGCTAAAGTCAGTCATGCGCTTGATGTGGAGAACGTACAGATGAGTCAAGCGCTTGATATGGAGAACGTTCAAAGAGGAAACCTTGATAAAGTATCCACAGCTTCATTACACAAACACGTTAATCGCTCACTTCTAGGACTAAAGAATATTAAAAGTGGTCAGGAAATACATTTTTCTGAAAATTGGCTCACCTTTATTCCATCTGCCAACGGTATCACCCCTAATTCCATGGTTGGCCTAGCTCAAGTCGTTACCGGAACTACCAAATACCTAAAGGGACGCTCCACGAATGAAACAGTACGCTCTATTGAAAAGATGCAGACGCAATTTATTACTCTCTTAAATCGGGTAGGGAATGAATTTGGCGGTTTGGAGCGCCTACACCGGCTGGTAGATATTGGCAGAGCGCTACATCAAGCCATTGGGGGAAAGGATGGAGAGGGTGGGCTAACTGGCTATGCAAATACTGTGACTGGAAAAGAAATTAATCGTACTCTAGCTAATGCAAATTCAGAAATGCCGATCGCAGCGACCACCTACATTAAGGAACATTTGGTGGAATCGATGAAGCAACGCATTTCAAAAGACCTTCTAGAAACTTTCGGTAGTTTAGCCGAAGAGCTTCAGAAGAGCTTTAAAGAGTTGAATCAAGACAATATATTTGAGCGATTCTGCCATACCGAAGAGCTTCCAGATACTCTCCCTTATTGCCCTGAAGCTGAATACACAGAAGACGAATGGAAATGGGCAGTGGAGTTGAGTTCGCAAAACCCGCTGTGTGATCCAGGCTACGTCGATTTTTATCTCAAATTTCGTGTGGGAAAAGCGCTTACCGAGCTTAAAGTATGGCAAGGCGATTGGAGATGGTATGATGAAGTTCCCATTTCTAAAGCAGAGAATGCTCCTACCATCGTTTTATCTGCACTTCCCCGTAAATGCGACGTTGACCAAATTATTCAAAATGGGGTGGGGGCTATTATCAGCGTGACAGATCTCTTTGAAGCGCATGCGCCTGAAGCGGCAACACCAGATATGTGGAAGGAAAAGGGCATCGACCAGCTGATGTTTACAGTAGCGGATTTTGGTAGTCTCTCAATGAATGATTTACTACGAATCTCCGCCTTCATTAAGAGCTGTCTCGAGCAAGGCAAAAAACCTCTCATCCACTGCAAAGCGGGTAGAGGACGTAGTTTGGCCGGACTCATGAGTTATATGATGCAGCATACGGATTTTAAAACTCCTGAGGCTGCTCAAGAGCATGTTCAGTTGTTTCGTCCGCAGGCAGGTCTTAAGGAGACCGACCCCAAGTGGAATTCTGTAAAAAGACTGCACGAATTACTAAACGCTAACGCTTAGACCCTAATTGCTAGTCCATACTGCCAACTTAGGCAATATAAGACATTTGCGGACTAATAACTGAGACCTCAAGAGACAATAAAATAATTGGCATCATATATAATTGATAATAAGCCGCGAAGCGGTTAATTACGCCACAAAGTGGCGTGATGTAATTAGCCATGGGTAAGACCTCGAAGAGGTCGCAACCCATGGAAAGTGCGAAAAGAAATCGAACCCCGACGGGGGTTCAATATCGCCCACAATAGGTTTTAGACGAGATTTCAGGAATGTGGAACCCCGTTCGGGGTTCAGGATTTTATTGCCAATACCATGGGTTGCGACCTCTTTCGAGGTCTTACCCATGGCTATTATTTTTACCCCCTTTTGGGGTTTCTCAACCGCTTTGCGGCTAATAATCAATAACATAGAGCATGAATAATTTTATTGTCACTTATGCAATTATCTCTCAGCATACTAATCGTACCCGAGTCCGAGTAATGTAAGTAGCTTTCCGCTTTTCTCTCCGGACTCTTATTTTGGTCAGCTCGCTTGTGGCCACACACGATTTACTGAATTTGCTGCAGGATGGCGCGCATATGGGCCTCGGATGGAATACTTTGTGGCCTATCCAATAGCGTAACAGTGGTTGCACCGGGAACGCTGCGCCCCCCATTAGGGTTGATGGATGTCCAGAAGCCGCCTTTGTGCTCCATGACGGGTGGGACTCCGGGAAGAGAAAGGCGTAGTCGATCAAGATGCCAATAGAGCAAACACCACGCATCTCGGCTAAAATAGTGAAAGTAATGGCTAAACGAAAGACTCTCGGGAAGAGTTGCATAAAGCTGATCTAAATATTTTAGCTTAGCGATGAGTAATTCCAGACGATGGGTAGACCGTTCCTTTGTTAGCTTAAGTGATGCCAAATAAAAGAGCTGATTCGCAATTTCTGTGGCAATTTTAATAGCTTCCACATGATCGCGGTAGGCCAATTCAGGTTGAAACGCATCAAACCAACTCTCTAGCAATCGTTCAAAAGAGCGCGAAGACCACAACAATTGTCCAATGCTCCAAAGGTTGGCGGCTAATAAGCCATTTTCGGCTGGTACGGTATCGGTAGTCACGATGGCTCCAGCAAAGGGCTGAGTACTGTCATTTAATCGGTCGAGAGCAGGTAACGTTAATATGGGCCACAAGCCCCCACCCGATAGCTTTGGAAAAATTGGTAATAATGGGGTGCTTGAAGGCTCTGGAGTCGTTCTTACACCATCCCATAAAGCATGTTCGGCTTTGAACGCGAGTATGGTACACGGACCTACTGCATGGGATAGTTGCAAAATCTGATCGGCAGTTAGAGAAGGTAGAAAGTAGATGAGACGACATCCATGCTTCAATCGCCTTTCTAACGTCTGAATTTCATTGATAACCGTATCCAGAAACGTCAATTCAGGGTCTTCCAATTTAAAAGGATCTAGCTGACTCTCCCAAAAAATGAAATCACACGCACATTCGTCGATGTTAGCGGTTTTTAATCCGATTTTGATGCCACGGGCCTGCATTTCAGGAATAAGTGGCGAAGCAGTCTCTAAAATAATGGTGTTATAACCGAATTCTATCGCCCGATCCGCAAAATCTAGCTTTGCGCTACCCTGCATCCATAAGGCGCGAATGGGAAAGCGTGGTTCGTGCAGTCCTAAGAACTCATCGTGATGTCCGCTCCGTATGGCTACTTCCGCCTGGCTAAGCCCATAGCAAAGATCGATTTCGCAACCGCCCACAATCTCTAATTCACCCGCGCGAAGGGATGACTCAAACTTGCCTTTATGCGAGGCATTACGGCGTAATCGTAAGGAGTCTATCTTAAGGCGGCGCTTTAATCTATCGAGTAACGTCATTATTCGGGTTCCAGGACTGTGATTTAAATCCAATATTTTGTACGATCCGACTCCTCATAATTGAAGTCATTTAATTGGTGTCTATGACAACTTTACTAGAGCCTCTACCTTCTCCCACCGAGTTGTTGCAACT
This sequence comes from uncultured bacterium, assembly GCA_964436955.1. Taxonomy (GTDB): domain Bacteria; phylum Chlamydiota; class Chlamydiia; order Chlamydiales; family JAJFMA01; genus CAMFKD01. Next base: position 19,834 of record CAYTFC010000038.1, on the reverse strand, counting down.
TTTGCCCACCTCGCCCATACAACAAGCGTTTGTGGGACAGTCCCGCCAAATAATTGTAGATATTTTGGAAGGTAGATCTCCAAAAATGCTGCTTGTTGTAGGTCCCTGTTCCATACACGATACCACAGCTGCCAAGGAATTTGCCAAGAAATTGCAACGGCTAAGTGAACGTGTAAAGAGTCGCTTTCATCTTGTCATGCGCGCTTATTTTGAAAAGCCTCGCACTGGCCTGGGATGGAAAGGACTTCTGTATGACCCGCATTTAGATGGGTCGAACCACTTGCTTCATGGCTTAAAGGAATCGCGGCAGTTGCTGCTTGATCTCGCCACCATCGGTGTGCCTGCGGCCACAGAATTCCTCGACCCTACGGCTCCACAATATTACGGGGATTTGATTGCATGGGGTTCTGTAGGCTCTCGAACAAGTGAATCCCAGCCCCATCGCCAGATGGTTTCTGCACTTTGTCTGCCTACGGGCTTTAAAAATGGCACCGACGGTAATCTTAATATCGCGATAGATGCTCTTGCTGTAGCAGCGGTGCCTCACGCATTTATTGGAATGAGCCCTGAGGGACGCATCAGCTTGGTGCGCTCCCTTGGCAATCCACATTGTCATCTTGTTTTGCGCGGCGGCAGCCGCCAGCCAAATTATGATCGCCTGTCCATTAAAAAGACTCTCGATTTGCTGCAAGCGCGCAATTTATGTAACAAGGTTCTTATAGACTGCTCTCATGATAATTCTGGTAAAGATCCGCAACGACAAAAAGTGGTTTTTGGAAGTATCATCGATCAGGTGATAGAGGGTAATAGCAATATTGCTGGGGTACTATTGGAGAGCAACCTAAGAGGTGGAAGTCAAACCCTGAATAGTCACCAAAAAATTTGCACGGAAATGTCCATAACCGATCCATGCCTAGACTGGGAAACAACGGAAGAAATGATTCTGTGGGCCTATGACTGCTTAGAAGCGCCAACTGATGCACTTGTAGGCTCTCATCAATGATATACCACGCACGGCTTGAAATGGTGAATTTGGACCGTGGGAAAGCCGCGCGTGGTATAATTCGGTTTCTGATTCTTGCGATCTTGCTCATCTCCTGCGTGGCTTGTCAGAAGCAACGCCTTATTGTTGAAACCTATTTTTTAGATAAATCATCACTGGCCAGCTCCTGGGTAGGAACTCCCAATCCGCTTCAACATTGCCCGACCACCGGACAAGAGCTTATTATTTCTTGGCGGCTTCCGGATGAGTTTCGCGATCATGACGACCTACGTCTCGTTCTTACCTTACGCTTTGGTAATCGCGAAGATGCTAAGGTTGAAGTCCCCATCTGCCGCTTTAGAGGCAACTTTCGCTACCGATTGGTGGATCAAGAGTATTGGGATGTCTGTGGAATCATGACATACAAAGTAGAACTATACGCGGGAGATTGCCTGCTCGATAGCTGGTATCACCAAATTTGGAGCGAGATGATCGATCTTGAAAGCTATGATGCTGAAGAGAAAATCCTGGATGCATGCCATTGGAAAGATTCCTAGCCTCGCTATTGCTTTGTATCGCTACCTTCGTGTCGGCAGATGAAGTCCCTCTTACGGTAGAACATGCCATGACTCCTGATCAAATCGCTTGGGGCTTAATGCAGCGGCGTGAGTTGCCACCGAATCATGGTATGTTGTTTCATTACAATCCTGAACAGAAAGTTAGCTTCTGGATGTTCAACACATACATCGATCTGGCAGTGGCATTCATTGATGATAAAAATGTGATAAGAGAAATCTGGCAGTTAAAAGCCTATCCAGAACTTATGCGCTCGCTCGGAAAAATTAGCAGTGTGGAAGACTTAAAAATGATCCGTGAAAACAATCTAGTCTTCACATTTTTCAAAAACCAGTCTGTACAAAGCGGCATCAAGGTTGCCTATGCCTTAGAAATGAACGCGAATTGGTTTAAAGACAATCACATCAAAATTGGTGATAGCATCCGCTTTCTGCCAAATCGACAAGTCATCGTTAGGCGCGCTTCAAAGCGGCCAAACGTTTCCAAAGATCCAGCGCCTCTTGGGAAGTCTCTCTAACAATACATTGGTGCCCCAACTCTTCATCAAAATAGACTCCGTTGCCAACGCTAAAGCTAGCAATGAGTTGGTGTATGAGAGCATTAGACCCGATTTCATCACGCTCAGGAAGGGTAAATCGATATCCACATTTGATGGTGCGAAAGGAGTGGCGAGACCACTCGCGATAGGCGAGTCTGAGAGCTTCTTCAGGATTTTCGGCGATAACTCCTGTGGGGGTTTCTGCGTCATCTGAGACTTCCTCATACCACGCACAGCCTTGATCAGCTGTTTTACGCAGCAAGAGCAAAACCCAGCCATGCCGGTCTTTGAAGTACTTCGCTGCGTGCAATAGTTTTCCGGCAGTTTCCATCACAAACTCCCATTCAAAGTCTGTACTGATTTTTTTTCACCACAGAGAACTCAGAGACCTGCGGCAAAATATAAGGTTTCAATCCAAGGACCTCTGAGTGGTTAAATCCTAACAATTCCCCACAAAATCTTAAGAGGCGTCGGGGTACATGCTAAGTTGTTCCATCATGAACGTCAAGCCCGCTGTACGCTGCGCAACCTGTTCCATAATGGTCGTTCCACCAAGGTGCCCCGAATCCTTATCGATTAAACCGAGCTTAGGATATCCCTTGGGGTCTGCGGCTTGCAAACGTGCAATCATCTTACGCGCATGCAGTGGATCTGTACGAGCATCATTTTCCGATCCGCGTATCAGCATTGCTGGATAGCGCATCCCATCCACAACTCTATGATAGGGCGAATAACGCATTAAATAGGCAAATTGGTCCACATTTTCAGAGTTGCCGTACTCGTTGGACCAAATATTCGAGAAACCGAACTTGTGATAGCGCACCATATCCAAGAGCGGTACTTCACAAAGCGCGGCTCTAAAAAGATCAGGCCGTTGTGTTGTTACCGCTCCTATTAAAAGGCCACCATTACTGCGACCTCGTATGGCTAACTTCTCTGGTTTGGTTAGCCCTTGCTCTGTTAGCCATTCCGCGGCGGCAATAAAGTCATCAAACACGTTTTGCTTCTTCTCGAGCATTCCGGCCTGATGCCAATTTTCGCCATATTCCCCACCTCCCCTTAGATTTGGAATGGCTAGCAGTCCGCCAGCTTCTAAAAATGGGATATAAATATCATTGAATTGAGGAGTGATAGGGATTCCAAAGCCTCCATAACCACTCAAGAGAGCTGGCCTAGAGTTTCCTACAGGAAAAGTGTGGTCATATACTAAAAACATTGAAATCAAGGTGCCGTCCCGCGAGGGATACCAAACTTGCTGCACAGTAAAGCGAGAAGGATCTACGGCTCTAACTTGTCTGTCGCTCAGTGTCAGCTGATTATTTTGAAGATTGTATCGATAGTGAGCTAACGGGTGTGCAAACGAGGAAAAACGGATCCATGTCTCAGCCTTATGCCAAAAACCCATCACATCTGCTGTTCCCATGCTTTCCAATGGAACAATGCTTACGAGCTTGCCGTGCGCATCTAACACTTTAATTAACGTATAAGCGTGATGCAGATACTCAGCAAAATAATGCCCATTCACTCCCACAACCCGCGCTAAGCGATCTTGCGTTTCAGGAATAAGCAATTTCCAATTTTGACGCTCAGGATGATCAGGATCGACTAAGAAGGCTTGATAATTTGGGGCACCTTCATCGGTCAGTAGAATGATCTTATTGCCAGCACTGCTAACAGCGTACTTAGCTTCCTTGCTAATCACTAAGGGGATTAAGGCGCTTTCACCTATGCGCTGCAAAAAAATTTCAGTGCGCGGATGGAAGGTACGTTCAAATACTATGAACCGTCCGTCATGTGTGATTTGTGCTTCGCAAATAAACTCCCGAATGGTGTCATGTCCAAAAACCCTCTCATCCGCATCTTTGGTAGTTCCCAACTGATGAAAATACACTGCCGACCAATAATCAGCTTCGCTAGCGGCTACTTCACCCGGCTCAGGATAGGCCGTATAATAAAAACCGTTGTTATCGGGTAGCCATGCCACTATCCCCCCCGGCCAACCTTGACGCCTGCCACAAAGAGTATCGGGTAAGACGGCTCCTGTATCTACACGCAAAATGCGTATTTCTGGACATTCATTGCCGCCAAAGGAAACTCCATAAGCCACGTACTTTCCGTCGCGAGATGGGGAAGCAAATTCCATTTTTTGCCCCTTGTCCCATCGATTGGGATTTAGGAGCTCCACTAATGGCGATTCAGGATCTTCCTGCCAGTACAATACGGGATGATCGTGGTGTACTTTCTTGCGCCAAACAAACCGTCTGGGGCCTTCTAAAACATCTTCAAAATACGTTTCGTCACTTCGCGCTAATTGCTCTAAACGCCGTTGAATCCATTGTCTTTGGGGAAGAGAGGCGAGATATTCATTGGTAAGTTCATTTTGAGCGGCTGTCCATTTGACAACTCGTGGATCTTCCCGGTCTTCAAGCCAACGATACGGATCCACAACCTCAACGCCATGCAACGCTTCGATGACGGGATCCTTGGGAGTCTGCGGGTAATTCCACGGTTGATGCGCGATGGCTAAGTTATAGGTAGTGACCGATAAAATAACGATAACTAGCCATAATCGGTTGACAATACGTCCCATGAAGAACTCTCCTTGTATAGCCAAACGGTTGTTTTCCAAGGATATCGGATAGGAAGGCTCTTGTCAATTCAGGAAACTTTTCCCAAATAGTTATTATTTCTTTTTGTTAGAGAGGTCCAGGACATCAAGCTTCCGCATACTAGAAAAAGACCTAGAATAGTCATGTACAAAGGCAAGGGAAGCGCCGATCCGTTGTGAAGAACACTCATTGCCCACGTAAAGAACGCGATGAGTACGTAATAGCATCCTCCAAAAATGGAGCCCGCCGTTCCAGCAGCCATCTGATAAGGCCTTAAAGCGTGACTTAAACTGCTGGGAATGATTAGACCTATTCCAAAGAAAATCAGTAACAATGTGGCCACAACCAAGGGCAGTCCCCAGTTGTTCAAGCTAGCCGCAGTGGCGAGTACTAGGCTTCCCGTCAAGACACAAGCTGATCCGCAGGATATGATCTGTGCCGGCGTAAAGCGTTCGCCGTTGCGATAGGAAACACGTGCCGCAAAAATGGTAGCCACGGCTATTAGAATTCCAAAAAGTCCGTAGTGGCTAGGCTGCATCCCTAACTGCTCAATGAAAACGAACGGAGCTTCTTGGTAAAAGCCAAACAAAATACCGTTCGTGGCTCCGATCAACAATATATGGCCCCAAAGCACGCGGCTTTTTATCATTTCAGCAAAAAGACTGCCTATTTTGCCTAAGCTTAAGTGCTGGATATTAGCGGGCCGTGTTTCCGGCAGCCGCAAAAACGACCAGACTACTAACACAACCGCTAAGACCGTTAAAACCCAAAAATTAGCTCTCCAACCCATGAATTCACTGATAAATCCGCCCAATACGGGACCAATCGCCGGAGAAAACGCCAAAGCTCCAGACATCACGGCAAAAAGTTTCGTACGTTCAGCTCCGTCATAAGAGTCACGTAAGATAGTTTGAGTGATGACAGATCCCACGCTAGCACCGAACGCTTGCAAGAAGCGCCATGCCAACAAGGCCTCCACACTCTCGACGTTAGCGCACCCCACAGTCCCCAACCCATAAATAAGAAGGCCAGCTAGCATGGCATAGCGTCTTCCGCACCAATCAGATATTGTGCCCCATACAAGCACACCAAGCGCGAAGCCCAAAAAATAGATAGCGAGAGTGGCTTCCACCATATAAGCACTGGCGTATAATCCGCTGGCCACATTAGGCAACGCTGGGGTGTATATTGTTTCGCTGATTTGAGGAAACCCCACCAGCGCTATTAATAGAGCTATCGACAGCTTTTTATCCATGGTCCGAGCCTCTCTTCATTTGTCTGATAACACCATTGTACATTATTGATATATTGTTTAGAATATACGTATAGATCAACATTTCTTAACTACTGGTTTATAATGCCTGATTTACCCCAAATGCATACTCTGGTTTTGACTTCAGAAATGGGTAGCTTAGCGGCTGTTGCTCGTAAGCTGGGCATTTCTTCCGCTGCTGTAAGTAAGCAGTTGACTAGGCTCGAGGAAGAACTGGGCTTGCAACTACTCATTCGGACCACACGTAAAATCGAGTTCACGGAAGTTGGCGCCAATTATGTTCTGCAATGTCGACGTATTTTAGAGGAAGTCGAGGCGGCAGCGGGATTAATTTCTCAGGTCAAGAGCGTGCCTCATGGTCCGCTAAAGGTTGTAAGTGGGAGACATTTTGCAACGACATACATTGTGCCACACATCAAGGAATTTTTATCTCAACACCCTCAGATAGAACTTAACCTTGAGCTTGCGGAACGCATCCCTGACCTAAAGATAGAGTCTTTAGATGTTCTTATTGGTATGAGTATTTCAGCAACCGATGATGCTATTCAAAGGCGAATCGCGACAACGTCATATGCCTATTGCGCCTCGCAAGGCTATCTAAAAAAGTTTGGAACTCCAAAATTTCCGTCGGATTTGCACAACCATCGCTACATCGCCCACAGTATGCGAAGGCCGGATAACGAATTAGTGTTTAGAGATAACTCTCAGATTAGATTGAGCCCTTTCATAAGGGTAAACGATACCCAAACCATGCTAGATTTAGCTTTAGATGGACTGGGAATAGTGAAGCTTCACCGCTATGTCGTGGCAAATTACTTGGTTAATGGAAACCTGAAAGAGGTTCTTCCTACCTATTGTGAGATGGATATTCCCATTTTCGTAGCTTATCCCAAACGGCGTTTCGTCTCTTCCAAGACACGATGCTTCATCGATTTTATGATACAAAAGATCTCAAAGCAAGAATACTAGCACAATGCTTAGTTAACTATTAGATCTCGCGGTCTGGGACAGACCGCGCCACCCCAGGTGCGGCGTCGCCGGGCTTCAGGTCCCTTCCTTTACATATGCCAATTTAGACAGTCTCAAATCCACCACGATGGGTTCAAGATGAACGACAGGTTGATCGCCGACGCTTTTAATCGCTTGGCTTCTTAAGTGCTTTTGAAGCACGAGGTAATTAGTTAGCGCTTCTTGTAAATTTAAGGTGGAAAGACGCAATACCCGCGGTAAATAGATAATCCTATCCTCAACCGTAGTCATCTCTTCAATGCTCAAAACTATTTGGCGTTGGCCATAACTGTCAGCAAACGCTTGCGATGTATCCACTTTTAAAATGCGCACATGGGATCCAAAAATTCGGGATGCCGACTCCAAAATGTCCATCGCTGCTTTATAGTTAGCAGAATCTATCTTCTGCCCCCACAATTGCTCTGGTGCACCCATTTCAGGAAGTCCAAGATAGAGAATTGGCAATTTCTTGGGTGTATAGAATGGTTCATGAGGAAATAGAATACCCTCATCATCAACAGCCATGTTACTGCAATCGGCTAGATAAGCCATCGGTTTGCGCATGGTATAATCGACGTACACGGTTCCAGGGTTAAACGTCCGTACGTTAACATCCTTGATGACTATCGACTTTAAAAGCAGTTCACAGGCCTTCGAGGTATGGAACTGGTAGATATTAGTGGGCAAATCTACCGACAGCCCTAACAACTCTGCCAAATACTCGGTTGGCAAGCCCTCGCGCTCAGGACCGGTTTGAACGATTGTCGTGATAGCGTAAGCAGAGTCATGACTGCGTTCGTGATGCAAATAACGCCAGTAAGCCCACATTCCAGTTGCAGATCCAGAAACTACGAATACACTCGCAACAATCCATAAAAGGGCTTTGGAGATTGGTAAGCGGTTCACAATAACGCCTAAACGGATAGACGTTGCAAACGTCTTCGTCTTGCTAGCGCCAAAATAACAAGTCGCTGTAACACGTCCGTTAATAGCAAATTATTGTCCACACATAGGCGTGGAAACATACTGTTCTTGGTAAACCCTGGCATGGTATTAATTTCGTTGAGCCAATAGCGATTTTCGTTGTCCAGGAAAAAATCTGCTCGTGCAAGTCCAGAACATCCCGCCGCCTTGAATAGTTTAGCAGCCAATGACATGCCTTCTTCCATTAATTCTTTAGAAAGTTCTGCCTTGGTTGTATCTGGAGTGGGCTGATCACCATATTTCCCTGCGTAGGTATGAATACGTCCGGCAGAAAAAATCTCTCCTGGAGGAAGCACTACAGGCTCTTCATTGCCAAGTATAGCAAACTCTAGTTCACGCGCTAGCATCTCAGCTTCCACTATGACATGCGTGTCGACACCAAGAATGCGGTCGATTGCTGCTTTGAATTCGTCGCTATTTGTCACGCGATGTACTTCGATGCTGGAACCTAAGTGCCGGGGCTTCACGTAAAGTGGCCAAGTCAGAGTTTGCGTAATTTTTTCGTGAATCATATCAGGATCACGCTGCCATTCGCCTTTTGAAAATGTGATACATGGCACTACAGGAATTCCTGCTGCCTGCGCAATTTGTTTTGTGACAACTTTATCCATACAAAGAGAAGACGAGCGCTGATCACATCCCACATATGCCTTGCCAAGTACATCAAGAAACCCTTGAACTGCGCCATCTTCACCATTAGTACCATGTAGCATAGGTAGTAACACATCACAGGTTAGGAGTTGCGCTAAGACTTCTGGTGAGATTGGGTGTCCGCGTTGCGTATCCAACGCTACCTTTCCGGCATTGGCAAGCTTATCTAATGTATCATCGCCAGTTAGCCATTTGCCCTCTTTGGTAACCCCAAAGTGCTTAACTTCATAATAGTCGGTCTTTAGGTGCGGTAGAGTTTGCTTGGCAGAAAGACAGGATACATCGTGTTCCACAGATGCTCCACCACAGATAACGCCAACAGTCCAACGCTTGGGGCTTTGCTCTAGAAAATGGTCACTTAAATCTGTTGTAAGCTTGGTGATGTCTCCGGCGCCAAGAGTAACAATTACGTCATGGGGCCTAGCAGAGGCAACGAGCGTTGTTCTAAGGCTATTACGGGGCACATAGCGCACAGGAATGGAAGAGTGACTCTCTATTTCATCCACAATAGATTGCGCAGTTACTTTTGGAAGGGGTTCCTCGTTAGCAGCGTAGATATCGGTAATAATGACGTCGTCAGCGCTATCAAAAACGTGCTTGAATTGACCTAAGCAGTGCTTTGTACGGCTAAAACGATGCGGCTGAAAAACGGCTATAATGCGGCGGTCGCCCACGGCTTGGCGAATGCCTTGCAAGGTGGCTTGTATTTCAGCGGGATGGTGTGCGTAGTCATCAAGAACTAAAATTCCACGGCGATCACTCTTACGTTCGCAACGACGTTTGACTCCTGGAAAGCTCTTTAAAGCGTCGCGAATTTTGGCTTCCGGTGCTCCGAGGGTAAGTGCTAATCCAAAAATAGCGGCAGCATTTAAAACGTTGTGACGGCCTGTAAGGGCTACTTCAATGTTTTCGTAGCGTGTTTCCTGCCATTCCAAGTTAAAATGGCTACTCCAACCTTGTTGACTAAAACCACTGACACGGAGCGCACACTTCTCACTAAATCCATAGCTTCTTCCCGTTAAATTCAGTCGACGTAATAGTGGATCATCACCGCACCAAAAAAAATGTTCTTGTGACGCAACGCTCTTGGCAAATTTATTGAAGGCATTTAATAGCTTAGCTTCTGTACCAAAATGGCTCATGTGATCATGATCGATGTTGGTGATAATGCCTCCGAAGGGCTTATATTTCGTGAAGGTGCCATCGCTTTCGTCGGCTTCTGCAACAAAAAATTCGCCTTTTCCAGAACACGCATTGGTATCGAGATCAGGTAGCCAGCCTCCGATTGCGTACGAGGGATCAAATCCGGCGTGGACTAGCACCCAAACAAGAAGTGATGTTGTGGTCGTTTTGCCGTGTGTGCCCGTAATCGCAAGACCTTTAAAACCTTCCATCAGCTTTGCTAAAAGGTCTGAGCGATGCATGACAGGCAGCTTCAGTTTCATGGCTGCTTGATATTCCACGTTATCTTGCTTTATATCCGAGCTGATTATGATCGTGGCATTTGTAGGTAAGTGCTGCTCGTCATGGCCCTCATGGACTTTAGCGCCCATTTTGACCAATGCTTGCGTAACGGGAGTTGCAGCGATGTCGCTACCCGACACAACTAGCTGCTTTTGCAGCAATATGCGCGCTAAACCGCTCATTCCAATTCCACCGATTCCAATAAAATGGCATGTGTCGTTTTTCATCGCGCCTTTGTGTTGTTGAGAGTTTCCCAAACGAGGTTAGCAAGCGTTTGTTTGGGTGTGTCAATAGCCGCGCGACAAAGGGATTGTCGCATTGCAGTACGTCTTCCGTAAGTATCGTTTAACAGCTGTGCAATGTGTTTTGCTAAAGATGTTGGAGTGATATGACTCTGGATAAGCTTTAAGGCTACGCCAAGAGATACAACGGCATCGGCGTTTTTATCTTGATGCGCATCAGTAGCGTAAGGATAAGGTACAAGAATGCAAGGCACCTTGAAATGAAACATTTCTGCAATGGTACCTGCTCCTGAACGTCCCAAGGCGAGGTCAGCCGCAGACCAAGCTAAGCCCATGCGCTCTTCAAAAACCTTTACACAAGCTGGAATATTTTCGCGTTGATAGGCTTCAGTTAAAGAGGTCACCATGGACGACGTGCCAGTAAAATGAATGATTTGGAACGGCTTGGTGGCCTGCTTTTTTAGCTCGGAGATGCCAGACAAAAGCATTTCGTTTAACCGCTGCGCTCCTTGGGAACCGCCAAATACCAAGAAGGTTTGTGTAGCTGGATCCAATCCAAAATAACGTCTAGCTTGAGCGGCATCGCAGCGATCATTGGCCAAGGTATGTCTTAATGGCATGTCTACGGGAACTGCTGTACCGGAGATCATGGCTGCTGTCGTCACAAAATGAGTGCCTGTTACCGTCGCGTAAGGAGCTATCCAGCGAATAACACGTCCGGGAATGACATCCGCCGCATAAAGCACTAATGGAATACCCAGCATCCGAGTGGCAATTAATGGAGGAAATCCATAAAAGCTACCAAAACCCACGACCACATCGGGTCGATGCTCTCGCAAAAATGAAAAGCTAGCACCTACACCCCGTGCGATATCATACCCATTTCGCGCGAGGCTCAAAGGGGATTTATTGACGAAGGAACCACAGGGAATCTCTCTAAAATTAAAATCGGTTCTATCAAAATAACGGTTCGAAGAGAGTCCGCCACCGAGGAAGCATAAGTCTGCATCTCCATCAGCCCGCAGATGATGTGCTAGGGCTAGAGCTGGGAAGAGGTGACCACCCGTTCCCCCTGCACTGATAACTATTTTCCTTTTCATTGCACTTGCGCCAGGTAAACGATCGCCAGAAGTCATGGTATCATAATGCTCGGCACATAGAAAATCCAGGAAAACTCCGGGGGAAGGGACATAGGAGACAAGGTACCAAAAGGACCAAAGGGACATAAGAGACTTCGGAACAGGGACATAAGAGACAAGCTATGCACGTCTTTTTCGTCTCTTGGGTCCCTTTAGTCCTTTTTTAACTTAATAAATCGGCCCTAGAAGAAGGGTGCTTTGCAGCAGAGCAAGCACACGAGGACCTAAATCAAAATACCAGTTCGACAATTCAGCGCGATCGCACTTTCTCGACTTCCTGCAGTCCGCCGCCATAATGTGTTTCACCTGCGCTGCTACTGCAAGCGAATCAATTTCGATGATCGCTTCATAGTCTCCATAATGGCTCTTATATCCCAAATTGTAGCTGCCAATGACAAAAATCTGATCGTCCACCAGCATCACTTTCTTATGATATAAGGTATCTCTAGCTTCGTAAACGTATACATTGCAGTTTTTTGCAGTGCAGGAATCCGCAATATCGCGCTCACCCAACCGAAATCTTGAACCCAGATAAAGTGGAAGCATCCAGGTCATGTTATACGAACCAAATGTCCTTGTTACAATGGGAACAGGATCCTTAGGTCCATTGGTAACCAGATTTAACTCCACACCACGTGATGTAGCATCCATAAGACTATCATAGACCTCATCCACAGGAGACATATACATGTGCATAAGATCAATAGATTTTTGGGACTTCTTAACCAAGGCCGCGTACTCAGTACTGCATGCTCCGGGACAGAAGCGAGGGCCACTAACTATAGCTTTCATCGCTACGTTACGTACTAAGCGAACATCAGTTTCAAACGAACTAATTTCAGTAGATGCATTTGGATCAATCGCAAAATAACGCGTTGCGTCGGGAACAAATTGTGACTTTTCCTTCAGGCTCGCTCCTGATTCATAGAGTGCCCAAAGATCGAAAAACTGTTGGCGCATCCTTGTAATAGTCGGGCCCTTAGCCACTAAATCCATGTCTATGCAAGCTTTTGGCGCAAAGTAATCTACCAAACCTTCGTATTGCAAATCCTCAGGCACACAGCTGCGGCAATAGGAATGAAACTGGTTGGTGCCCCCAATTACCATGTACTTTTCATCAACAATAAGCATTTTGATATGATTTTCACTCGTGACCAATCCCCACCCTTGGCGCAGTGCAGACATGCCGCGAATCTGACAATGAAAGCGCTCAGGATGGCGTTCAGCAAAGATTTCGATTTTCCTTTCGTCAGCCCAGCTAAGCAAGGGACAGCTCGCAATAAACAAATGTACAACGAGTTGAGGCTTATCACTCATCACGCTATCAAGCAGTAGAAGAGTGTCCTCCAATAGAGGTCCACCCGCGAAACCTGTGCTGAACTCGATGGATTGGTTGGCTAAGCGAATGAGTTCCTGCTTCCAATAAACCGTTTCCTCAGGATTTTGCGTCACTATGACGTCGTGTCCTGAAACAAATGGGGCTGAAAGAGCTGCTTGACTATGTGCATCCGGCGCTTGAGGTAACTGAAAAGTTACAAATGAAACAAACAGAAGCAAAGCGCCGATGACCACAAATGCACGCTTAAGCATGACGCCTCCTTGTGAGTCCTACATAAGGAAAAGCAAACTTTGTTAGCAACAAAAGAAAAGCAAAAAACATTTAAAGAACTAACCTTAAGAAACTTCTATTAGATATAAAGGACGCTAGAGGTAATTTCATAATTCAGGAGGTTAATTAGTTTGTAACTATTTGATCCAGATCAACATACGGAATGGGTGCTGCTCCATATCGCGGCAGTGATATTAATCATATTGGCATACCACGCGCGGCCTGAAATGGTGAATTTGGACCGTGCGTGGTATAGACGACTTATGCAATTATCCTCTCTGTCTTGGTCTCAATGCTGAGAAGGACTCCAAGTCCGAGAAGATTCGCCAATAATGAGCTACCACCTTGGCTAAAGAAGGGCAAGTTTAGTCCAGTGCTAGGCAACAAACCTGAAACTACTCCTAAATTCAAAAATGCCTGAATGCTAATAAGAAACGTGATTGCAATTGCTAAGTAGCAGCCTTCCCGATCACCCGCATGAAGAGCGATATAACACCCGGTGTAACAAATAATCATGTAAAGCGTAATCAGTAACAAAACGCCAACAAACCCAAACTCCTCAGCATAGATAGCGGCAATGTAATCATTCTGGGCCTCAGGTAGATAGCTAAGCTTCTGCAAACTTTTTCCTGGTCCCTTTCCCAGCAAACCTCCGGATCCTGCTGCAATCTTAGCTTGGTAGGGTTGGTGTCCCTTCCCCAGTAGGTCAAGCTCAGGATTAAGATAAACGTTTAGACGTGCGGTCACGTAAGGGGTATTGATGGCAACTGCTCCCGCAATCAAACCAAAAATCACCATTGGCAACGCCCAATAGCGCCATTTTATGCCGGACATAAGGCATACTACGGCGAGCGATAGCCCAATTACCGCTACCGTATCATGATCAGGAGCAAGCGCCACTAAACCTACAGGCAGTGCTAGCAGTAGTGATAGCTGTATAAACTCGCGAAAAGATAATGTTTCGCCTCCTCGCCCGCTCACGCGGTAAATAAAATAGAGTGGCAAAATGTACTTAATAAACTCGGAAGGTTGTGCGGTTAACCCAGCCAAACCTATCCAGCGATGCGATCCATTAGCGACTTTGCCCACGCCTGGAACAAACACAAGAATCAAAGATAATGTGCCTAAGGCGAAAAAGATGGGACTAAACCGGAGAAAGTTGTGATATCCGACAAACCATACACCCAAGGCCAACCAACATCCAAGCACCGCATATAAGATTTGCCGAAACAGGGCTTGATGGGTACTCGCCTGCAGAGCCATATCAAGAACTTCCGCCGAAGTCGTATTGAAAATCATTACCAACCCCAACACAAAAAGCCCCGCGACGGCAATCACCAACAACGCGCGATGCAAAGAAAGACGATTCGACGCTATCATCGGACCCGCAGCCTGTCTCCTGGCTTCAGATTGCGTGCACGCTCTTCATCGAGGTTATTCAACCGTAGAAACTCGTCGAGGTTGACTTGATGTTGTCGCGCAATATTCCAAGGATTATCACCTGGTTTCATGACGTAGTATTCGGCCGCGGCGTCCACAGCTTCTTGGCGCTGTATAACTTCTTGCCGATGCAAAACTGGGCGCGCTGGCCTACGGATAGCAGGAACAAGAACAACCTGACCGATATCAATTCGGTCACTATTAAGCTGATTGATGCGTTTCACTTCTGCTACTGTAGTCCCGTTAGCACGCGCAATTTTCTCCAGAAAATCTCCCCTCTTCACAATAACCTCAACAAACTCTTCGTTAGGCTGTGGAACAGGCGTGTGTCGGGTTTCACCCTCGTCGGCTAGTGCCACATCCGATGCAAAATGACTCTCAAACAATTGTTGAGGGACTACTGGCTGAATCGATTCACTTTGTAGGGGTGTAACGGAGCGCGCAAAGGGTTCGTGCTTTTCATCTGAATCCATACGTGACGCGGAAAAGCCACTTAGCGGTTGCTGAATCGGCTTAGGTTGTATCGTTGCTGTATCAAGAACAGCGTCATGGGGTCGCGTCGCCGTGAAAAACAGAATGCTTAACAAGGCTGCGTTGATCAATACTGCGAGAATAATAGTGTCTCGACGACTCAGATTCATGATTTTCCCCTATTCCGGTAAACTGTAAACGCATCTTGCAAACTCTCTCCCACGATGGGCATAGTTCTCAAACATATCATAACTCGCGCAACCTGGCGATAATAAGATGTCCTCGCCATCTAACGCTTCTTGCGCAGCTTTATCCACAGCAGCATCAAGAGTCGAAAAAATCTCCACACGATACATGGGAGAAAGTTCATCCAAAATCTTTGGGGCAGCCTCTCCGATCGCGCAGATGTAACGTACCTTTCCAGCGAACGCGCCTAACCACGGAGCGTAGCTTGAGCCCTTGTCTTTGCCGCCCGCAATTAAAATGCATCCCTGTCTGGTACTCGCGACAGCTTTCACGACAGCATCGACGTTAGTACCCTTACTGTCGTTGATGAAGCGAACCCCTCGACGCACTCTTACCAGTTCGTTGCGATGCGGCGGCTTTTGAAAACTCATCACTGCAATACGAAATTGCTCAGGAGTCACACCAAATTCGCGACATAGACAAAAGGCTGCCATTTCGTTTTCAACATCATGACTGATAAATCCTCTATACTCCTGCGGGAGATAGTATTCAAGATTTTGATGAAAAAACACGCCATTTTGATCGCAATGAACATCTGAGGTGGGCAGATACCCGTAGGTACTGTATTGAGGAAACTTCTCTAGGGCGTCTCGATACTCTGCGGCAGTGATATCATGAATCCACCACTTGCCACCAGGCTTAAGGCAACGTCCCATCGCAAACTTAGCCTGAGCATATTCTGCCATGCTGGTGTGTCTGTCAAGATGGTCTGGAGTGACATTTAAGACAACTGCAGCGTCTACAACATGACTTTGCAATGTTTCTAGCTGCCAAGAACTCAGTTCTACCACAAGCACATAAGAATCGGGATTGTCCTCGACCACCGAAATCAGAGGCACCCCTACGTTGCCTACAGCTTGCGCAGAAATTCCACAAGCATTCAGAACGTGCGTGACAAGTAATGTAACCGTGGTTTTGCCATTGGTACCCGTGATGCCAATGAAGGACTGCTTCAAATAGCGACAGGCCAGCTCAATCTCTCCAATGACCTCGATTCTACGCTGTTTTAACTCGCAATATAATGGATGAGTCGGGGGTACGCCCGGGGAAACCACCGCCAATTCAAATCCGTTCAATTCAATCGCATCGTGTTCGTGATAAAGTCTTAGGCCCTTTTCGAGCATCATCATGACATCTGCGTCGCCTTTTAGCGTTGAAGCCCTGACATCAAGAGCTGTCACAGCATATCCCTTATGCAAAAGAAACTGAGCAGCCGCGAGGCCACTCACGCCTAAACCTAAAACCAAAGCCTGGGGTTGAGTCATAAGCCACCTATTGAAATTTCAGTGATGCGACCCCAATAATCGCTAAAACAAGTCCCACGATCCAAAAACGAATCACTACTTTTGTTTCCGGCCAGCCCTTGTATTCGAAATGATGATGCAGCGGAGCACACAGAAAAATGCGTTTTTTATTGCGCAACCGATAACTACCAATCTGCAATATGACTGACAGAGCCTCTACAACAAAAATACCGCCCACAATAGCCAGTAAAAATTCGCGCTTTAACAATACTGTGGAGACACCTAGGATGCCCCCCAAAGTTAACGAACCAATATCGCCCATAAATACTTGAGCCGGAAAACCATTATACCATAAGAAGCCCAAACAAGCGCCAGCAAATGCACACAGGTAAATGGCTATTTCGCCACTACCTTCAACATAGTCTATGTGTAGGTAACGAGCAATATCACTGTTGTTAGAAAGGAACGCAAACAACGCCAACGTACAAGCAACCATCACTAAGCAACCGGAAGCCAAACCATCTAACCCATCAGTCAGATTCACAGCATTAGAACATCCTACGATCACAAAAAAGGCCAAGCCAATAGCGATGACGATAAAAACCCCTTGAAATACTACTACGGGCCCCTTAATGAACGGAATAAACAATTGGCTGGCATATGTTTGAAGAGACAGTTCTTTAGAAGCTCCATTGACGTACTCTTTAATGACAGGCGGGGCAAACCAATCGCCCATATGAAATGCTTGGCTTACTTGTGGAATAAATAAATAAGCTACAACAACACCTGCAACTAACGTTTGAACTAATAATTTCTTCGAGCGCGATAAACCCTTAACATTTTTGTAGCGGATTTTAATGTAATCATCGTAGCCGCCCGCTACACCCAAAATGGTCGTCGTTAAAAAAAGAAGCAATGTAAAAGGATGCTGTATATCCATCCATAGCAACATGGAAACCAACATAGAAAGAAGAATAAGAACTCCTCCCATCGTCGGGGTATCGTTCTTCTTGGCATGCAACTCGCCAATGAGCCCATATTCCTGAGCGGAACGCACAGTTTGCCCAAGCTTTAACTGATACAGACCACGAATAAAACGTTGTCCTAACATAATAGTAAGAAATAATGACGTTAACGCCGCCAGCATCATTCGTGTGGAATAGTAGAAAAAAACCGTAGGGATCTTATACCCCAAAACACCAGCCAAAAAATCGCATAGGAGAAGAATCATATGAAGCTAAAACTCATGTTAAACAATCGAGATAAACATTACCCTGACAGCGTGATTTCGTCTAGGATTTCCCACATTTTTTTCGAATTTGCACCCTTAAGCAATACAACATCTCCCGCCTGCAAAAATTTTTCGAGTGCGCGCACCAAATAAGCACGATCGGTAAACAAACGCGCTGCACGACCGTGTTGTTGCCAGATATCGATCATCGGCTCGCACTCTTTGCCAAAGCAAAAAAGATGATCGACCTTATCCAATGCATAATGACCCACATCAGTATGGCAATCCACACAGAACTTGCCCAAATCAGGCATCGTTCCCAGAACCGCAATGCGTCGTGATCCTGCGGATGGAGCGGGAAGACAAGCAAGAGCTGCCTTGACAGATACATCACACGCATTGTAGGAATCGTTCACAAAGAGAACGCCAGATTTAGGAACGTGTTGCATCCTTCGGTCTGGAAGTTGAAGCGAAGGAATCGCTTGAATAATGTCAGAGAATGCAACGTTCAATTTTCTGGCCACTAGGATCGCAGCCAACAAATTATGGCGATGATGAGGAGCTAAATGCTGAATTGACCCAAGCGGATAGGAACCCTCTTCGCAGATAAGAGTATTGGTCGAATCAAGAAAGTAATCCGCTAAGCGATTTTTAGTCGAAAATGATATTTTCGCACAGGAAGTGGAAGTTGCGATTTCGTCGAAATTAGAAATATCGCGATCCAAAATGCCGAGGGAAGTGCGAGGATGAGCAAAAATTTCTGCTTTGGTGCGCGCAACATGATCAATAGAATTGAAAGCACCCGCGTGTACTAACGCCACAGTGGTAAGGACAGCAATCTCCGGAGCAGCGATAGTCAAAAGCTGGCTCAGATGACCAGGCGCAGTCATCCCCATTTCGAGTACTAGCACTTCATCATTCGGCGTCGTATCATTTAAAATTGTAAGAGGAAGACCAATCTGCGAGTTGTGATTGGTTCTGGAAGCACCTACGCGATACTTTTGACGTAGTAACGACGCCAAAAATTCTTTGGTGGAAGTCTTACCAACAGAACCCGTAATTGCAATAATTTTTTGGTTACGTTCTTGCAGCACATGGCGAGCCAAACACTGCAAACTCACAAGAGGGTCAGCAACACGTAATAGCATCAAACCATAGTCTGAACCAGAATAAGTGTTATTTACAACCGCAGCCTTAGCACCGATCCCAGCCACTTGTGGCAGGTAGGAATGACCATCAACCCGATTTCCTGGCAAAGCGAAAAAGAGATCATTTTCGGAAACGTGTCGACTATCAACCTGAACAGAATTAATTGGTAATGAAGAACAACTTGGCACGCCCAGAACATGTGCAATCGTGGCAAGATCAAAGCCTGACATATGGTTAACGCTCCTCTGAATTGAGGCGCTAGCTTAATTATCCCATCAAGAAAATGCAAGGACGCAAAAGAATGCACAAAGCACACAACCCACTTTTACACCTATTGCATCGGAAAAAAGTCTTATTTTTTAATTTCCCAAGGTCCTTGTCTTCAAATCAATCCTACACAACTGAATTCAAATGACTTGTGTGGCAAATTTTGTAGCAATCAGGATCCAAGCACCCAATCAAAAATAAGTCAATCCAAAGGGGGCCCCTTTTCGGGGCCTTTTTTATGTGTTCGTTACGTAGAACGGTGGTCAGCTAAAATCATCTGTTAGGAGTCATTTCGACAGCATGAGCCCCTTCTAGTTCTTTAATTTCCGAAAGGGATTTAGAAAATTCAGCAACATCTTTTAACAATACAGAATACACCGTGCTATCAATAATAGTGCTATTTCCATCCACAACAGTCGTCCTACCATAGAGCTTAGCTAGAGGATGTCCGCGTTTCCATTCACCACCCATATGGCATACCTCCGCCTCTTGTAAGGCATATCGTATGTGAGAATCTTGAGGTATTATGGAGATCTGCACCATTCCATCTGACGATCGTTTTTCCGCAGTAGCTTTTAGGTTATGATGGTTTAACGTAGCAATTGTGTAACCATCCTGTAAATCTTGGCCATTAGCTTTGTAGAAAAGTGGTTCTGAGACCCTGATTGCTACCAAAACTTCATCTAGCGCTCATAGCGATATATCAGATGC
>CAYTFC010000037.1:0-28243 GCA_964436955.1 uncultured bacterium | reverse complement strand
ACTATGCTCAACAGGCGCTTTGCAAAAAATATGGGTCTATTTGACGCTTACGTCGCAGGAATGTTCCAATTTCGTAGAAGTCCAAATAGCGGTTTTGATGCACTGGTTAAGGCATCCAAAAAATATTGAGCTCTCAATGCATCGGGAACGCCAAAAGGTATTTTATCCAAGTTGAAAATACCATCTGTTAGTTGTTCAGTTTTTTGGTATCGCAAGTCCATAGAATTGTCACCCTTGAGTCAATTAGTTGTCTTAAAAATAGTGACGGGCCAGCAGTGCATACCATCATAGACATTCACAGTCAATTTCATTCCCCAGATCCCAGGGTATTCCCACGGCACATGAGTTGAGTGACACTGAGACCCCCTTTATAGCTGGCGGGCTTAACGCTTCCATCATGTGGGTGGGTTGTGGGAAGTGTTATGAGAATAGTGTTATCGCTAATTACTCCGTTAAATGCTATGGTTAGAGCACTATGAAAAACCATTCCTGATTTCTCAGTGCACCAGACAAGCCAATCCGCCTCTGCTCCATTACCTAAGAAACCAGAGACTCAATCTTAATTTGGAGGTGATAGATGTATTCACGACTTTTCCCCATTTTTCTATCTTGCATATGGCTCCATCAGTTGGTCGGTACCGAAGCAACGATGGCGCGCTTGCATTTTGAGGAAATTGGCTCGACGCAGCTTTATTCAAGAGATCATGCAAGCGAACTAGTCCGAAATCCAGGAGAGTGGACTGTCATAACTGCGGATAATCAAACAGATGGCATTGGCTTTCAGGGTAGAACGTGGGCCTCTTTTCCCTCCGGCAATATCTATGCTACCTTTATTACGCTTTTCCCTAAGGACCTTGACAATCTGGTGGACTGTGTCATTCCTTGTTCTGCACTAGCTGCTGCAAAAACCCTGTCCGACATAGGGGTAAGACCGGAAATTAAGTGGGTAAATGACGTTTTCGTATCACATAAAAAAATTTCTGGATGTCTGTGTGAAATCATTGATTCAGAGATTCCCGGCTATTATTATTTACTTGTCGGAATTGGACTTAATGTGAACCTAACCGTGGAAGAACTTGCCTTAGTTCCAATGCCTGCAACTTCTATCTTAGCTGAAACCGGGCACAAGGTTGATAGAGAATATCTTTTGGATAGCCTAAGTGTTCACCTACGAGTAATTGTTACTACACTCATAACCGACGGATTTTTGCCATGGCTTAACGATATTAACGAATTGCTCTTATATCGCGGGGCTTGGATTGAAATTGCTCGCCGAGATGGTACCATTGTAAGTGGGAAGTTGCTTGGCCTTAATGACGAGGGTAAATTGCTGTTGCGTGTCTCTGCTTCGGAGATAATTAGTCTAGGCCATGGGAAAATCATAAGAGTTTATCAATGAAAGGCAGCTGCAAAAAATTAATTGCTTTGGCTGGTTGGGTCTTGGTACAAATTTGGGGAGCCGGCAGAAGGAGCCTATTCCTTCTTCTTCTGCTAATTTGTTTACAAGGGCTAATACCATCCGCAACATTGATGATTCTTAAGTCTCTTACAGAGTCGATTATTGATGAGAAAGCGATCCCACATGCAGTATTGCTTTTAACTATATGGGTTGGCCTAATTTTGCTTCAGAATATGCTCTCTCCTTTAGCTCAGATGATTCGGATTAGAGTGAATGAGCTAATTCATTCACATTTTAGCCTTCTTTTGATGGAGAAGGCAAATAGCCTCAATAGCTTACAAGTGTTTGAAACCAGGAGTTTTCATGATGAGATAGCTGTACTGCGTGAGCAAACCAGAAACAAACCTCTCAACCTTCTATACATATTGACGGATTCTCTTCGGGAGATTGTTATTATTCTTTCAGTGGTTTTTTTTCTTGCATCTCTGTCTTGGTGGTTGCCGATCGTTGTGGTGTGCAGCGTACTACCACAGGTAATCTTTGCCTTTTCATCGGAAAAATTAATATGGGATTATTCTCTTTTTCAAAGTCAGGACGCCAGAAAGATGGCCCGGCTTTGCTCGCTATGTCTCGATCAAACTGCCGTTAAGGAAATTAGGATCTATGACTTTGGTCAATTTCTTTGCGACAAGTTTCGATCCTTAGCTGGTACGTTTTATCAGAATATGGCAGCCAACAGAAAGCAACAATATCTGGCCTCTCTTCCCTTTTCCTTATGCGCCTTGATTGGTCAGGTTGTGGCTGTTGGGGGGATTGTTTGGAGCTTAGCTTACCAAGCTCTGCCTATTAGCAGTGTGATTGTCATGGTTCAAGCTCTAATTTTGCTCCAAGGCGAAACGCTTGCCTTAGTACAAGACACAGGAATGTTATCATCTGTCATGTCCTATTTTCAAACGTTTAAGGATTTTCTTAATCGAAAGGATGTCCTCGATATCGATCAAGCAAACGCTAAAATTAGTATATCTAAAGTAAATATGATAGAATTTAAAGAGGTATCTTTCGGTTACGATTCATATCCACTAATCTTAAGAAAGGTGTCCTTTTCTATTCGCCCTGGAGAAAAGGTAGCCTTAGTTGGGGTCAACGGTTCGGGGAAGTCTACGTTAGCCAAGCTTCTTTGCCGCTTTTATGAACCCCAAGCGGGTCAGATTTTGGTGAATGGCATAGACCTGAGAGAGTTAGATATTTCTCAGTGGAGAGCCAAACTGTCAGCAGTTTTTCAGGACTTTGGCAAATATCCTCTTTCATTTGGGGAAAATGTGGGATTTGCAGAAGTTCATCAATCGTTGGATCAAAATAGGTTGCATGCAGCCATAGCCGGTGGGGGAATCGACTATTTGTTAGGTCATCTTCCTCAAGGAGTGGATACCCTCCTTGGCAAGGAATTTTCCGGTAAGGAGCTCTCATTTGGAGAGTGGCAAAAGCTAGCCATCGCTAGACTTTTGTTTCGAAATTCGGAGATCATTGTCATGGATGAACCAACTGCTTCTCTCGATCCTGAAAGCGAATATGAGGTATTTCAACGACTTATCCAGATGTTTGAGAGTAAAGCTGTCCTACTCATCACGCACAGACTTAGTTCTGTAAAAATGTGTGATAAAATTCTCGTTTTGGAAAATGGTATGGTCGTCGAGGCAGGAACTCATGCGGCGCTGATGGAACAGAACGGCCGATATCATCATATGTTTTCCGTACAAGCCTCGGGCTATCAGACTGACTCTATTATATCCTCCGAGCAGACTACACTACTAAACCAGGATCGAGTGTTTGCAATTCACTAATGTAATTTTGTGTGTGCTATGTAAATTTTAGCTTGCCAATCCGATGCATAACCACTATGATCCTCACAAATGATCCTTTTTCTATGGTGGACTGATGATTATTGATCTTATGAGATGGACCGTATTAGTAATGTCCGACTCAGAGGGATTACCAGGCGAAAGCCTACTCGATGTGATAGGTTCTATATCGGAAACCATTGACATCAGATATATTGGTCTCCGAAAAGTTCAGGGAACTGGACTCGATGGACTGTTCGAAAATGTTCGCGTTCCACTAGATCTAGATGTGTTTGTAAATCAAGTAGCCACTGTTCCTCAATTTCATGCTGGCGATTTCTTTCTTTTTTCTAAGTACCCAACCAACTGGCTACGTATGACGGATATGGATTATCCAGAAGCTATTGCGTACACAGATGTTACCATCAGAATCGTTAGCGGTACTCATATCTATGTTTACACGCGTCACTGGGATCTTATCGCTTCTTTCAGAGATAAGTATTTCATTGATGCTGAAGAGAAAGATCTTTTGTCAGTTCTGCCATTTCCAGAAGAGATCGAGTGTCAACAAACGGTTCACAAGAGCTGACTTGGGTTTTCCAAGAGTTTGATAAAGGTATTGGAGACTGCTGCTGCTAGATCTCCGTCAATAATGCGATGGTCGAACGACCAAGAGCAGTTCAGAATATCCCTGATTACAATGCTATTTCCACGCACTACGGGCTGCCTATGTATCTTGGCTGTTGCTACAATGGCTGCTTCAGGATAGTTGATTACTGGTGTGGCCCACAAGCCGCCTTCCGTGCCAAAATTACTTAATGTAACGGTGGAATCGCGCATGTCTTCTGGCTTTAGCTGGCCCGTCAAGGCTTTCTGACGCAATGCATTATAGCTGCGTACGGTTTCTTGGAAATTCATGGCTTGCACGCCTTTCAACACGGGGACGATCAGTCCTTGATCTGTTTTCATGGCGATGGCAACATTATGCACTTTATGCAGATAGATGAGACTCTTGGCTTCGTCCACAGAAGCATTCACTTGCGGGTAGTGCCGCAGCGTTAGCGACAAGGCTCTCACAAATAGCGGCACAAACGTGAGGTGTATGCCTTGCGTTGCTGCTTCTGCTTTGTTTTTATCACGAAACTTAATCAACAACGTGACGTCAGCTTTGTCACAGAAGCCAAAGTGAGGAATGGTGCGTTTGGATTCTGCCATTTTTTTGGCGACCAGACGACGAATACCTACCAAAGGCACAACCTCGTCACCTTCAAGTGGCGGGGGTGCGGAGCTTTTTGAAACTCCCGTGCCTGCCCAATTCTTGATGTCTTCCGTGGTAACGCGTCCTTCGTTGCCGCTGCCGGGGACTTGATTAATATCGATTCCAAGTTCGCGGGCTAAATGGCGGACGTGTGGTGTGGCCAAAGCTTTCTCACCTTGTTCACGGGAAACAACTGTTTTTGCGTCTGGAGTTACCGCTTTTGCAGCGGGACATGAGGGTTTACTTGGATCCTCTCCCTTTGCCTTTTTGGCAATGACAATGCCTTCTGCGACCTCGATGTCATACAGGGGTTTTCCTTTGATCGCGATGTCGCCGACTTTATAGTATTGCTTGGCGAGCTTTCCTGGATAGGGCGTAGGCAATTCAACTGTGGCTTTGTCAGTCATGAGCTCTACTACGGGTTCATCTTGCTTCAAAGAATCGCCGGTTTGCTTGAGCCAAGCGGTGACTTCTCCTTCAACAACGCCTTCTCCAATATCTGGCATGGTGACAGTAAAGATGTTCATCAGTAATTCACCGTGTCTAGGAGGGCTTTTTTCACTTTGTAGGCGTCTGGTAAATACTCTTTTTCTAATGAATGAGGAAAAGGTGTGTCCAGTCCACAGCAGCGGTTCACAGGGGCTTGTAGGCTTAAAAAGCAGCGTTCCATGATTTGTGCGGCAATTTCTGCTCCAAAACCTTGTGTTTTGGGAGCTTCATGAGCGACGACACAGCGTCCTGTTTTCTTCACTGAAGTGGTGACGGTATTTATATCCAGCGGATTCAGTGTGCGCAGGTTGATGACTTCAACCTCGATGTTCTCTTCCTTGCGCACTTCCTCAGCAGCCTGCATGTTTTGGTGATGTTGTGCGCCCCAACCGATCAGCGTCACATGTTGACCTTGACGGGCGACATGGGCTTGTCCGATGGGAATCAAATACTCTTCGTCAGGAACTTCGGCTTTTAGCGAGCGATAGAGCCTTTTCGGCTCAAGTATGAGCACAGGATCGTTTGACTGGATGGCGGACAGCAATAGCCCTTTGGCGTCGTAGGGATCGGAGATGACGATGACAACAATTCCTGGTGTATGCAATAACTGCGCTTCGGGTGATTGAGAGTGGTAGTGTCCGCCATGAATGCCGCCACCATAGGGTGTACGGATGATCAGAGGGGCTGTGTATTGGTTAGCTGTGCGGTAGCGTAGTTTTGCCAACTCATTCACAATCTGGTCGTAGGCAGGAAAGATGTAGTCGGCAAACTGGATCTCGCAGATCGGTTTAAGTCCTTTTTCAGCCATTCCGATGCCAAAGCCAATGATTGCGCGTTCAGAAAGGGGAGAATCGAAACAGCGGTCGGCTCCGAACTTCTTTTGTAGACCTTCGGTGACGCGAAAGACACCGCCAAAGGAACCGCAATCTTCGCCAAAGGTCACCAAACGCTTGTCTTTGGCGAATGCTAGATGCAAGGTGTGATTGAGCGATTGGATGATATTTCTCTCAGGCATGTCTACGATGACTCCGGAAAAAATGTTTTCAGTTCGCGATATTGTTCTTGAAGCGCTGCAGGAACCTCGAAATAGACATCTTTGATAATTGTGGAAAGTGCGGGTAGAGGGGTTTCTTTTGCGATTTTGATGGCTTCATCGATTTCAATTTTGACCTGTTCGAGATAAATTTTCTCTCGTTCGTCATCCCAAAGATTGTTTTTTCGGATATAGCGTCCAAGGCGCAAGACCGGTTCACGTCCCTTCCATTCATCGACTTCTGCGTCGGTGCGGTAAACGGACGGATCGTCGGACGTGGAGTGGGCGCCTAGACGGTATGTCATGGCCTCGATAAGCACGGGCCCATTGCCAGCTAGGCATTGTTCTCTGGCTTTGGTGACGGCTTCGTGCACTGCAAAGTAATCATTGCCATCGACTTGTATGGAGGTAATGCCATAAGACTCGCCTTTGGTTGCGATGTCGGGCGAGGCATATTGGCTCGCGATTTTGGTGGAAATGGCATATTGATTATTGCGGCAGAAGAAGATGACCGGAGCTTTACGCACAGCTGCAAAATTTAATCCGACGTGAAAATCGCCTTTTGAGGTGGTGCCTTCGCCAAAGTAGCAGAGAGCACAGGCCTCTTCGCCTTGAAGTTTCATGGCGTAGGCACAGCCGGCTGCGTGAGGAATTTTGGTGGCTAGAGGCGAAGAAACCGTCACAACATTGAGTTCACGTGAACCGAAGTGGTTGGGCATCTGGCGTCCGAGGATAGAGTCTTTGGCATTCCCAAACATATGATGGACATACTGAAGAGGAGTATAACCCCGCCAAAAAAGGGCGCCATCTTCGCGATACTGAGGATAGATCCAGTCCTGAGGCTTAAGGGCTGCTGCGCTGGCGACAACACATCCTTCTTCGCCATATGAGCTCATGGCAAAGCTAATCGATCCTTGGCGTTGAAGTGTGATCATTCGCTCGTCGATCTGTCTGGTTAGCAGCATGATGTGGTAGCCACGAACAAGTTCTTCATCGGGAATTTGATGCGTGCATTCCTTAGACAGTTCGCCGTCGACGTTCAAATAGCAGATGCGCTTCATGATTTACCCCAATCAAAAGATAACTTTACATAACCACACACCCGAAAAAATCACAACGTCAGCTTGTGAAAAGACAACGCTCGTGGTCTATCCTCCATCTTGCCGCTTCGGCGTAGCGGCGCTACAACGGTGTAACAGAACATGTAGCGCCACTTCGCCGAATTGGCAGCTCTAATATATAAACCACGAGCGTTGCAAGGCAAAATATATTGTAGTACATCAAATGAGATATGACAAACTCAGATATCATACGCGTAGTGACGGCTTCTTCTTTGTTTGATGGGCATGATGCTTCCATCAACTTATTTCGGCGCTTATTGCAAAAAGAGGGCTGTGAAGTCATCCATATTGGACACAATCGTAGTGTCGAACAGCTTGTCAAAACGGTTGTACAGGAAGATGCGAATGCGATTTGTGTGAGCTCCTATCAGGGTGGTCACATGGAGTACTTTCGCTATCTTTACGATCAACTTAAAGAACGCGGGGCTGATGATGTGGCCATTTTCGGCGGCGGTGGCGGAACTATCCTTCCTAGCGAAA
This sequence comes from uncultured bacterium, assembly GCA_964436955.1. Lineage (GTDB taxonomy): Bacteria > Chlamydiota > Chlamydiia > Chlamydiales > JAJFMA01 > CAMFKD01. The sequence goes on along the minus strand of CAYTFC010000037.1, from coordinate 20,625 downwards.
TTCAAGCTCTTCAAGATTATGGCATCTCACGCCTGTATCACGCAGAAGATGGGCGTAAGCTGGGGCCGCGTGGCATCATTCTTGATGCTATTGAACGCATACCCAGCGTCACACGTTCGCAAGACTTCTATGATGCTGGTTTGAAAAAAATGCAGAATCATCAGCAAGTGTCTGATCTGGAACTAGCGAAACTCATATCGCTTGCTGAACAAGAACACAAAAGTTTGCTTAAGGGTAGTCCAAAAGGTGGTACACCTATTATCGGCATCACTGGTCCTGGAGGCGCTGGCAAGAGTTCCTTAGTTGATGAGCTTATAGGACGTTTTCTGTACGCATCGCCCAAAGGTCGCTTGGGTGTTTTGACCTTCGATCCGAGCAAAAAGGCGACGGGTGGGGCTTTGCTCGGCGACCGCATTCGCATGAATAATATCTATGATGGGCGAGTTTTTCTCCGCTCGATGGCAACTCGTGGCTCAGCTTCAGAAATGAGTGCATCGGTCGCAAATGCTTTGACGCTTATGCAAAACGCCCAATTTGATCTTATTCTTTTGGAAACTATTGGTATCGGTCAAAGCGATACTGCGGTGGTAGATTTATCTAATCTGCCTATGTATGTGATGACAAGTGAATATGGCGCTTCCTCACAGCTGGAAAAGATTGATATGCTCGATTTTGCCGAATGTGTTGCTCTCAATAAGTTTGATCGCATGGGTTCTTTAGATGCCTTTGAAGATGTACTACATGCATTCGCAAGCGCGCGCAATCAACGTGTAACGAAAGAAAATAGAGATGGCTTTCCTATATTCGGAACCATCGCTTCACATTTCAACGATCCTGCTGTCACCAGGCTATTTGTCTATTTGATAGAGAGCTTGCGCAAGAAGGGTTTTCCACTCGCAAGCGTGGACTTAAATAACGTTCAAAATCTGGTTAGAGCCAAGCTGTTTACGATCATTCCGCAAGAACGCACGTTCTATCTGGGCGAAATAGCAGAAACCGTTCGCAGCTATAAAGCGGATACAAAGGCTAAATCAGATATCGCTTCGGATCTATATTGTTTAGAGGGTGCTCATGCAGATGAGCAAGTGATTAATGATAAACGTCTACAACTGGGCGAAAACAACTTAGCTTTGATTGATACTTTTGCTAAACTTAAGCAAGAATATCTTCAGGATACTCTCGATTATACTGTACGCGATAAACTACATCGTCGCTCTCTATTTACGCAATCGCTATCGGATACTAGAATTCCAAAAATAGCTCTCCCAAGCTATCGTGATTGGGGTGATATTCTGACCTTTATGCGTTTAGAGAATTTTCCAGGTCGCTTTCCCTACACAGCCGGAGTCTTTAATTTGAAAAGCGATGTGGAAGATCCAAAGCGTCAATTTGCGGGCGAAGGCTCTCCACAGCGAACCAACAAGCGATTTCACTATCTATCGCGCAACGACAACGCAAAGCGCTTAAGTACAGCGTTTGATTCGGTGACACTCTATGGAGAAGACCCTGCTGAGCAGCAAGATATCTATGGCAAAATAGGCAACAGTGGTGTGAGCATTGCCACTTTGGACGATATGAAAGAGTTGTATAAGGGATTTGATTTAGTTGATCCATTGACGTCCGTATCGCTTACTATCAATGGCCCCGCTCCGATGCTGTTAGCTATGTTTTTTAATGCGGCTATCGATTTCGAAAGAGCAAAAACGCCTTCTGAACCCTCGGATACCTTGAAAGAAAGAGTGCTTAAAAGTGTGCGAGGGACAGTGCAAGCCGATATTTTGAAGGAAGAGCAAGCGCAAAATACTTGCATTTTCTCATCTCCTTTTGCTTTGAAGATGATGGGTGATATTCAAGAGTACTTTATTCAACATCAAATTAACAATTTTTATTCAGTGAGCATAAGTGGATACCATATTGCGGAAGCTGGCGCTAATCCAATCACTCAGTTGGCATTTACTTTGGCTAACGGTTTTACATATGTAGAGTACTACCTGTCTCGTGGAATGAAAATAGATGACTTCGCGCCCAATCTTTCTTTTTTCTTTAGCAGCGGACTTGATCCAGAGTATTCGGTGATAGGGCGTGTAGCGAGGCGCATTTGGGCAACAACAATGCGCAATAAATATGGAGCGAATGACCGCAGCTGTCGCTTGAAGTATCATGTGCAGACATCTGGCAGGAGCTTGCATGCGCAAGAAATTGCCTTTAATGATACGCGTACGACGCTACAAGCCTTGATGGCCTTTTATGATAATTGCAATTCTCTTCACACCAATGCCTATGATGAAGCGATTACCACCCCTACTGAAGAATCAGTAAGACGCGCGATGGCCATTCAACTGATTCTTACCAAAGAGTTTGGCCCGAATAAATGTGATAATCCCATGCAAGGATCCTTTTATTACGAAGAATTGACGGAGCTTGTTGAAGAAGCGGTGCTAAATGAATTTGACTCGATTTCTCGTCGAGGTGGAGTTTTGGGAGCGATGGAAAAACAATACCAGCGCCATGCCATTCAAACTGAGTCGATGAAATATGAGATGCAAAAGGCGACTGGCGAACTTCCAATCATTGGAGTGAATACATTTTTGTCAGAGTCAGGTCAACCTGACTATGAGCATATAGAAGTTGTGCGTGCCACAGAAAAGGAAAAGAATAATCAAATTAGACGTGCAAAGGAGTTCATCACACGTGCCGGCTCTCAAAACAAAGAGGCTTTGGAGCGTTTGCGAACAGTCGCTTTAACGGGTGGAAATATTTTTGAAGAGCTTATGGAAACTGTAAAATATGCGTCTTTGGGACAGATTACGCACCTTCTCTATCAATGCGGTGGCGAATACCGACGATCCATGTAACGCAAATTTCTACCACAGATTTCACAGAGTACTCCGAGGCCTGCGGTAAAAAACAGGGTTTTAATCCGCAGGCCTCTGATTACTCTGTGAACTCTGTGGTAAAATAAAAAAATCTGCGATATTTTTGAACATGTGATTTTTACATCAAGCCAAGTTCTTGTTTGTAGTTAGGCCAGGAGATCTTTAATTGCATGAATGCCGGCATATCCTTCGCAAGTAAAAAGGGGTTACTGATTCGTTCCCATGCCATTGTAGACGATGGACGGCATCCCACATCATGTCCTGGCCAGATTGTCGTTGGCGGTGGTAACACTCGGCAGATCTTTTGCAAACTTCTAAATTGTTGTTCTGCCGCTTCCTCAGTCAGAGTTCCACCAATTTTTCCGATGAAAAGATGGTCTCCGGTCAATGCAAGACCAAATTCGGGAATATGCAGCACTATATGGTCCGGACAGTGCCCTGGAGTCCATATCACTTGTATTGCTATGGACCCAATTTGAAGTGTATCACCATCGTTCAGCTTTACGTCAGGCATGATGGGCGATTCTGAATATGCGGCAATCTTAGCTAACGTAAGTTTTTGGGCAACTTCATTACCATTGATATGATCGCTGTGACTATGCGTATTGATGATGTATTTGATACTTAAGTTCTGCTTTTTAGCACGCTCAATAACGGTTTCCGGGTTGTATGAAGGGTCTACTACTACTCCTATACTGTTAGCTCGGTCACCGATTAAGTAAGCAAAGTTTCGGTCGCCACCAACACGTATTTGTTCAAAAATAAATTTCACGTGATATCCTGATTCAAGGAGTGTATGTCGATTGGGCTGCCAAAAAAACGACCGCTTTCATCTTGTTGTATGCTCACACAGGGCACAAGCGGATCGTGTGTAAAGAAGAGTTTGGCATTCAATTGCATCATTTCTTCCAAAAAGCGCTTTTTTTCATCGACTAGTCTTTCTGGGAAGCGATCGTACCCCATTGTAATGGGGAGATGCATCCATGGTAGACCTGGGATGAGATCTGATACAAATGCTAGCGGCCCCGTTTTAAGCTGTAAAGTGGATACCATTAGCCCTTGGGTGTGTCCATCTACGAACCGGAAGGTTACGCCAAAGTCTAGGTCGGGATGTGTATGGCTTTCGACCAATTGAAGTCGACCTGATTCCAAAAGCAACTTATTGATTAATGGCACGAATGAAGCGCGGTCGCGAATGTGTGGTTGCTGTGCGCGGGGGAGGTGGTCCTTGCCTACATAGAACTTAGCGTTGGGGAATAGTAAGCGGACGGGTCCATCGCCATATGCAGAGAGCACGCCCCCAGCGTGGTCAAAATGCAAGTGTGATAGGACAACTTGATCGATATCTTTGTCACTGATGCCCAATCTTTCAAGGTTTTTGATTAGCATATGTTCGGGTTCTACAACACCAAAACGTTCTTTTAACTTAGGGTCAAAAAAGCATCCCACTCCAGTTTCAAACAGGACATTTCGTCCTTCATCTGTTTGCACGAGAAGCGCACGGCAAGCCAAATGAATACGGTTCTGGTCATCGACATCTGTCCAGTGTTGCCAAAGCGCCTTAGGACAGCTGCCGAACATCGCGCCGCCATCGAGTCGTTGGGTGTTGCCTTCTACCGAAAAGACTTTCATCCTGTCCCTCATTTTCTTTGTTATATCTCGGATTAGAGATCAAAAAAAAGAAAAAAATGTCGAAGCATTCAGGTAATAAAGACGTATTAAGGGTATTGATGTACTATCTTTTATTAAATGAATACTACTGATGATGAATTTTTTTTTGCGATGTCATTACGTTGAATTAGAATAGACAGGAAATCAACTAGGGGTAATCTGACTGTACGCGCTCACGACCTCTCACACGCACAAGCTCTTGACCAAAGCTGAGCATTTGACGATCAAACGCTTCTAGGACATGGCCTGTGGCCATGCCCGTTGTCGCGTTTGATCGTCAAATACTCGTCTACAGAAAAACCACGCGCGTGTGAGAGGTCGTGAGCGCGTACATCTGACTGAGGTGGGCTTTTTAGTAGAACATCCATGACAGAAATAGCCTTTCCCACTATTCTTAGGTTTTTTCTGGAGATGTCATATGCATGTTCTCTTTAGTTTAGACGCGCTTGAGATAATTCTTGGTGCTGTAATCGTATGGGTTGACACTTATATTTATAACATTAGTGCCTTAGTGCAGAGCGCTGTTATTCTAATCTGCTTTCTATTGGCGGTCTTCACATCCCGTCCTCTACGCCGGTATCTGAAGGAGCATCAACTTGTGCAGCCAAGACGCGAAAAGCTAAAGGAAGCCATATCACCACTCATCGTTGCCTTTACTTGGATTATTATTCAGGCAATTGTATTAGGTGTTTGCTTAGAGTTCAATTGGGAGCATTATCTTCTACAAACCGTGCTCATGCTATTGTTGGCTTGGGTTTTCGCAAGATTTACCACGAGCTTTGTGCACGATGTGTTTCTGTCGCGCTTATTAGCTGTTACTATCTGGACTATTGCTGCATTACATATTGTGGGATTGCTTAGGCCTACAGAAGCAGCCCTGGATCAGATTGGAGTCCGTTTTGGTGAGCTGCGCCTGTCATTGTTGGACCTCATATGGGGATTTGGGGTGCTAATGGCATTGCTCTGGATTGCGAATTCGATGTCATCGCATTTAGAAAACCGTATTAATCAGCGAACCGATCTTGAGCCCACTTTAAAAGTACTATTTAATAAGTTGCTTCGAGTATTTTTGATTGGTTTTGCTATTCTTTTGGGAGTTTCCGCATTAGGTATTGACATTTCCGCCTTTACAGTTCTTGGAGGCGCTATAGGACTTGGGCTGGGATTTGGTTTGCAAAAGGTAATATCCAATCTTGTATGTGGCGTGATATTGCTGATGGACCGCTCTATAAAGCCGGGTGATGTCATTGCTGTGCAGGGAGGTAAAATGTATGGGACTGTCAAACACATGAGTGCTCGCTTTGTGGCTATACGCACTCCAGGAGGCCAAGAACACCTGATTCCAAACGAACAAATCATCACAAATACTGTGGAAAATTGGTCCTATTCTGATAGGGATATTTGTATCAGTATTCCCATACGCATATCGTTAGATAGCGATGTGCGTCAAGCGATGAAGCTGATGATAGCGGCTGCAAAAAATACTCGTCGTGTACTTTTAGATCCAAAACCTTTTGTGATGGTGCAGAGCATTGGAGAATGCGCTTTTGAGCTGGAGTTACTGGTGTGGATCAATGATCCCGAAAATGGAATGGGTGGTCTCAAGAGTGATATTTACTTAGCCACTTGGGATGCTTTTACCAAAGAGGGTATTCGCATTCCTGTTCCTCAGCACGAGGTCAATTTATTCAAACGCACCAATGGCAATATGTCTTTAACCCCGACTGAAGTCGAGTTAATCAGCAACTAGATGGAAAGAATAGGAGCCTATACCCCACCTTTAGATATACCTAGCAAAACGTCCCCGTCTGCTTCCGCACATAAGCTAGAATTTAATTTTCCGGAAATAGTCTTTGCGACAAATGCGCAACCGCCTCTGATTGCCCTCCAGCAAGCAGGAAAAGCCAATCCTGTACGGTCATTACCTTTACCTCAGTTGATATACAAGCCTCCTCAACTCACCCCACCAGTGGCTGTTCAGAGCTATGATTCTCGTCATGGAAGCCTTGATCTTCATTGGATTGGGGAGGAATTTGTTGATGTGATCCCTTACCATGCCGATAGCCAATGGAGCTTAGTTAAAAGGGACGGAGCGTATTATCTTTTTTGGGGCGAAGAAGGGAATTATGCCAAAGACGTACGTGCAATTCAAAAGTCACAGATGGTGAATCCTAATAATGATGTTTTCCAGCTTATTGAAAGTATAGGTTTAGACGATCAACTAGTCGCTTCTGATTTTGCTGGTCAGTTAGGTCGAAAGATCTTTATTTGCGATACGGCACCGTTTAAGCCCTGTAGCGAGCATCTTGGAATTGTCTATCTAGAACAAAGTAGAAAGAACCCCCGTGCGGTAGTTCTTAAGCGGATATCACAGGATGAGACGGGGTTCTTTATTGAGGGTCAAAAATTCGTCCCTAATAGAATATCAGGTACTCTGATCGAGCATCTTATTGCCTTATGCCCTGAATTAGATGTAAGTAAACGATTTGGAACCGTGCATCAGGGGTTAAATATTGACGTCTCTGATGTCGAAAATGGCACATGGTTTGTCTATAGCTTGAACGGTCACCATAGAGTTAAGTATTTGTCAGGAGTCTGGAAGGCAATCTCGTTTACCAATGCACAAGCAAATGCTGCTCTAGTAGCTTTATGGGAACTTGAAGAGAATAAGAGATCGCCATACACGGAAAGGACAAAAGGAGATAATTGCACAAGTCAGGCTGGCTCTTTGAGCTTTGTAAATAGCTGACTTAGAAAGATATCAGTTATTCGAAAACCCTAAATGGGTTTCAAAATAATATCGTCTAAAACATATTGCGGACGATATTGCACCCCCGCCGGGGTTCGATTTTTTTTTCTTACATTATCCATGGGTTGCGACCTCTTGTGAGGTCTGATCTATGGCTAATTACTTTACACCACTTCGTGGAGTTCTAGCGGCTTTGCCGCTATTAATTAAGCGCTTAAGTCATATATGCGAAACAGCCTGACTTAAAACCTAAGATGCTGATTGCTACCAAAACTTGCCGCACAAGTCTTGGTAGCAATCAGGGTCTAAGGCAGTTACAAAAATGCATTCCTGGCTCACCAAGCCCCAATATCTTCTTGAGACCAGATAACCTATTTCCAAGAGGGTTCGCGTTTTTCTGAGAAGGCTTTAATTCCTTCGGTGGCTTCGTCGGAGGCTCTAGCTTGCATATGAAATGCTAGCGCACGATCCACATCATGATCGAGTCGTACGGGATCTAAATCAGAAATAAGTGTTTTTGTCAGTCTTGTAGCATTGGGAGCCCCTTTAAGTACACTCTGGGCCATTTCTAGTGCTTGTGGCCACAGCTGTTCTGCAAAGGCAACGCGGGTAATTAAGCCAATAGAGAGAGCTTTTTGCGCATGGATCAGTTCACCTGTAAGAGTGAGTTCACGGGTTGCGCGGTCCCCAATTTGCCTTTTAAGCAACGCGAGCACCATGGCTGCAACGAGTCCCCTTCTAGTTTCTGGATAACCTATCTTGGTGCCTTCGGCTGCAATAACCAAATCACATGCGGACAGTAAGCCTGCTCCTCCGGCGATAGCTGCACCATGGGCTACGGCAATAGTTACCAGTGGACAGAAGTAAAGAGATTTCAAGGCATCGGCCATGCTGTTAGCTAACTCATGTGCTTTGCCAGTCGATTGCGCCTCCTTAAGGTCTAAACCTGCACAAAATACTGGTCCAGCACCTTTAATCATCAGTACGCGCGCGCGTTGTTCTCCACTGATCTGATGGACGGCGTGTTGGATTTCATTCAACATTTCGATGGTCAAGGCATTTCGCGAATCTGGTCGATTCAATTCCAAAATTGTAATTTCGGGTTGGATATTTTCTATTTTTAAGTGATTCACAGATGGACTCCTGAGGGGCGACTAGCGGCTAACTGGTTCATGGGAATAACAAGATGCATTTCGAGGATAGACTGTCCAAGAGATTTTCCTTGGGCATCGATCCTCAGTGAGCGGCTTCCTCCACCGGCTAAAATGCCTTCGAGAACAAAATTTAGAGCCCACAAGTTATCTAAATCATACCGAGTGATTTTTGATGGAGAAAGGGGCTTAAAATAACGTTCTAAAGCATCCACAGTCAATCGAGCTTTTAACATTTCATAGCCGATTTTGGTGTAGGCAATGACGCCAATATTTGCAGAATTCCCTTTGTCGCCGCTGCGAGCATAAGCGATATCGCCTAAACGTACACGAGTTGTGGTCATGATGCCTCCACGATTTCAATGATGGGGGTCACTTCGGCAGCGTCAATGAGACAGGGCCAGTAACCAAAAACAGGCCGTATCTTAGGACGTCCAGTCGCGTATCCAGTGATCCCGGCGGGTCCACTGGTTACCATAGGAGCCACTTCCTTAGAAAATGCCTCGACTGCCTCGCGGCGTCGATCTGCAACCGCTACGCGTAGAACGATTTCAAGATGATTGTCTTCGTGTGAAAGGATATCAGGAATACTATCGCCAGCGCCCAAGCATTCGATACGAGTGTGATCCAATTCAAAGCCGGCGACTCGGACGCGTTCGAGAATGATTTCTCCTGCCTTTAGGGCTTTCTTTTTTGCATCCCGTCCAACGACAGTCAGCATGGCTTCGGACCGAAATCCATCTTTAAAAGTAGCACTCACTTTGTAGTTTGACGGTGGCGCACTGCCCACAGCATCGGTGACTTGAACGCGATTTACCGAGAGCTGTTCCACTTTAACGTTCATAAATGAAACAGTTACGTCAGGACTAAGGTAACGAGAAGGATCTCCGATTTCATATAGAAGTTGCTCTTTGACAGTTTCTAAAGAGACTGCTCCGCCGGTACGTGGGGGCTTTGTAATCACGCACTGTCCTTCTTCATTGATCTCTGCGATAGGAAATCCGATGTGAGCTAAATCGGGGAGTTCGAGCCAGCGATTAGAAATGCCCCCGGTTACCTGTGTGCCGCATTCGATTAGATGTCCTGCTACCGTTGCTCCAGCGAGCCGGTGGTAATCTGTCCAATTCCAGCCAAAGGTGTGGACACACGCGGCTACGGTTAAGCTTGGATCGGCTACGCGTCCACTTATGATGATTTGTGCATTCTGAGCTAGTGCATCAACAAGGGGTTTGGCACCTAAATAGGCATTTGCGGTGGCGAGATGTTTGGCGACATATTGCAGGCTTTTTCCGGTTTCCAAATTGTGAAATTGAGAGGAATCTGGGCTCTTCTGCAATAGTGGCAAAACATCATCACCCGAAACAATACCGATTCTAATGTGGGCACAATCCAGCTTTTTTAGAATCTCCTGACAAGCACGAGCGCAGCCTTTAGGATTGAGTCCACCGGCATTGCAGATGATTTTTGTTTTGAGACCACTCTTCCAAAGTGGTGCAAATGCTGCCATAAGTTCTACAAAATCTTCTGCGTAGCCCATAGTAGGATTGCGTTCACGTTGAATGGCTAAAATGGACATAGAAACTTCTGACAGATAGTCTAGAGTAAGATAATCGATGTCAGGTTGTTGCTTAATAAGGTGTAGGGGGGCATTAGGCTGATCGCCCCAAAAGCCTTGTGCATTGCCTACTTTAATGACTCGCATTTACTCTACCTATGTTTGGATGACTCCAGTATGAAACTGAATATTCTCTTTGACCCTTACCAGACCTAGAAGATGTGTAAGCACATCACGTGTGGTATGTGGAGCTATAATTGCATCGACCCACCCGCGAGCAGCTCCGTATCGGATGTCCATATGTTCTTTGTAGCGGGAGACAATTTTCTCTCGCAAATCGGCAATTTCATCAGCAGTAAGCTTTTGGCCCCGGCGTTCTGCAGCACGTTGCTGCACGGATAGAAGCGTATTAGCAGCTTGGTCGGCTCCCATAACTGTATATTTTGCATTGGGCCAGGCAAGAATGAAATCCGGATCGTAAGCCTTGCCACATAGGGCATAGTTGCCTGCTCCAAATGAATTTCCCACAATGACGGTGATTTTTGGAACGATGGAGTTACTTACAGCGCTGACAAGTTTGGCTCCGCTGCGGATAATGCCCGATTGTTCAGCGTCCTTTCCGACCATAAAGCCCATCACATCCTGGATAAAGATGATTGGCAAGCGCATTTGATTGCAATCAAGCACAAATCTGGCTGCTTTATCTGCACTTTTGGTGTAAAGAACTCCGCCAATTTCAATATGTCCATCGTGGGTTCTCGTACGCATGCGTTGGTTGGCAACAATTCCGATGGGATGCCCTGCGAGGCGGGCATAGCCTGTTACTATGGACTTGCCATAGTCGGCCTTGGACTCTTCGAACGAGGCTCCATCTACGATAGTGGCTAAGAGATCCCTGACATCGTATTCTTTAGTTCCATCAGCGCTTACAATATCATAGATAGTATGGGCATCTCTTTCAGCAGGAATGGCCTTTAGTTTTGTATCAGAAGCGGATGGCAGCAAGTCGATGAGACTGCGCAGTCGTCTAATGCAACTGAGGTCGTTTGGTTCACGGAAGTCTACTGTGCCACTGACCTCAGCGTGCATTTTTGCTCCGCCTAAATCCTCGGCATCGGTAATTTGACCAATGGCGGCTTTCACTAAGGCGGGTCCGGCTAGGTAGAGGCCACTGCCTTCAGTCATCAGGAGCTTGTCACATAGAACGGGCAAGTATCCGCCGCCTGCGATGCAACTTCCCATCACTGCGGCAAACTGTGGAATTCCGTTTGCCGACAGCACTGCATTGTTGCGGAAGATGCGTCCAAAGTCATCTTCGTCAGGAAAAATCTCATCTTGCAAGGGCAGAAAGACTCCCGATGAGTCGACAAGATAGAGAATTGGTAGACGACATTCATAAGCAATACGCTGAGCACGCAGAACCTTTTTCACGGACTGTGGAAAGAAGGCGCCGGCTTTAACAGTAGCGTCATTGGCGATGATCATGCAGGGTCGGCCATGAACGGCTCCAATGCCGGCCACAACACCTGCTGCGGGGACCTCGCCCCATTCGGCATACATCTCCCAAGCTTCCCACAAGCCTATTTCGAAAAATGAAGCCCCAGAGTCCAACAAGGCATCAATGCGCTCGCGAGCTAGCATGCGGCCAAGTTTCTTTTGCCGAGTAATACCCTCCTCGCCGCCACCATGACGCAAAATATCTTCCTGGTCGGCAAAGCGCCTTGTTAGCATTTCGAGCGAAAGTATGGGATTGGGAGCTGTCGCTTGTGTCATTGCTGAAACCCCGCTAATTTATCTGATAGTAGTTCGATAGTAGCATCGTAGTTATGAAATAGTGTGGTTAAGGATTGCTCGATGATATCTAATGCGTATTGGATGTAGAGTTTACCAGTGGATAGATCAAGCTCCTGATGTGGTAGAAGGACTTTTGTTCCGTCCAGGTGGCGATCTAGTTTACTAATGACGGCAATGCTCGTATAGAGAGCTATTGCCATATTCGCCACGCGATCTAGAGCTAGTTGGTTTTCCACGATATTTTCACGATTCTTAGCCAAAACACGTGCATTGGCAATAGCAAAACGGCGTATAGCACGTCCTATGAGATGCGCTTCTGGGGCAAGATGACCAGTCTTCACTGGGATAGTAGGTGCCTTAAAATAGCTTGAGCCCTGCTTGCTGAAGGCTTTGAGCACCCCAAACTGCGAAATAGGATGTTTCAAGGCCTCCGTCACACTTTCGAACTGCATGCCTACATCGCGCAGCCCTACGATGGCAATAAAGGCGCGTAAGACTTCGTTGCTGCCCTCTCCAATCATGTTTAGACGGGCATCACGCATCATGCGTTCTAATGGTTCATCCGTAAAGAATGAGCGTCCACCATAGATCTGCATGGTTTCATAGATAATTTGCCAGAGGCATTCGCTATTAAACACTTTCAAAATAGCAGATTCAAGCATGAACTCTTCCATCCCGCGGTCGACTAAACCGGCGGTGAGTTCCGTTGTGGCTTCCATGGCGTAGGTCAGAGCAGCAATCATCGCGAGTTTCTTTTTCACCAATGGAAAAGAGCACAATGGACGTTTAAACTGAAAGCGTGATTTAGCATGGCCGATGGCTTTCTCCAATAGGAATCGCGCTGGGCCCGAACAAGTAGCTCCGAACGTCGTACGACCGTAATCGAGTACGGTTAAGCATACTTTTAAGCCTCCGCCTTTCGGACCCAATATGTTGCTCGCGGGAACTTCGACATCGTCAAATATGAGGTTTGCAGTGGTGCTTCCACGCATTCCAACCTTGTCTAACGCGCGATCTTTCACTTTAAAGCCGGGCATATCTGGCGTGACCAAGAAGGCAGTCACCTTGTCTTGAAGCCCTTTCGGAGTTTCTACAGCTGTCTGAGCCATCACAGTAAGCACACTTGCTAGACTGCCATTAGTAGTCCACTGCTTTTGGCCCTTAATCCGATACACGTTCTTATGTGGGTCGAAAGTTGCTCGCGTTTCTACGCCGCTGGCGTCGGAGCCTGCATTGGGTTCTGTCAGTGAAAAAGCCGCGATTTTGTCACCTTTTGCAAGAGGAGCTAACCAGCGCGTCTTTTGTTCATCCGTCCCAAAAAGGACTAATGCCCTTAATCCAATGCTTTGGTGTGCATTTACAAACAATGCTGTGGCCCCGCAGCGTTGAGCGAGGACCGCCATAGCGCGACAATACGTTGTTTGTGAATAGCCCTGTCCGCCGTATTCTTTCGGAATGGATGCGCCTAGTAGCCCAATATCCCCTAATCCTTTGATGACGTCGTGCGGGATAGAGCATTCACGATCAATTGTCCGAGCATCTATATGCTGATCTGCAAAGTCCTTCAAGCGAGCGACAAGTTCGTCCCCTTGTGCAATATCTTCAGGTGATCCCATGGGAAATGGCATCACAGAAGGAGCATGAAATGCTCCAAAATACAATAGCTTGGCAAAGCTTAGTTTCTTTTCGCCTGAGAAAAGGAGCTCTTCCAACAATTTTTTTTGGACATCATCCATGCAACAGACCCTTGGCTTTTAACCGCAGATTAATGGACTGCCAAGAGGGATGCAAATGATTTAAATAATTATTTTGACTATTCTCTGCTATTGCAAAAAATTGTCAACGATAGGGCATTAGTGTTACGCTTGTCGCTATAAAATTAGGATAGATATGAAGATTCTTGTGCTGGGCGGTACACATTTTTTAGGCAGGCACATTTCCGAGACGCTGATCGCTCACGGTCATCAACTTACGCTCTTTAATCGTGGGAAAACGAATCCGTTTCTTTTTTCTGCTGTAGAAGAGGTACATGGCGATCGTTACAACGATCTTTCACTGTTAAGGGGGCATTCCTGGGATGTCGTTATTGACACATGCGGCTACAACCCGGCTACCGTTGGCCGAAGTGCCTATTTTCTTAAAGGTTTTGCAGACCTCTATGTCTTTGTTTCTAGTGTTTCAGTTTACAAGGATTTCTCGGTACCTAAGATTGATGAGCATGCGCCAACACGCGATTGGCCTAAGGATGGGGATCCAGAGGACCAAAGCTCTGATACTTACGGAGCTCGCAAAGTTCTTTGCGAAGTTGCTGTTGAAGACACCTTTGGTGACAGATGCCTTATAGTACGTCCTGGTTTGCTCGCGGGCCCTTATGACACTCATGGTCGTGTTGTGTATTGGCTGGACCGTATTGCAAAGGGCGGTGATGTCCTGGCACCCGGAGATCCGAACCAGACTATACAGCTACTTGATGCCCGGGACCTCGCCCTTTGGATTCTTAAGATGATAGAAGGACGACGCTGTGGAACGTACAATGCGGTAGGGCCATCAAGACCCCTCACCTTTGGCGATTTTCTGAATGCATGCCAACAGACTGTAAAACAAGAAGCTCGATTCGTTTGGGCAAGTGAGCCGTTTCTGCTCAAGAATAAGGTTGTTCCCTGGACGGAAATGCCGATTTGGGTGCCGGAGTTTATTCGTGGCTTACATGAAATTAAGGGGATACGAGCATTTAGCCAGGGGCTGATTTGTCGTCCGTTAGAATCTACGCTTGAAGATACCCATCAATGGATGCAGGAGAGTAAGCCATCTTGGCCTAATCAGACGTGGCTTACCTCAGAAAAGGAAGCCCAGTTGCTAGCCTTGTTGAATAAGTAGCATGTCAGCCTATCCCTACAATAGCCGCCTTTTCCTTGTGGGTCTGCCTCGCCGAGGCAGACAGGTTTATCTGTCAGGTTCACCTAAAAAGAGACTGCCGCTTTGGCGAAGCGGCGCTACAAGCTTCACTTAGACTTAGACAGCTCTTTTTACACGAATCATGGTGCGTATGACATAAGCGATACCGTTCAAGTGTCGCTTCTCATCAAATGCCTCTCCCGTCTCCCACAAATCTGCCAAAATACACACTGCCGATAGCGTCATGGCAATATGTGGTCCTGAAATCACCTCGATGGTCAAATACATCACATCGGCGATTGTTTTGCTGAGAGCTTTGAAAGCGGCTTGTGAGTCCTTATGCATAATTGAGAGAGCTAATATATTAATTTGATTGACCAAATCAATGCTAATTGTAAGCACAAAAGCGGCTTCATAATTGGTAGCGAAGCCAATCGCCAATATAGCTGCTGTGGATGTTTTAACCACTGTTTGAAAAATATTCGTCGCATTAGCTACATATCCCTTCGTAGTGGTTTCCTTGATATGAACCCAAATTTTTCCAACATTTCCAATGACTTCAAAAGCACGATAAGTCGGTTCAAAAAGATTTAGAACCGGGCAAATAGCTTCCTGCCCTACATAAAGTAAGTTCTGTCCAATGTTATAAAAATCAGTCATAGCAATATCTCTCCACTGTTCACATGATAGAGGAATATCACAAAGGTAATGCTAATGCTGTGTTAAGTTAATTAAAACCCGACTTGCAAAATTTTGGTCACAGGCGCAGAATGCTGACGATTCTAAATTTTAACCTTCTGAGGTTCCTATGGCCAGCATTACATTAAGGGGAAATCCTGTAAAAACTAGTGGTGACCTACCTTCTAAGGGCGCTACTGCCAAGAATTTCTCTCTCGTTAAGGAAGATCTTTCTGAAGTTACTCTCGATTCGTACAAGGGAAAGAAAAAGTTATTGAATATCTTTCCTAGCATAGATACGGGCACTTGCGCTAATTCGGTAAGAAAGTTTGCGCAAGCAGCCACCGCTCTACAGGATGTCATTGTGATTGATATTTCAAAAGACCTGCCGTTTGCACAAAAACGCTTCTGTTCAGCCGAAAATATCAATGGCGTAGAAGTCCTTTCCGCATTTCGTAGCTCCTTTGCTAAAGACTACGGCCTGGAAATTACGGACGGACCTTTGGCCGGCCTTTGTTCCAGAGCTGTCATAATTCTCGATGAAAACAACCACGTTTTGTACACTGAACAGGTTTCAGAAATAGGTCAGGAGCCTAATTATGATAAAGCGCTAGAGATTCTTAAGAAAGGCGCCTAATGGAACCTGACCTCCTGAATAGGCCTCTGACAGGTAACTCAAGGCAGTTTCCAGCTCATTTGGTTGACGAAGATGCTTTTCGCGTGATGACGTATAATATACGTATTGATCATGCGGAGGATCGTGACGGACCTCATGACTGGAGACACCGTTGTCAGATGGTCACATCGTTAATCTTGGGTTATGGGGTGACCCTTGCAGCTATTCAGGAGGCCAATATTAAGCAATTACAAGACCTTAAAGCTGGTTTGCCTGGATATGCGATAGAAGGGTTTTCTGCTAGCTTGGGGGAGCCTGAGCAGGAAAACCTCTTGATTTGCTACCAGGTAGACAAGCTGGTGCTACTGGAATCCGCTATATTTTCGCTGTCTCCCACCCCAGGCATTCCAGGCATTGGTTGGGACGCCAAATATCCTCGTTCCTGCATGTACTGCAAATTTGTCGATAGACGTACCATCAAGCCGTTGGTATGTTTCAACACCCACTTTGACCACAAAGGCCAGGTTTCACGCGAAGAAAGTGCTAAGCTGTTAATGCGTTTGCAACACACTCTTGCAAAAGAAAATGCGTGCATCGTAATGGGCGACCTAAATCCCTATCCCGATAGCAATGGGTATGAAGTTTATTCTACGTTCACCCATAAAACAGGGCTGTCGGACATCAGAAACTTAGTGCAAGACGAAATTTATGGTCCAGATGGAACTTGGATGGGATGGGAATATGATCCTACCCATTCATTGGATGGCCAAGCTGGTGCACGTCTAGACCATATCTTCCTGGGCGGTCCCTTACGAGCCATAAGAACCGGAGTGCTGAATGTGACCGTCGATTCTTCCGGAAGTATTGTTGCACCGACTTTATCTCTTAGAAATTATCCCTCCGATCATCTTCCAGTGGTCGCGGATCTTAAGGGCTGACACGTGCTTCTTTTCACTTGTTTGTGGTATCCTCTTCTGAAAAGTCTTTAAAAACTACTAGAGCATGTTCTGTTACACGTTGTAGCGCCACTTCGCCGAAGCGGCATAAACAAAGACTTTATATTTTGATGACATTGGGGGATCTCATATGACGCTATCGCTTCATGCAACCATCAAAGCCGATCAGTATGGTATTTTTGAGGTCAAAATGACTGGATCTGAGAAACCAGGCGTTTATTGGACAGTTTTCGCACCAGCAGATCAAAAAGTGCTTATAGATTCGTGGATGACATCCTTTGCGGCAAGAGAGGAGCCAAAAGTAGTTCTTACGTTTGATCTAATGAATCTACCCCCCTTTACTCAAAAGGTTTTAGCCGCGCTCGTTGATATCCCCTTTGGCACCACAGCCTCGTACGGCGATATTGCCGCGATACTGGGCAACCCTAAAGGCGCCCGGCCGGTGGGCACCGCTTGCGGACGCAATCCTGTTCCATTGCTTATTCCTTGCCACCGAGTCATAGCAGCTAGCCGAAAGATTGGCGGTTTTGGCCTGGGCCTCCCTCTGAAACGACAACTATTGGCGCATGAAGGTTGGCACGAAACTAGCATCTAAGGTCACATGTTTTTTCCCAGAGGAGGAACCATGAATGATCACGAGTTACTAAGAAGAATCGCCTATCAAGAATCCGTGCAAGATCAGCTATCCACTGAGCTTGATGAGCTCGATAGACTCTTGCGTGGCACAGGATTTCCTAAAGGCATTGCATCGGTTAAACAGGTCGCCCTTGAGATGATTCAAGATGGAACTTTGGACGCCCTGGATGCCGAGTAATTTCAGAAAAATTTATGACGTCTTTATCATTTGTTCATGAAGTGGGTCTACATTTATATTCAAATTTGGAAAAAGTATGACATTGATGTTGAAGCATTTACTGTAAATTTTGTAAAATATAACTAGGTAAACATCATGAGAACACCACGCTTTAGAAGACCCGAACGAGTAGTAAAGGCTCTAAAAACTAAGTCTGCTCGATTGGAATCAATCAACGACCACCTTTTAGCTGAAATCAGTTACGTGGACCGCCTGTTAAAAACAGTGGGTTTTGATGAAGGCTTATGGTCATTAAAGAATGCAGCAGCCGAGTTAATAGAAGGGGCGTCCCAGGAATTTGGAGCCTAAGCTACAATTGGCATGGACCTTGCATCTTGAAAGAGTTCTCAAAACCGGAGGAACCTAATGGACCAAGAGAAGCTACTTCAAAGATTGGCAGAATTAGAATTCGCCAATGATCAGCTACTTAGCGAGCTACGCTATTTGGATAGCTTAATGCGCTCAATTGGATTTTCTGACGGATTAGCGACTGTGAAAGCAACGGCTCGTGAATTGCTCGATACGGAAGAAGAAAAAGACGATTCGAACGAACGGGCAGCATAGACATTTCGCTTCGTACGAGGTAACATCCCTTTTTCGTATTACACTGGGATGTATCGTATGAGCAAGCTCAAAATTTGGAACCAGCATGAAAGCTGGGAAGCTGCTGAAAAGGATTGGACTGCAGGAGCTCAGATTGCTGCGGAAAACCATCCTATTAAGGGTTTAAAGTCCTTACCTCGTATCCCTGGTATCACTCAGGACACAGCAAAAAATCTCAAATGGAAAGCGTTTCGTTACATGCTAACGCATGATCGCAAGGGAGAAGTGCGGCGCGGCGTGTTTAAGCACCCTTTTAGATACATCAAAGCCTTTTTTCAATCCCTTTGGAGGGGCAAAAGCTATTCTAGTTCGGGCGATTTTTTCTATTATGGCGTTTCTGATTTAGATGAATTCAAGCGAGAACTCTCCAACCCCGATGCTCTATTCATAGTTGGTTTTTCTTATTGTGAAAAGCCTTTCGAGTGCCCTTCGGGGCGCTTCACTCCAGACTGCATTCATGACGCTGACAATCCCGTATGCCGTCAATGCAATGTGGGTAAATGTCTGAATGCGTTACCAGATAAGAACACTATTCCAGTTATCATTCCTACGATTCATCACATCGGAGGTAAAATCTTCGAAGTGGTTCACGCCAACCCTAACAAAGTGGTTTTATTTCTTATCACAGCCTGCGAGTTAGTTTTGGAGATGTTTGGGGATTGGGGGAATATGGTGGGCATTAAAGGTATTGGTGTGCGTTTTGGTGGGCGCATTTGTAATACCATGAAAGCCTTTGAATTGTCTGAAGAGGGCGTTAAACCTGGCTTGACGGTGGTGGTAAATGAGACGCATCAGCTGATGATGGGCTTGATCCAACATCGCAGACATGCCGTAAATGCCACAATTCTTCCTTGCGCTTAGCGTAATGGTACCACTTGCGGAAGGGTTTGTGTGGGTTTTGATGACTGACCGGACGTCTACGCGGAGCCTCTTGACAGGTTTCCTGGCAACATCCATCAAATTTCTGTACGCAATCTGGACAGCATAGGAAAAGCTCATTGCAATCCATATTAGCGCAGTTGTAGTAACTTTCGCTGGAGGTTTTGCAGTGATGGCATTCGCCTATAACGGAGTTAGAATTCTCTTGAAGAGGTACTGTAAGGCGGTCATCGAACACGAAAAGTTTGCCCAGCCAATGGGCATCTCCGACTTCCTGAGCGTATTTTAAGACCCCACCTTCTAGTTGGTAAACCTCATCAAAGCCATGTTCTTTCATCAGTGAGGAGAATACTTCGCAGCGAATTCCGCCTGTGCAATACATCATTACAGGCGTTTTCTTGGGGTCAACCTTGGCTTTGAGATCTTCCATATAATCATGGAATTCGCGAAACCGGTCGCAAGGAGGAAGGTCAGCTCCCTCAAAATGCCCTACCTTTCCCTCGTAGGAATTGCGAACATCGATGAGGAGATGGTCATCACCGCTCTCTAACATCTCTTTCCATCGTTTTGGAGAAACATGTTGTCCGCGTTTAGAGAGGTCAACCTTACAATCTAGCGCTACAAGCTGCTTGCGATATTTAATCGTTTGGCGAGGGAACGCGTGTTCGTGGTGATTCTGTATTTTGAAGTCTACGTTTTGAAAGGGTTCACGATTGCGTAACCATTCCATGTATGCTGCTCCGGCTTCCTCGGAAGCGGAAAGCTGTGCATTAATGCCCTCCTCTGAAATGTAAATGCGACTTTTTACATCCTTGTCCCTTAAAAATGCTTTGTGCGCAGCAATTTCAGCTTGAGGATTTGCAATAGGCTCGAACAAGTAGAAGGCAATAACAAAAATATTCATAGCGATAAATCTTTAGTGGCAAATAACACAATATTATAGCGATTTTTCCTTTTTTAGCAACCTCGCTTGCAATACCTTGAAACTAGCTCCGGCTCACCCATTTATTCGAGATGTCATGGCTGGTAATGAAGCCAAGGGCCTGCCCTTGGCAAGTTGCCAGACAAGATAGATCGGGTAAATGAGTGAGCCAGAGCTAGAGCGAGTTACAAACAATATTCACCGAGAAAATTGAAAAAAAACACTATTTCAAAAGTTTTACCTCTAGTTTGTCGCGCTAGAACAGGCCTATTCTTCCCAATTGAAAAGTCGCGCCACTCGGCCAAGTCTCGACTTGGCCTTCGATGCGCAACGTTTCACTAGCAAAGAACGACTGTGTTCAAGCGCGATGTAGGTAGCAAGTCAATGCTGTCAACTTAAAGAAATTCATACAACTCTTCGATAGCAG
>CAYTFC010000036.1:0-28525 GCA_964436955.1 uncultured bacterium | reverse complement strand
TTCCATGAGATACCTCCAGCTTAAAGGGAGCTATCTTAAAGTGTATTGCCGCATCCGTTCGCAGGGCCATAAACATCACTTTTTCCGTTTTGATACGCATCCATACGCTTTAGTTTAATCTAAATTGCATAACTCATCTCGCTGCAAATAAGCCAGTTATCTACTATTCTGAAAAA
Source organism: uncultured bacterium (assembly GCA_964436955.1). Taxonomy (GTDB): domain Bacteria; phylum Chlamydiota; class Chlamydiia; order Chlamydiales; family JAJFMA01; genus CAMFKD01. The sequence goes on along the minus strand of CAYTFC010000036.1, from coordinate 28,349 downwards.
AAGTTAGCGAAAAGTAAAAAATATGGTGGATCATTTATTTCTTAAGGGGTATCTACAAAAGGTAAATCCTTTTTTGTTAAAGCGCATTTAACCCCCAGGGTGCAGTGTGGCTGAAGCAAAAGAGGACGGAATTCGCGAGCCCACTGGGTGGGGAGCCTGGTCAGTAAGGCCAGGGCGGATTCCAGACCTGCATGTGAACGAACAGGCAACAGGTTGATCATCAAATTTGAATGTTAACCCAGGTTCAATCCAAACAAACAGGAGAACATAATGAAGAAGTTCGCTTCCGTTTTCTCGTTAGCTGCTGTAGCTCTAGCAATGACTAGCTGCGGCTGGGGCTGGAATAATTGCTGTGGCGATCCTTGCTGCGACCCTTGCTGCAAGCCCCGCTGCTGCCCAAAACCATGCTGCCCAAGACCATGCTGTCCTAAGCCATGCTGTCCTAAGCCTTGCTGCCCAGCTCCTTGCTGCGACTACAACGGCTGCCAATACTAATGGCTATGGTAGCCTAACCGCTACCAGGAAGTAGGGAGGTCTCAACACCTCCCTACCTTTCGAATCATTAATAAGGACATCACTTCAACCCCGGACATGAGCCGGTGATGCGACAAGAGTAAATCACTCAAACTGAAACTTAGAAAAGGCCCAAAGAGGCCCAGACAAAGATAAAAGGAGTCGTTCGATGAAAAGATCACTGGCGTTTCTGTCCTCCAGCGTTACACTTGCCCTTGCCACACTTGCTTTGACCAGCTGCGGCTTTGGTGGTGGTGGTTATGACAACTGCTGTTGCGATCCTTGCCAAGAACAGCGCTGCTGCCGTCAAGAATCCTGCTGCCAACAACGCTGCGATTGCTGTCCTCAGCCCGCTTGGTGCGGAGAACAACCTAGGGATTATTCCGATCCAACCGCTTATCGCCTGCGCTACTAATCGACCGCCTGGTGAAATAGTTAACGGCGGGCTTGCGAAAGCAAGGCATCCGTCAGTTTTTTGCCCCGAGGGTTAGAACAGCGGCTCGCAGATCGAGAGAGCGAAACCGTCACAATATAAGATGAAAGGTCTTGAAGACCTCAAACCATAAAAGGAGATCTTGATGAGGAAACAACTGGGAGTATTAACCTCGCTACTCTTCTTCTGTGCGACAGCTCTATGCTGGGTGGGATGCGGCTTCGGCAATAGCGGCAACAACTGCTGCTATTATAATGCTGAAACAGAATGCGCCAACCCAAGCTGCGAGTCCATCAGCCCAGAAGAATGCAGCCAACCTAGAGACTGCGGGAGAACAACGAGGAGTCAGATCAGCTGTGATGGCGTAGAAGTCATTGCACACCAACCCGACATGTGCTTGCTCGGGGATCAATATTGCATGGACATCGATGTACGTGCACACCGTGATGTTTGCGAAGTCACATTATCCACTAGTCTTCCAGAAGGCGTGGATTACGTGAAGAGCGATCCTCCAGCTTTTCAAGATGGCGCTAAGCTCGTATGGAGCGTTGGCCACCTGAAAGCTGGTTGCTGCCAAAGACTACGCATTTGTCTGCGTTGCGAAAGAGAAGGCTGCCTAGAGGCATGCTTCTGCGTATCCGCAACGCCAGTGGCTTTCTGCACAATCGTTTGCGCAAAGCCAGTACTCTGCTGTTCCTGCTGTGGTCCTGAAGAGGCCTGCCCAGGCGACTGCCTAGAGTATAACATCTGCGTAGGCAACAGAGGTACCTGTGTTGCACGTGATGTACGTGTTGTGGACAATCTACCCGAAGGCTTAGAGCACACCAGCGGAATGAATACGCTGACGTTCAAAGTGGGTGATTTGGCTCCAGGCCAACAGAAATACCTCCGTGTTGCTCTAAAGGCCTGCACACGCGGTAAAGTCACTAATAGCGTTATCGTCACAGCTTGCAATGCAGACCAGTCACAGTGCGAATGCACTTGCACAATCTGCAAATACTGCTGCGAAATCACGAAGGAAGGACCTAAGGAAGTCAAAGTTGGTCAGAATGCTGACTATACTATCGTAGCGACTAACATTGGCGACCGTCCTTTGACAGACGTATGCGTTACTGACCTCGCCCCATGCGGCACAAGTATTGTGTCCGCAGAAGGTGCGAGCATTTCGAACAACCGAGCCATCTGGAGAATCGACGAGCTGAAAGCGGGTGAAGATGTTACCCTGCCGATCTCGTTAACAACTTGCACACCTGGCTACTACTGCAACCGCGCTTCGTTGACAAACGCGCAAGGCTCCTGCTGCTGCGCCGAAACATCGACACGTTGGAAAGGTACACCAGCGCTGCACGTATGTGTTACAGACCTAGAAGACCCCATCTGCGTTGGTGAAAACACCAGCTACAGAATCAATGTGGTTAACCAAGGTTCTGAGCCAGATGAGAATGTACGTGTGACAGTGCGTTTCCCAAGAGAAATTGCACCAATCACAGCCATCGGTGCTTCGAAAGGACAAGTTTCGGGTCAAACTGTGACCTTTGCTCCTTACTCTCCATTGGGACCACGTCAATCGATCGAGTATCGTGTTGACGCCCGTGCCAAGGAAAGAGGAGATGCACGTATTAAGGTCGAAGTGATGTCTGATTCGATTACTACACCGATTGTGCAAGAAGAAAGCACGATTGTGAACTAAGGCTGGTGCCATAGGCGCCGACCTCAAGGGAGGCAAGTTGGGTGAAAACCTAACTTGCCTCTTTTTTGCTATTTATACCACGCGCGGTATAGAACTCTATGTTCCGCTAACCTATCTCAAGATTAGGTGAAAATGACTCGGCAATACCAACTTTATGCCTGCTTGCCCTTTGTGGAACTAACAGCCTCCACAGCAATTCAAATGGGCCCCGTCATTTTTTGGTCATCCGATCAAGCAGTAGTTTATACCGACCCTGACCTAGTTACAGTGACAGCTGATTATTTTAATGCCATTAAAGCGGAGAAAATCTCTAATAACTTCACCTGCATCTCCATCGACACTACCGTATCCAACGAACTTAAAAACAGCCTGTTACTCGATTCAATTTACCTCTATTTCTTCTGTGGCGCATTCTCCACCTTATATCAGTTACGAAAGGCTCCTAGTTTAGATGCGTTCACACGCTTACTTCCAGCAAGCCCCGACTTCTTAGCAAATCGCGATCAATGGGAGCAATTGCATATCCCAGAAGCTCAGCGTGAACCAGTAGAAAAGCTAACCTCTTTTGATCCTCAAATGTGCCGCGGACTAGGGCATGCCTTAGCGTGCGCATATGGGACAGAAACCTGTAAAAGCGCTACAGAATCGTATAAGTTGCAGGGATTAATTCGAGCGATTCGCTACTTTGTGGACCGATTTGTCGAGCGATTTAAAAACCTCGTTGGAACCGGATTATCCATCAGCAACTTACTATACGAAGCTGAGGATATCGTCTTTCTTGCAACAAGTTACGAAGCCCTTTTCGATCTAAATGAAACTCAACCACATATAGATTTGAAACATAGGTTGCGTCCAATGCTAGGGCTCCGCTATAGCGCTCCTGTGGAGCTACTTTGGCTTTGGGTTGATGGATTTTTTCGTTTGCGCGAGCAAATTGTCCATGGAAGGTCCTCCACGCGGCAAGTTTTCCATGGGAATCCAAACTACGAAATTTCCTATTACTATCTAGGGATGAAGCTCTTTCTATATGGAGTCTACTGGCGTCTATATACCTATGACTTGGTAGATCATCCCGAAGGATCCTCGGAACCGTATGCATTTCCAGGAGTAAAACCTGAGGAATTATTAGTCTATTTTTGGCCGGAAGAAGCGCTACTTAATCGCATGGTAAAAATCATGCATTCGCTAGATAAGGAGTGGGAACACCTTGATCTACGAAATGATTTGACACTTCTTGGTCAAATTTACATGCATATGCATGAAACAAATAAAAGCGGTCCCGGCGCAAAGTGGAAGCCTACACCCGCCAAAAGATTGCGTGAAGCCAGCCAACCTCTTCTAGCACTTATCGAAGCGAACAGCCCATCGCTTAAGTTGTTGCCTGCAAACTTTGCGCAGACCATCACTCAGTCAAAGCGCTAATTTTTTTCGTGAAGTCCTCTTTGCATTTGCGTGCCTACTGCATCTTGCTTTAAACCCGACTTGCTACCGGTAGCAAGTCGGGTTTTAAAAACAATTGACACGCACTCAATGCAGACGCTTGCTAAATTAATTTTTATAGAAAGACAGGCATACATCAAAAATATTAGCGAAAATTTTAAGAATAATCATCACAAACCTATAAACAAGCATAACAAATTGATGAATTTCATTGCCTTCACCTTCAAAAAATAGTATATTTATTAACAATAATAACTCAACAAAAAAAACTTTTTATAATCATGAACAGAGTCCCTTCTTTAGACGAATCCGCCAGAAATTTTCAAACTCCTAATCTTCCTAATCAAAGGCAAGAACATCCAAGAAATAACAACCACTTCCAACGGGAACAAAGAGTAGGACAAATCTTTAGAGAGTCTGAAAATTCGTCTTCTATTAGAGATCATTCTGCAAGAAATTACCCTTTTCAACAACCTCTGGCGAATTCAAGCGGAGGAGGTCAGACTGCAAGTCGAGTAGATCAAACTTTTGGACAGACTTATCAAGAAAGCCACAGGAGCGGTGAAGGACTTAAAAATGCTGGTTTTTTATTATCAAAAGAAATTTCACAAGTAAACGTACGTTCCATTGAAGCCCCTTCAAAACTACTAGATATTTTTGAAAAAGGCTGGCGAGAAGGAATTTTAAATGAAATTTTAATTTGCAGTATCTGGACAAAACTTAGTGCATGCCTTAAGGACAAACATTCTATATATTTTTTTAAGAACAAACATTCTATAAATTTTTTAACACTCACAACCACAACTAAATATTTTATTAACAAATTGGATAACCGAGGAGTGGCTAATCTAATTTCACCTTTATCTAAACTGAAAGTGAACGATCCCGATTTAATAGTAGCTCTGAAAGAGCGAGCCATTCTAGTAGCTAAAAAAATGAACCCGCAAGAAGTGGGTAATACAGCCTGGGCCCTTGCTAAACTCAAGCATTGGGATGAAGGTTTGATGATAGCTCTGAAAGAGCGAGCCATCTCGTTGGCTAAGAATATGAACCCGCAAGAAGTGGCTAATACAGCCTGGGCTTTTGCTAAATTCAAGCATTGGGATCAAGGTTTGATGATAGCTCTGAAAGAGCGAGCCATCTCGTTGGCTAAAGATATGAACCCGCAAGACGTGGCTAATACAGCCTGGGCTTTTGCTAAATTCAATTATTGGGATAAAGAGTTGATAATAGCTCTAAATGACCAAGCCATCCAAGTAGCTGAAAAGATGAAACCGCAAGACGTGGCTAATACAGTCTGGGCTTTTGCTACACTCAAGTATTGGGATCAAGAGTTGATGATAGCTCTGAAAGAGCGAGCCATCCGAGTAGCTGAAAAGATGAAACCTCAAGGGGTGGCTAATACAGTCTGGGCTTTTGCTACACTCGATTACCTTGATAAAGGGTTGGGGATAGCTCTGAAAAAGAGGGCCATCCAAGTAGCTGTAAAGATGAAACCTCGCGATATTGCTACTTTAACCTCGGCTTTTGATTGGTTTAACATTCCCTATGAGGACTTTACTCGAGCTCTTGAAAGTCAGAATAGTGGAGATGTTTCAACCCACCTCATCCCTTTGAATGTCGCTATTACAGCCTCTCCCCCCGCAGAACCTAGGCCTTCTGATGAAAATAGAGAAGTCTCCTTAGATTCTCCTCATGAAGTTGTAGAGAGTGTGAACATCGATCTCGAACTCGACCGCATACCCTTGATCTCTAAAGCTGTTTTAATAGCTCTTGAAGAGCACTCCAGCGCCATCACACACCTTTTACAGCGAGCGGCAGGGACCTTTGCCATCGACCTTACGCATATTCATTGGCTAAGACTTAAATTAATAAACATCGCTAATGGCGACCGAGAAAATTGGGCATATTACCAAACTCTTTACCGCTATCTAGGCATCTTTTGTACCCAAGAGTCTCACGGAAATTTATTCGCCAATGCTCCCCCGGAAAATCATAACCCAGTTAGCGCTACTGTAATGAAGCGCATAGCGAGTAATTTCTTCGATCTGTGGATACAAAGCGCTTATCTATTAGCGGACAATCCAGAAATCAGTCAATCTCCTTCGGGTCTAATATTGGTAGAAGAAACAGTGGGCAGCTACATTCCGCTCACATACTCTCGTCGAAATGGCGTTTTAATGTTTCACGCTTTTGGCCCTACAGATGTGAATCTCTTGTCATCTCCTATGCGTTATGAGGATGGGCTAATAAAGGGCAGTGGCGCCATCAGTGTTATCAACCAGCCTCATCTTATTGTGATCGATAGGCTGCGACAGAAAAAAGGCATTCATCATAAGCTTAAAATTCCTTCGCAAAGCCTAAAGAGAAAGCGAAACGAGGCGGGACTTTCAAAGGGTACAAAAGATTTCACAAATCCTTTTAAGCTTTCTCGATCCAACGAAGCCTCTACCATAAGCAATGCTAGAAAAGAGCCTGGAAGACCCTCTGCAACTATAGAAGAGATCACGCAACGCGTGCACGTTCAAGAGTTACCCTCAGAGGTGAATGAGCTATGCCAAATAGCAGCTAAGCATAGTCCACTCGCCCCTGACTCCTCTCAAATACAGTTACATCAAGTCCTTTTTTATTATCTGAGTGATGAAAAAATAAAATCTATTTCCGATGCATTTTCTTGTACTCACCCTACATGGTTAAGCTCCTCGCAAGTGAGTGGTGGGTTATTACATCGACTTCTGCTTCTTTGGCTCTTGTCAGGAGAAAAATGCCTCTTAGGCGTGCCTCCATCTGACTTAAAGCAATTTCATGAAGACTTTATCATTTTCTTAAAGCGCTTTGAAGAATTTCACCCCTTGAGTTTGGCCTATAAAATTCATACACGATCCATAACCTCTCGTAACTCCCTGGAAAAGGCAATTACAAACGACAAAATACCGCTTTCTATACGTGTTCAACTGTGTAAAAAATGCCCCCGTCCTACAAGAGAACATTTATTTGAATTACTCGCCATTTCATCGAATACGAGTGTAGAACACCTAAAGAGTTTGAATGGAACAGAATTAATGGACGCTCTTGGTCAATGCAAGAAACCACCTATAAATCTTTGCCATCAAGTTAATCAAGCTCTTACCAAGCAAGACGCCTCCTTCATGGCTCAGACTCATCGTTTCGTGATCATGACAGATCGGATCTTAGTCGAATTGGGCAAAGAAATCGATGTAAGCAATAAACGAGTCCTCATGCCCTTGAGTGAAGGCCGAGTTCATAACAATATGTATCAAGCGATAGGCAATCGTCTTTTACTTTTGAATAACCAAACAAGCATTGAGCAACAGGTGCGTTTGCTACAGGTTTATGGGATCCAGCGAGCGACCCTACGCATGAAAGAACTGATAAAAACGCTCTCCTCAAGTGCAACATTTGATCGTAAGCTATTTTTTGAGCTTCTAACTATCTGCGTCTTTGTAAAAAAAATCCTAAGAAATGGCTGTCTTAACTCCTCCAGGAAAGAAACCATTTTCAAGAAAGTGACTGTTCCCAAAGAGGGTATTTTCTCTTTTCTAGCACCCAACTGCATAGGAGGAAGGCTTTTAAGAGACATGAGCCGAACTCACAAAGACTTTCTATACTTGGTTCCCTCAACCCCTGGATTAGAAGCTTATGTTGCCAAACTTAAATTCCCCCTATCTTTTAATAATTTTAAAGTAGCAAAAATAACCGGTCATACAAGAGAGCGGTCGTTGAATTCCAATACCTCGTCTTACTCTAAAATCACCCTTATTTCTCAAAGAGTTCTCCCCGCAACATTGCCCTCGTGGCCAGTTATCATCGATCCTACGGTAACTCATACAGCTCAACTACGTTATCATAAGGCTCCCGTCATCCGCTTGGTTGGAAAGGAAACAAGGCCAGACTTAATCGGAGCCGTTTTTGGTGAAGATGAACTTCCCTTCTTAGACACAGCGCTTAAAGATCACTTTAAAGAGCTTTTAGAAAGATATGAAGGTACTCAGAACATCTATCGCCAAATTCAAAATGCTTCCCTAACTCCTGAAAACACCCAGCAGCTGCTTCAGATTTTACAAAGTAATCCCTCAGAAGTGCCAGCAGAAGCACCTCCAAACGAAACCTATGCAATTCACGGAATACAATTTAATCGCATCCCCATCTACGAAGATGGATCCTGCCTTTTTCGATGCTTCCTTAAAACCGGTATCATGGGCGAAGGGGATGACGTGCAACTATGTCGAAACCTTATCGCTTCCTTTTTGGAAAGAGACGCGAATATCTATCGTCCTCTAATCGGACGAGAAGAGCTGGAATCTGTCAGAAAGGCTATCACTTTTTATGAAGGGCCTCGCAAAAAAGAATTTGAGACGATGTTACGCCGTTTAGACGAAATGGATACGGAAAACAATAGCCTTTCTCCCGCTTACCAAGAGGCTGTTTTCAACTTATACATTTTAATTTTACACACTACGGCAATGTGGGGGGGCTATCTTGAGATGCGGGTCATTGCAAATCAATACAACACGCGGATTGTGATTAAGGGGAAGCATGACCTAACGGAAATCCTTCCAGACGATGAGCAGTATCAAAGAACAATGTATGTGGAGTATGACGGCAAACATTATAGCTACTTGACTCCTGCAACATGACACCAGCAACCGCTCCTTGTTAATGCCGCTTCGGCGAAGCGGCAGCCCTAATATTTTCCCTTATTTTGACGACATTGAAGGCAACACCGGTCTTTGTGTGAAGATCTCCTAAAAGGCGCGCTGCTGTAAACGCAAGGACTGAATGTTAAGAAAGCCACTGACATCATCCGCATCAAAAGCATCTATCTGCTCCAAACGGTTCAACGTGCGACAGTAACGCGACAATACAGATTCACGTCCAATAACTTTACACGTTCCTTTATATAACTCGATGAACACTTTGCCAGTTAGATCCTCTTGACTGTCTTCGACAGCAGCCATCATCAAACGCATCTCCGGACTAAAACAGAGACCGTTATAAAGACACTCACCTATTTGACATGTAAATTGCTCTTTGCTGCCTAACACTTGCTTATCAAGTACCAAGCCCTCCAAGTCCCGATGCGCCATCCACAGAACGGTAGCTGCGGGGGCTTCGTAAACCTCTCTCCATTTCAACCCCATTAAACGATTCACAATGACATCGTTTCTACCCACGCCATGGAGCGCTGCTAGTTCGTTCAATGCAGAAATCATTTCCAACGGATTTTCAATGCGCCGGCCATTGGCATCCTCAATGGCGGTAGGAATACCATGCTCAAAACTAATCGCCACTTTGGAGGGGCTATCAGGACAAGTATAGGGCGAGGCCGTTACTAAATAACACTCGTCCCCCAGCTCCGCGTGCGGCTCTTCAAGCTTGGAGCCAGAATACGCTGTTTGTAATAAGGATGTTTTAGCAGGAAACAGCCCTTCAGACTCCGCAACTAACTTTTCAGAAGTTGCAAATGTCATCATACTTGAAATGTCTTTCCAGGGAGACACCGTCTGAGATTTTGGCAACAAACTTTTATAAACAAGCTCATAGCGTACCTGTGCGATACCCTTTCCTTTAGCACCATGACATAACGCTACGGTCCCCTCGTCTACTGCAATATCAACCTGTTTCTTAGCGATAGCAGTCATAGTCAGGGCTTCGCCCACCATGCATTTGCCTTCATATAGGGCATTTGCCTTCAAAGCTGGGAATAAAAATTGGGTAACTAACTCTTCACGTAAATCTTCCACCCGAACGTCCTCAGCTCCTAGTCGCCGGGCTTTCGCTTCAACTTCTTCTACCCCGTCTTCCTGGCCCACGTCGGCAATGAAACAAATGACTTCTTCACCACGTTTTAAGAGCCATTTTAAGGTGACAGAGCTTTCAAAATCCCCGTTAAACGCGAGCACTACCTTAGTCATCTGTCAATCCTTTTTTGACAAGTCTACTAGAACACCGAAATATTCCCAATGGCGAAAAACCACAATTGCCTGTACAATCTTTTCCTATGATAGTCCTTGGAATTGAAAGTACCTGCGATGAAACTGGCTGCGCTTTGGTAAGGGAGGGTCATGAGATCCTCTCTAATACAGTCTCGTCCCAAATAGACTTGCATCATGAATATGGTGGCGTCGTACCCGAACTTGCGTGTCGACGTCATATCGATTTGGTTGTCCCCGTACTACAATCCTGCTTGGCGGAAGCTGACATCTCATTACCTCAAATCGATCTTATCTCAGTAGCAAACGGTCCTGGGCTAATCGGGGCCTTGCTCATCGGCCTAAACTTTGCCAAAGGCTTGGCCCTTGCCCTTCAGAAACCGCTAATTGGTGTGAACCATATCGAAGCGCATCTTTATGCCGCGCTCATGCCCCACCTGGATTCGATTCAGTTTCCCTGTTTGGGTGTCGTGCTTTCCGGAGGTCACTCAGCATTGGTCCTTATTCACAGCGTAGGAAAATACTCTCTCATTGGGCAAACAGTAGATGATGCGCTTGGGGAAGCCTACGATAAAGTGGCCAAGGTTTTGGGGTTGGCTTATCCCGGAGGGCCCAAGGTTGAAGCTCTTGCGCACAATGGCGACCCATTAAAATTTTCATTCAAAGCGGGCCGAATTAAAGATAAGCCCTATCACATGTCCTTTAGTGGACTCAAAACTGCTGTCTTGTATGCTGTGAAGGGTGTGGGAGGGACGTTTGCCTCTCAAGACCGCATTAGCGAAGCTGAAAAAGCGGATGTCGCCGCAGCCTTTCAAGAAACAGCTTTAAAAGGTGTCGTTTCACGCTGCATGAAAGCGGTGGGGGAATTTGGATGCCATGGCATTGTTTTCGGTGGCGGAGTCACAAATAATCGAAAATTGCGAAGCTTAGTCGAAAAATCGGCAACAGCGCCTATTTACTGGCCACCCGCCGGCCTCGAACTAGATAACGCAGCGATGATCGCCGGCTTAGGATTTCATCATTATAGAAGCCGTGGCCACGGCGACGGGCTCAATCTTGAAGCACTCACCCGAATCCCTTGGTAATAACATCCTCCCTATCCTTTTGCTCCCTTTTTTCTTGAACAAAAATACTTTTCTCAGCTAGAATGCAAGCTTCCTTAGAACCTCTGTATACGGAGCATGCTCAAAAATGGCTTCCAAGCGCGAAAAAATTAAGTTAAAAAGCTCAGTGAGCTCTTTCTTCTATTACACCATGAAGAACAAGACACAGACTCCTGATCGTATCACGCTTATAAAATATGATCCTACCGTGCGCAAGCACGTTGAATTTAAAGAGACCAAGTAGACCGTTCTTAAATGAAAGGGTCTAGGGATTCATGTATGAGCTTTCAGTAGCTTGTAAGTATCTTCTCCCTCGCTGGCGGCAATTGTCAGTATCAGTAATCAGTTTGATTTCTGTACTTGTCATTGCCCTAGTTGTTTGGCTTATTGTCGTTTTTTTTTCAGTCACCAATGGTCTGGAAAAATATTGGATTAGCAAATTTGTCTCGTTAGCAGCTCCAGTAAAAATCACTCCTACCGATGCTTACTATCGTTCTTACTACTATCAAATAGATAGCATCAGTGACACATCCAACTACCACCACAAATCCATCTCAGAAAAACGATTAGCCGCGGGCTTGGATCCTTACGATCCCGAGTTTGATGAAGAGATCCCTAACCGCTGGCCGGCCCCTGATGTAAATGAAAATGGTCAGTTGAAAGACCTCGTAGGCGAAGTTTTTGCAGCGGCGGCAGAAATTCCGGGTGTTGTTGCTACAGACTATGAAACCACCTTCGGTAACATCAGACTGCGCATGGCAAATAGCGCAAACCACCGTGCTCGCAATTTCCGCGGAGATGATGGCGATCAAGCCTTCATTGCACAAGCAACACTGATTGGTTCACTAGAGCCTGAAAATAAATCGCTGCAAAATGCTTTAATTCCACTTACTGGCGAAGATGTCACCAACATCATGCTGATGAGCGGTACCATGGCCGGCAACATCCGCTCTGACACCGCAGACCACTTAGAGCGTTTTGAAGCCTCCACTTTGCGAGAACGGCTGCGTCAATTCTTTGGTCATATTACCGTCACGTCGGTTAAAACAGCACCGGAAGGTTGGATCGTTCCACGCCATCTTTGGCCAGCTAACGGCAGCTTTCAGGCCGTGGCTGTATTGATGCAAAGCCGGATCACACAGTTGATCGTCCCTCAAGACGTTAGAGAATTGTCCAAGCTTCTGCAAACCACTCTGCAAGCCGGCTATGTAGCAAAAGAGGCTCAAGTCACCCTCCAAAATAAGAGCATCGTCGCAGCCGTCGAGGGAATACCGGAAGCGCCATTGTCATCTCGTGTCCCTATTGTGATACCGGTAGGAACCTCATTTGCCGGTACACTGGTGGAAAACTCCCTTTCCCATGCGCATGCACCCAACGATGTACAGTTTGATATACAACTCACCGTTCAGGGAATTCGACTGGCAGGAATCACTCCCTTTGCCGGACTAAACATCGATCAATTTCAAGCTAAGAGCGATTTTAACGCTGAACCTACTCCACATCCTCATTGGTTGTTCCGTGCCCCACTCTATCAATTACCCTCTGACGCGGCTGTCGGACAAGGTGTGTTGTTGCCCAAAGCATTTATCGATGTAGGTATTCTCACTGGCGACCGAGGATACGTTTCCTACTACGCAGCTACGCCTTCCGCTGTGCAAGAGCAACGAATGCCGGTTTATGTCGCAGGTTTTTACGACCCTGGAATGATTCCAATGGGCGGTAAGATGATCTTTGCCGATCGACGGCTGACCTCCATGATACGCGGCGCATATGGCCAGCAAGACCGCGATAATGGTAATGGCATCCGGTTGCGTTTTGAAGATTATTCGCGTGCAGACGCCATTAAAGCGCAGCTCGAACAAGCTCTGAAAGACCGTGGAATTGATCGCTATTGGAAGGTCGATACCTTCCGTGATTATGACTATGCCAAAGAAATCTTGCAGCAGCAGCAAAGCGATAAGAACCTCTTTTTGGTCATCGCCGCCGTTATCATTGTCGTCGCATGCTCGAACATCATTTCCATGCTGATCATTTTGGTAAATGATAAAAAGGTGGAAATTGGCATTCTGCGCAGTATGGGAGCCACATCTCAAAGCATCGCCTTGATCTTTGGTACCTGTGGATGTCTAATGGGAATTCTAGGTAGCGCCATTGGTATTGGAACCGCAGTGGCAACGCTAGTGAATTTGGATGCACTAATCACCATCCTTGGACATCTGCAAGGGCACGACATGTTCAACCCCACATTCTATGGTTCCTCGATGCCAAATGAACTGAGCTTTGAAGCTCTGTCATTCGTGCTATTGGTCACCGCCACCTTCTCTCTTTTAGCCGGAGTAGTCCCAGCCATAAAGGCGAGCCTTGTAAAGCCCTCTTCCATTTTGAGGTCTGAATGATGGACGATGACGTTGTATTAGAAGCGAAGGATCTGCACAAATCGTTCTATCATCCCACCAAGGTCACGCTGTTGCGTGGAATCAACCTTAAAGTACGTCGTGGCGAAGCCGTGGCAATCCGTGGACGCTCAGGAGAAGGCAAAAGCACCTTGTTACAAGTGCTAGGAACGCTTGAAGTCCCCTGCAAGGGAACTATCAGCATTGCTAACCAGCAGGTATCTACATTTAACCGAAGCAAGCTGCGCTGCTTGCATATGGGATTTGTCTTTCAATCGTTTCATCTGCTCGAAGACTATACCGTTTTAGAAAACGTGCTCATGCCCGCGCGCATTGCACGTCAAAGCACCGCCAAAGGATCCGCGGCTTACCAACGCGCTTGCAGTCTTTTAGAGCGCGTGGGCCTTTCGGAACGCATGCATTTTCACACCAAGCTGCTCTCTGGTGGCGAAAAGCAGCGCGTCGCACTAGCGCGATGTCTATGTAACGATCCCGAACTCATTTTTGCAGATGAACCCAGTGGTAATTTAGATCACGATAACAGCCAGCGTATTCACGAGCTCTTAATGGCCTTGGCATCGGAAGACAACAAGGCTGTTGTGATTGTCACACATGACAAGGAACTAGCTGGGTTATGTCATAGCCGCTATCAACTTCGCGATGGCGTTCTGTACGCGGAAAGTTAGGAAAGCTTACCATGCCCTACACACCCATTGTTGGAACCCTAGGATATGTACTTTCGCCTAATCGCGAGCGTGTATTGATGGTACATCGCATCGGACGTGAAGATGATTATCATATGGGCAAGTTCAATGGCCTAGGTGGTAAATTAGAAAGCAACGAAGATGTCCTCAGTGGAATGCGACGAGAGATCCGTGAAGAAGCAGGTATTGAATGCCAAGAGCTTATTTTGCGTGGTACTATCAATTGGACGAATTTTGGCCCTAAAGGCGAAGACTGGTTGGGCTTTATCTTTTTAATCACGCAATTCACAGGCATTCCCTATGAACGTAATGTTGAGGGTCCCCTTGAATGGGTTGATATTAATAGGATATCATCATTACCTATGTGGGAAGGAGATCGGCATTTTTTGCCTATGGTCTTTGATGAAGATCCGCGCGCCTTTCATGGTCATATGCCTTATGAAGGCTCCAAACCAATAAGCTGGTCGTTTGTGAGGGGTTAACGTTTCGATCCGCAGCACCCATCCCAATGACATCCTAGCGACGATAGCATATAGCCGCGGGGTAAACCCATACGCGTTAACCCGAAGGGTTTAATGATTCAGGATATCATGCAAGGGCTCGGGCGCGATTAGGCTGTTATTTGAGGCAGTGGGTCTTCAATGAGAATCGATTTTTTGAAACTAATTCGTACCCAAGAGGCAATCAAATAACTCGTCAATGATGCAGCTGCCCCAATCGGTGCAGCGGCATACAACAACTCATCACCACTTAAATCCAATAAGGCATAACCCCATGTAACAAAGGAGACCCAGGCTCCCACTCCACAAATAATCGAACTCCATGCAGCAGTAGATGTTGCCCTCTTCCAATACAATGCCATGGTCACAGGCACAAATACCGCCACAAGTAGCATAACGCCGGAATGCACGACCAATTGGAAAATATTAAATCCACTAATGGCTAAAACCACTGCAATCAAGGCCATTACAAAACTAGAGGCTCGTAATACCCACAAACGCGCTCTTTCGGATTTTACCACTGGAATTAACGGTAACAATACATTGAGCGTTAATATCGACGTGCCTGCCAAAAGATAGCTGTCTGCAGTACTCATAATAGCCATGATCAAGCCTGCCACAAAAATCACCAAAATAATCGGTGAAAGATGCGTATTTGCAAGGTGAGGCAAAAGCGCTTCAGGAGAAGCTAAACCAGGTTCTAAAGTACGTCCAGCAATTCCTATGATTATAGGAATAAAGCCCAACATGAAATAGATGACGCCAGCAGCTAAGACACTATAACGCGCCACTTTTTCACTGCGACAACTCAGGCAGCGCTGCACCAGATCCTGCCCCATTACTCCACCTAGGCCCGTTATACACAACTGTCCGCAATAGACAAGCCACGAAGATCCATCCTTTGCAGTCGGAATCAAACCTGCAAATTCCGATTTTAGCGTTTGCCATGCATTAGGATCCTGAGCCATGTGATGCCACACTGTAGGCAACAGAAGAAACAGGCCCGTCAATAATACAGTCATCTGAATAAAGTCTGTCAGGGATACTGCCCACATTCCACCTGCCATCGTATACAGGAGCATGAAGAAGGATCCCACCATAATTCCTGTGGTCGTATCTATGTGCGCAAAGAGATGCAAAAGGTATCCTAAGGCTACCATCTGAGCAGCCAAAGTCCCTATATAGAAGGGCATCATAAGCGCTGATGCACAAATTTCGATGCCTTTACCGTAGCGTTTACCAAGGATGTCCGCGACGGTCAAAAGATGTAATCGCCGAAACCTGGCGGCAAAAAAAAGCCCAGCCACCACAAATGCAATAGTGCTTCCAAAAGGATCCGCTAAAACACCGCGTACTCCGCTGGCATAGACTGTTCCCGATACTCCCATACAAAATCCGACGCCATACCAAATGGCAACGATTGTGGGGACGGCTAACATAAAGGAGAGTTTTCGACCGCCAACTAGATAATCTTCAACCGTATGAACCTTGCGATTTGCAAAGTAACCAATAATACACATCACTAAAACGTATACCCCTAGCAAGGCAAGATAAATAAAGCTAGGCGGTTGATCAACCATTGACACCCATCAAATATATTGTTTAATGCAACTATTATAACATTGACTTACAATTAAAAAAAAGAAAAATAGCGCACTCGCGTTGTTATTCTTGGTATGGCAATATGCGAATTACAAGGGTGAGGCTGCTGATATGGTCGAAGCGTGGGCATGGGTATTGTTTATCCTTCTTATTTTCGGGCTAATAGCCTTAGATCTAGGCGTTTTGCACCGAAAACGTAAGGTCTTAACTACAGTAGAAGCATTAGGTTGGACTCTCTTTTGGATCGCATTGGCTCTATTATTTAATATCCTACTTTACTTTCTATATAAGTATCAGTGGTTTGGATTGGGAATAGTCAATGGTCAGCCCGTGGATGCCTCCCAATCTGCATTGCAATTTTTTACGGGGTTTGTGGTCGAAAAGAGCTTAAGCTTAGATAATATCTTTGTTATCGCGTTGATTTTTGAGTTTTATCGCATTCCCGTTCAATATCAACATCGCGTACTACTTTGGGGTGTTTTAGGTGCATTAGTCCTTAGAGGACTCATGATTGCGGGCGGATCTATATTAATCACACAATTTAGTTGGATGAACTATGTATTTGGATCCTTTCTTCTTTATACAGCTATAAAAATGCTTGTCACGCAGGAAGATACCTTCGATCCTGAATCCAGCTCTTTAGTAAAGCTGATCAGAAAATGGGTGCCGGTGAGTCCCAATCTTGACGGCGAGCAGTTTTTAACAAAAATAAATGGAAAAACAGCAATTACTCCCCTGATGTTAGTGCTAATGCAAGTGGAGGCCACGGATGTACTGTTTGCAGTGGACTCTATACCGGCTATTTTTGCGATTACGTCTGATACCTTTATTGTGTTTACGTCCAATATTTTTGCTATTTTAGGTTTACGAGCCCTCTATTTTGCGTTAGCAGCTTTTATGAATCGCTTCATATACCTCAAGGTCAGCCTAGTATTTGTTTTAGCATTCATTGCCGTAAAAATGCTCATCTCGCACTATTACCACATAGCACCTATGGTCTCACTAGCTGTGATTTTGGGAATATTATCAGTAGGTATACTCCCAACTCTCCTATCAAAGGAAAAAAAATTGGATAAACCGATGGGCCCCCCTTCTAGCAAATTGATGGAGCTGGCATGGATGACTTTCAGACAGGCGAAGCGTCTGGTGATCATTGTTACTGGCTTCACGGTTTTGTTGGTGGGAGTCTCGATGATCGTGTTGCCGGGGCCAGCCATTATTGTGATTCCCTTAGGGCTAGCAGTTTTAGCGCGTGAGCTTGTTTGGGCGAAGCGCCTGTTAGCACGCTTTAAAAAGAAGGGAACCGAGGTAATTAATATTTTTACAAAGAGCAAGAAAGAATAGAATTTAAGGAGTTTAGTATGAATTATCTAAAAGCCTTTATTGCTGGACTTGTTCTGCCTGCCACCATTACGCCAATCGTAATTTTAATTGCCGTTTTGCTTGGAAAAGATCAAATTCTCTCCGTAGCCTCTCTTCACGCACTTCCTTTGATCTGGGGGGTATGGAATATTCTCTACTTCGAATGGTTTCGCAGCCTACTACCGGGTTATATGGACCTTCGGCTTTTAATCAATGGTGCCGCCTTAGGGCTACTTCTCGCATTATATGGAGTGTTCTTTCTTCACCTCCCAGCCCTTATGGGGTTTGAGGAATTCCGTTTCTACCCTCTTCTGCTAGCACCCATCGTATACGCTGTCTTATGGCGTTTTGGGGTGAAGCCACTGAATGATTTAATCGGTCTTTATGAAAAATAATGGAAACCTACGAGCTAACCCGCATTATTTTCTTGAAAGCGCTCGCTATTATTTATATCACCGCATTTTCAACGGCGATTAACCAGTTTCGCGCGTTATGCGGCGAGAAAGGACTTCTGCCTGTCACCTTTTTCCTACAGAGAGTGGCGTGGCGTGATGCGCCCTCTTTGTTTTACTTACACTACTCTGACCGCTTTGCAAGTTTTTTGGGTTGGTTGGGTTTAACTCTTTCCCTAGTCGCGCTTAGCGGCGTGATGGGTAGCGCCGGTTATACGGCTTCTATCGCTCTATGGTTCACACTTTGGCTGCTCTACCTCAGTTTTGTGAATGTAGGGCAAACATTTTATGGGTTTGGTTGGGAGTCACTCCTCCTTGAAACCGGATTTTTAGCCATTTTTCTTAGCCCTGGTCATGTTGAGGCATCCGAAATTCTCATTTGGTTGTTACGCTGGCTGTTATTTCGACTAATGTTCGGAGCTGGTCTGATTAAACTACGTGCAGATCCCTGCTGGTGGGATTTGAGCTGTTTATTTTTCTACTACCAAACGCAGCCAATGCCAAATCCACTCAGTTGGTACTTCCACCATCTGCCTAAAGTATTTCACCGCATGAGCGTGTTATTTACGCATTTTGTGGAAGTGATCGTCCCATTCTTCTACTTTGCTCCACCGCCGTACTGCTATATTGCCGGCATCCTGACCTTTATATTTCAGGCCACGCTGATTGTAAGTGGAAACCTGTCGTGGTTAAACTATTTGACCCTAGTACTCACATTTGCCTGTTTTGATGATGCATTCTGGACAGGAATTTTCGGATGGACCGTTCCGGCGACGGTTGTAAGTCAGATGGGCTGGGACATTGTGTTATTGATGCTGACTTTGCTCATTTTATACTTGAGTATACAACCGACCATAAATTTATTCTCCTCCTCACAGCTGATGAATGCCAGCTTTGAGCCTCTTCATTTGGTGAATACTTATGGCGCATTTGGCACCATCACACGCCGCCGCTTTGAGATAATTGTGCAAGGTACTATGGGAAAAACTCCGGACGATTTTGCTGAGTGGAAGGAATACGAATTTCGCGGAAAGCCTGGAGATGTGCGTAAATGTCCACCGGTGATCGCCCCCTATCACCTTCGTTTGGGCTGGCTATTATGGTTCGCGGCGATGGGAAATCCAGTAAATTTTCCCTGGTTTATGCATATGGTGGCTAAGTTACTGGCTGGGGATAAGGATATTCTTGCGCTTTTGAGTCATAATCCTTTTCCGGACAAGCCCCCACTTTACGTGCGTGCAGAGCTTTATGAATATGAGTTTACTGATAAGGGAAGTGCATGTTGGTGGAAAAGACGACGCATCGGGTCGTATATCAGGCCATATTCCCTGCAAGATTCAGTAATTGAAAGCTCGCTCATCATACGGGGCTATTAATTGTGTTAACAATTATTTAAACGAAAAAGAATTGAGGGCAAAAAAAACGCCAACAGAGGTTATCTGTTGGCGTTTGTAGTCTCTAGTAGCGAGGACCACGATCACGATCGCGATCGCCACCGCCACTGCGACGGCCACCGCCGCCACCGCCGCCGCCAAAGCCACCGCCGCCACCACCGTAGCCGCCACCGCCGCCGCCGAAGCCGCCGCCGTCACGATCGCGTGGGGGTTTCTTTACCTGTGGACGAGCTTCGTCCACAGTTACAACACGGCCGTCGATTTCTTTGCCGTTTAGATTTTTTACAGCTTCTTGACCGCCTTCGCGTGTTGCCATTTCGACAAACGCAAAGCCTTTAGAACGGCCAGTAGCTGGGTCAGTAATAATCTTAACGCTTACTACTTCACCGTACTTGCCAAACTGTTCTTTCAAGTCTGACTCGCTGCAGTGATAAGATAGGTTGCCTACATAAATCTTCATAAATCCAAGGTTCTCCTTTAAGTGCGACACGTAACTTTGCCGGCAACCAGTATCATAAGCAGACTAGATAGCGCGGGTGGTGTGTGCAACTCACTTTACTTAGGTTGGTTCGAACTAATTATTGGGGATCACACCAATTTTCGCAACAAATTTTACACAATTGCTTGTCTGTCCGAATATGCAACCAATATACCGTTTACGCTATCTTAATGCCAAATGAATAGGATATCACGTATGATATAGGTTTCGTAAACACCCATCCTAAAATATTACTTAGGGAGTACTAGCATAATGGAAGCTCTTTTAAAGAGTCACATCATACCGCGCAATATGGAAGGTTCACTCTATCAAGTGAAAAGCCCGGCGGAAAACAGCAATGAAGGTTATACCCTATACATTGATGATAAGGTAGCGACCTATTTAAAATACCTGGCACTGGGTGCAGGCGCTCTCGTAATGTTAACTCAGGCGCCTGTAATAGGTGTAGCCTCGATGATTGTTGGCTATGCAGCCCAAGATTTGCTTAAGGACTTCAATCAACTTGTTCAGGACACTCTGCTCGGAAACCACTGCAGCAATAATGGATGTGTAGTGCGCCCTGTATTGACAGCTATTGCTGCTGCTGCAACGCTCTACTTCTTGCCACTTCAAGGCTTAACAGCTACAGCATTCAGTGCCGTTGCGGGTCAAGCTGTCGGAGCATATTCTCGGGAGCAGGCAGACGCGACAGTTAGCAAGACGGCTGACGAGGGCTAGTCCTCATCAGGGTTTGGACCATCTTTAGATGTGATGATCATCATGTTGGCGTCATAGGTCAATACGCCCAACATGATCGACGTCTGAAGATGGTCCAATGTTATCGTGTACTTTAAGTCCTGCGAATAAGGATTTTTGGCATATGGATCCATTATGGTGACCAATTGGGTCGCGTGATCATAGCCATAAATCAAGACAAAATGCCCTTCTGGATATCCCTTAACATCATCTGCAACCTGAGTGGTAGTGTCTTCAATGACATACTCGCGTGGCGCCATGTAGAGATATGTAGAGCTCAATCCTGTGAGAATAGGAATTCCCTGCTTCAGATATTTGGTGATAAGCTGGTGACATAGATGCTCCATGGCGAGCTTTCCTCCCAGCGAAAGAAATTCCATGTAGTGCATACACGCAAAACGTAGCTTTTGAGATGTCTTAAGCTCCGATTGGGTCTTGAGCTTGGCCTGGAGGTCTGCGCTCGCAAGTTGCGTTGGCTTAAACCATGTGGGATCAAAAACGTTTAAGTTGAACGTATAGATTTTTGCGTTAAAACCCCGCTTAAGAGCATGTGTCCCCAATGTTACGGCTAATGTGCCCCCACGCTTAAGTCCAGCAATGTCCTCCATGATCGTTTCAATTTTGATATCGTGATCATAATAGCGATACACCGCTTGCAGACATGTGGGTCCGCAAGCCCAATCCGTGGGCTGACTCAAAATCTTGAGTCTTTCTGCCTTCATATATACTCCCCGATCATTCAAGGGACAAAGGGTATACCTTTGCCCAAACATTGACATAAGCTATCGTAGGTGCTTTTGAGCGTGGTTTTGCTTACAGTGCGGCCAACGGCCTTTGTGATGCGAGTTGCCAGCGTTCCTTCGGTGAGAATAAGGTCTATGGCGTTCTGAAAGGCTGGCCAGAGAGAGAGTTCTTGTCCAATAAGTTGTTTCCAAAAATCGCCAGCACGGCACGGTTTAGGGGTTTTCCATCCAAAAAGCTTCAAATAGTCCAGATCCTCAATGATGGCATCCTCGCCATGACGAATCCCATCATCCAAAATCGTCCGCAGACGCTCTGGAGAAAATGCATGATAGCTGCTAAGAGGGCTCCAGCGCTCCTCTACTAATGCCTTAACAAGTTCAACCAATACGCTAGCAATGGAAATATCCATGATGGGAGCCTCTTGGACATCCACCAACCGAATTTCTATCGCATTGCGATCAAAGCGTGCAATCGCTCCGCGGGAGTTAATCCATTCGTAGCGAAGAACACCCTCAGGATCCTCTGAAGCCATATCGCTGTAAATGCGGTTGAGAATAATGTCCTGATAGTCCTGCAAAGATTGAATCACCTCAGGAATGATAAAGCCGCTCACCGAAGGCACTTTCCTCTGATTACTTTTGTATGTGTTTAGGCGAGCATCTCGGTACCCAGTCGCCTTTTCATCAGCAAAAGGCGAGCTAGCGGCAATGCTAGGAATCAAAGGCAACACCAAGCGAATGGCGGCATGCAGACGCACAAACTCTCCTTCATCAGCAAATGGAAGATTGATGTGGGTACTCTGTAAATTGGCCCAACCGTGTCCTCTGCAATCGAATATGCGATGAAGTGCGTCATAAATTTCCGAGGATCCATGAGGCCATAGACGCATTTCGGTTAAGGAGTCCATCCAAGGATGCATAGCAGAGGGCATTAGACAAGCATCAAAGGATTGTAGGACATCATTAACAGCTCGTATTTCGGACCCGAAAAGCTCCGGTAACACTCTTAGATCTTTTGCAGGGTCTGTTGTTTTAAACTCTACGACATGCGCCGCCAATTCGTTATTTAACGTGATGGGACCGTGGATAATATCTGAGGTGTATTCTTGAGAAAAGTGGTAGAACAATTGATCTGTGATCGGCTGAATTTGCAGCGAATTGCGATTAACGATCATGTATTCGAGTTCAATGCCAAAAGCTTGAAAGAGTGAAAGCATATGCGTACTATTTTCCTGTGTCGGTTGCATGGAATACCTTCTGCTTCTTCGTATCAATGCGATTGCTGATTGACGACATAATGTCTAAGTAGAGTTGATCTCCAAGGTGTGCATCCTCCACACCCGCATCAATACTCGGATTGTCATTTACTTCGATAATATAAAACTTGCCGTTCACCTCTTTGATATCCACTCCATATAGTCCCTTGCCAATGAGATTGGAAGCACGGACAGCCATAGCAATCGCCTTTTTAGGAGCTTTTTCCACCGGAATAGTGTCTGCATTGCCGCATAGTACTTTCCCTGTTTTGCCTTTTTTCAGAATCTGCCAGTGTCCCTTGACCATGTAATATTTGCAAACATAGAGCGGCCGTCCATCCAATACCCCTATACGCCAATCAAAATCTGAAGGCAGATATTCTTGTACAAGGATGAGGTCCGATTTTTCCAAATATTTCTCGGCCATTTCAATAAAGCTCTCGGGATCGGTGGCTTTGACGACGCCTTGGGAGAAAAATCCATCAGGCTGTTTCAACACAACGGGATAGGAAATTTTGTCCGCCACTGTAGGCGCCGTATCCCGATCAACCACAAAAGAATAGGGGATAGGGATGCGATGTTTCTCTAAAAGTGCGTACAAAAAGATCTTATTGCAACATCTGAGAATTGATAGCGGATCATCGATTACGACTAGGCCATTGGCGGAAGCGCGGCGAGCAAAACGATAGGTATGGTGATTGACTTGTGTGGTTTCGCGAATAAAAAGCGCATCAAATTCCGCTACGCGTCCAAAATCGCTTTTGCCGATGAATTCGGCAGAAAGTCCAATCGTTTCAGCAGCCTTAACAAAACGTTGTAAAGCCCTTTTGTTGGATGGAGGACACCCTTCATCAGGGTTAACTAAAATCGCTAAATCATAGCGTGTTTGCTTTCTACGAGGCCCTAAAAGACTCTTGCGCGCTTTCAGGTAGTCTTCGGCTTGTATTTTTGCAAACTCTTGATGATAATCGGGTATCTGAGAAAGCGAAAGCGGCCCGATGCTTGCAAGCACCCATTTGTCGCGAATACGCGTAAATCTAGCCTGCAAAAAAGGTGAGGGAAACTGCTTAAACAGGTAGTTCGCGAGCTTGTCATAACATTTAGCAACGTTTCTTCCAAAATAGATGCTCATTGTAAAGCTATCACTGTGGATATGCCTTAAGCTTTCTTGGATAAGGTCATCGAGTTCGTGCGAAATAAATCGAATCATCGATGGGGACTTGAAGTCTTCAATGCACGTTAAGCTAGGTTGTGGCTTATGCCCTCGTGCGGAAGCTACCAAGGATACATAGTATCCTAACTTCTGATAGGCATACGATCGGCATAAATTAAGCACGCGCAACGTCTGCTGACCATTATAAAGGTTGCTTTTCAAGTAATCGTCAGCAGTGATTACCTGAATATCCAACCCTTTGAGGGGCCAGTCGCTGACTTTGTTCACTACAATGATGGTTTTCATCAATAACCCAACGTTACAAAACAATTCGTTGTTAGCCGGAGAATAGCAACAGTGCTAAAAAGAGACGAGCCTTATCTCACAGTTCATTTTTGAGGGGGCGTCCAGTGGGCAAACCTTTGTCAAACAACTTTTAGACTTCGCGGTCTGGGGACAGACCGCGCCACCCCAATGAAGACGTCGCCCTCATTAACGCGTCGCAGACTTAAATTAATTAGTTGCAACTGTAATTTTATTCTTTTAATTATCTATCGTTTAAGTTAAAATAATCGCATCCTCTAATAACATTGTGATATCATGCGTAACTTAGCACTGCTCCCCTACTTACTATGCCTTGCGGTGTTAGCCGCATGCATCGAAACTGACGTATCGGTACCGGGATTCCCCGATATGGTTCGGTATTTCTCCACTACGGAGGCCCAAGTTCAGCTGACCATGAGTGTGAACTTCTTTGGATTTTGTCTTGCTGGACTGTTCAATGGTCCACTTTCCGATTCATTCGGTCGGCGCACTATTATGCTACTTGGAAACATAATCTTCCTAGTCGGCGGAATCGGAACCTCTTGCGCCAGCTCTATCGAAACATTGATTGCTTGGAGGTTCTTCCAAGGAATGGGCGCTAGTGCGGCCTTCACCGTCGTGTTCGCTATGATCGCTGATGCCTATCAAGGCGCCGACGCGTCCAAGTGGTTGGAACGCATCAACGCACTTCTTACTGCTGCTATGGCTGCAGCTCCTGTACTCGGAGGTCTTTTAGTTGAATCATTCGGCTGGCGCAGCACTTTTGGTTCGGTGGCCATATTATGCTTTGCAACCACACTGCTTTTAGTGCTGTTTTTACCGGAAACATTAAAAAAGCGTCAGCCATTTCAACCTAAAACGATTGCCAGAAGCTTTTCCATGCTCCTGTGCAGCGGAAATTTCTGGGCTTTAAGCCTCATCCCTAGTTTGCTAAGTGCAGGATACATGTCATTTGTATCAGGCGCGGTCTTCTTTTACACCGGGGCATTAGGTCTATCACTGGGGAATTTTACAATTCACCAGATGTGCGTTATTTCAAGCTTCTCCATTATAAGCTTTCTAAATAGCCATATTAGCAAGCGGCTCGGCAGTCGAAATGCTCTGGTACTAGGAATTATCCTTAACATTGGCGGCGGCGCCTCAATGCTTGCCTTGGCTTTATTAGGAATACCTTCAGCTTGGTTGATGACAATGAGTATGTGCGCGTTTGCAATCGGAGTAGCTCTCTGTTTTGGCGTTACTTTCGCAGCCTCGATGGAAGTTTTTCCCGAGCTAAAGGGATCTGCATCATCGTTGAACATGACCGTTCGTCTGTGTATCATAGCTCTAGCCATCACCGGAGTGAGCCATTATGCCGACGGTACATTCATTCCAGAGACGATTTTGCTAGCCGGGTCCGCATTGTCTGCGAGCGCTCTTCTAGGGTTGATGTTATGCACGCCGGCAGTCAGACCGATGCTCCTTCACAACTCGACAGGAGAGACGAGCTTTGTTGTTTAGAGACAGGATGGATGCAGGACATCGGCTGGTTCAGGAAATGACTGCCTACCGCGATCAGCAGGATGCGATTGTTCTCGCACTGCCGCGCGGTGGGGTCATCACTGGACAGGAGATTTCTCGTGGTTTAAATATCCCTCTTGATGTGACCTGTCCAAGAAAAATTGGTGTTCCCTTTAACCCTGAGGTGGCACTTGGTGCGGTCACCGAAACTGGCCAAGGCATGTTTAATCACAATTTTTTGCAACGCTTGGGCATCCAACCAAAAGATCTCGAAGAGGCTGTTGAAGAAGCCAGTAACGAAGCTGCAAGACGCGCCCTACTTTACCGCAAAGACCGCCCTCCACTAAATCTGCAAGGCAAAACTGTCATCCTTGTGGATGATGGGTTAGCCACGGGCGCCACGATGAAAGCCGCCATAGTCTCGGTAAAAGCTCAAAGCCCAAAAAAAGTGATAGTGGCAGTTCCTGTGTCACCACCAGACACTCTGCAAGAAATTCGACAAGAAGTGGACGAAATATTTTGTTTACACACTCCTCTTAACTTTCAGGCTGTGGGCCAATTTTACCAAAATTTTGGTCAAACAACCGATGCTGAAGTAATTAAGATCCTGTCTGATAGGGCGGTTTCTTAGTCGAACCACAAATTCATAAAACAAGCTGGTGTTTTTTTTCGCTAGAAGCGATGATAGATCGAAAACACCAACACAAGCGACGAGACCATCAAAGTCTCTTTCGCACGATTTCTTTTTTAACCGAGGCTACTTAGCCTTACCTGGAGGACCTGGGACATAGAATGCTAGACTACGTAAAATATGCACGCCTACCTGGCAAACTTGTTATCGTCGGTTTCGGAATTGTTGGTCAGGGCGTACTGCCGCTGATTCTAAGACATTTGGAGGTAAACCCGAACGATATCAGCATATTGACGGCAGACGATCGGGGCAAAGCTATCGCGGAGAAGTATGGAGTCCGCTTCACACAGCAAGCTCTGACCCGAGACAACTATCAGTCTCTCTTAGAGTCCTTAGTCAATAAAGGTGACTTTTTGCTCAACCTTTCGGTGGATGTTTCGAGCATCGCGTTAGTGGAATTTTGCCTACAAAAAGGCGCTCTCTATTTAGACACCTGCATTGAACCTTGGGAAGGCGGCTATACAGATCAAAGCCTTTCACCTAGTTTGCGATCCAACTATGCCCTACGAGAAGCCGCTTTGGCTTTACGCAATAAATATCCTGAAGGAGCGACGCAAGTGTTGGCACATGGCGCCAATCCCGGCGTAGTCTCTCACCTCTTAAAAAAAGCCCTCTTAACCGTCGCGGCTGATACTATTGGCGAAACGGAGGTTCCACAAGAGCGTCGAGGATGGAGCCAACTAGCTATGAACCTTGGCGTGCGAGTCATTCATATCGCTGAGCGCGACACTCAGGTCGCAAATATCTCAAAACAAGCCGGCGAGTTTGTTAACACTTGGTCCGTTGACGGCTTTATTGGCGAAGGATCACAGCCAGCAGAGCTTGGATGGGGCACCCACGAAAAACACTTTCCACATGATGGTGCGCATCACCAATTCGGATGCAGTGCAGCTATCTATCTAAATCGTCCAGGGGCTTCCGTGCGCGTACGCAGTTGGACGCCTAACGAAGGACCCTATCATGGATTCTTAGTAACACATAATGAAGCTATCTCCATTTCCGATTACTTAACCGTGCGTGACGGAGAAACAGTCCTCTATCGCCCCACAGTGCATTATGCCTATCACCCCTGCGATGATGCCATTTTGAGCTTGCATGAACTTGCCGGAAGGAACTGGCGTAATCCCCAAAGCAAGCGCTTTATGATGGATGAAATCGTCAGTGGCTGCGACGAATTAGGAGTACTACTAATGGGTCATGCAAACAGTTGCTACTGGTTTGGATCCCAGCTCTCGACAAAGGAAGCTCGAAAGCTTGCTCCCCATAACAGCGCAACCAGTTTGCAGATCACAGTGTCGGTGCTGGCTGGAGTAGCTTGGGCATTAAACAATCCTAATCGTGGTATTATAGAAGCCGACGAGATGGATTATCAGGAAATCATTGACATGTGCACACCTTACTTGGGAAAGCTTGTTGGCAAATACTCCAATTGGACGCCTTTAGAGGGCCGCGGCAAACTATTCGCTGAAGATGTTGACCAGCAAGACGCGTGGCAGTTCAAGAATTTTCGCGTCGTTTAGCCATTCAGAACTAAGGACGAAAAGAACATAAAACACGCTCTGATCCCTAAGCTATTGATTAGTAGTGAATTGTACACTCCAAATCGCGGTAGCTATAAAAGTGGGAAACCCCGCATGAAGCGAAGGCCAAAAGGCCGGAGCGGAATGTGGGGAATGCGAGCGATGCTATTATTTTTATGTGCCTGTATTTTTTGCCGCCTTGGAAAAATATGCAAAAGTGTCCTTTATGTCCTTTTCGTCCTTTACGTCCCTTGTCCTTTTAGTCCTTTCAGAATCACTCAATTCGTCACATTGTTGCCCATTTTTAGACAGCACCAACTTTTCGCACTAATGAAGGACCAAAAGGACAAGGGACGTAAAGGACGAAAAGGACATAAAGGACTTAGAA
>CAYTFC010000035.1:0-28807 GCA_964436955.1 uncultured bacterium | reverse complement strand
CAAAGCGAACGCACACCTTAAACTTCAATTCAACCTGTCCTTATTTGCCGCTTACCATGCAAACTATCTGCGAGCGGTGTGCTTACTACATGAGAAACCACTGCTAATAACAGCAAAATCATTGAGCCGCTCACAAGACATGGGAAAAACACGTTATAGGGTATGCTCAGCAAAGGGAACTGCTCAAAATGCCAAAGGCATACCGGCATCGTCACTACATGTACAGCCAGAGTTAATGCTAATGCTTGGCGTCCCAAAGTTAACAGTAGATAACCATGCTGATCTAAATAATTCATTTTTAGAAGTACGCTGGTTGCACGCTTTGGCCACCAAGACATGAGCCAGCGATCAATAGGATTCATCAAAAGCAAAATGGCAGCAGTAGCAAGAAAACTTAGATGAAATGCGATTGATGTACTAGCTAAGGGGTCATAAACTAAAATGATGATCATGGCTATTCCCATGCTATTTAGCCCGCTCGAGCGACGAGAACAAAGTTGTCCAGTCAATCCAATGGTGATCGCTAACCACGCTCGCATGATCGACGGTCCATATCCCAGGAAGACACAATAGGCAGATAAAATGGCAATGAGAAGCATGGAGGCAATGCGAAATGGAAATACCGCTGTCAAGATCATGCCTGTCAAACCAGCCAAGATAGCAAAATGAAATCCAGATACTGCCAGAATATGCTGCAATCCAAATCTTCCCAAAGATTGTCGCGTCTGCTGGTCGAAAAAATCACCGGTCACTAGTCCTACGAGGAAGTTTGCAGCTCGGGCGTCTAACATGTGATTACGGATGTAATTCCCGACCGTTTCTTTAGCCTGATAGCGCATTTCGGCTGAACTCCAGCTGAACGAAAGAGCTTTCCAAACCGCGTCTTTTGACACCGATAGCTGATATGTGCCTTGACCCATACGCTTTAAACGCGCTTCAACCTTATAATCTTTGTTCGCTTCAGGACGTCTATGACTTCCTTTCGAACTAATTGTCATGCGATAAGGCAAACCCCTAGCAATATTTCCAACTGACTCGTCGCGAGGGAGAAATGAATAGACTGTTCCTTTCAAAGCCCAGACTGTTCCAAAAAGCGTTTCTTGATTCGATATAGATTGGATTTTAATGTGTGCAGTTCCCATCACACCACTATCAGGAAGCGCGGGAGCGTGATAGTATTGATAGCAGTATAGTGTACTAGATAGCATCACGATCAGTGCGCAAATTCCCTGCGCTTGGCGCCATAGCGGTCCAAACAGTAACAATGTAGGAATGAGCAATGCTATCTTTGCTTCTATTAACGCCAGTGAACATCCCAACAGCAGGCCAAGGCCATATAGAAGAGCAGGATAGCGTGTCCAAAACGTGCGGAGAGCCTTAGGTATTGAGATGATAGCAGCGTGTATTTCCACAGTTAAGACCCATTGAGCCTTGTGAAGATACATGTGCGATTCGAATCATAAGACATTGGCAAAAGTTGCCCGTTAATAGTGTTGTTAAGCGAAAACCTAACTTTTCGTTACACGTGCAATCGTCATGAGCACACATTTGGCTTAAGCAGCGCGCCGTTGCACAATTGCAATCTAAGGCGTCTTTTATTGTCTGAGCCTTACCTATCGATATTCCCTTGTCCAAGCTGGGGCCGCAATAGGTTATCATATTCTTATAGCAAATGATCCTTTCGTCTAGTAAGTAAATACGCTTGGTTTGTTTGCAAACCGATGCGACCAACCCTATAAAATCCAAGGAGGCACTGCAACCCACAAGCAGTTTAAACAAACGTGAAGTAGATCGATCCATGATGACGCTTTCAAGGGTAATTTCTTCAGTTGGCTCATGCTGTGGGAGGTAATGAGTCTCCATAATGTTAACAACAACACCAGAATTTTCCATACGATAACTCTTTTTTGTTTAGTACATCCTGTTGCTTTGTATATTATAGGCGTTCTTTGTGTCATGGCTTTTTTTTGAGGTGCTATGGAAGTAACTTACATGGGCTACCCCCCAAGTAATGAATATTCGTATACGCGAGGTTGGCCTCGGCTGAGTTATGCTGTAATACAAAACGCTCAAACGGAAGAATTAAGGAGTGAATTTCTGTATCTTAGCCATCGAGTGGTTTTTGCAGCTCGTGTTTCAAATGAGATTGCAAGTTGTTTTTTCAGTAATATGATCAATGTCTATAGTGAGTTGTGGGCCCGAAGACAGCATGGTGGGTTAGTGGATCCTCTTGATAATCGGACGGTATTTCGATTTCAGTTCACACAGGACATGGAGTCACAGATCAATTCAGACAGAATGCTGAGGTTACTTCTGCACTGCAATACCTGGTTTATTTCTATGTGATATACACTCCGAGCCCCACCACCCATCTCAATAACATCCTCCTCGTGCCCCGAGCCCCACCACCCATCCCAATAACATCCTCCTCGTGTCCATGCCCGAGCCCGTGCCCGTGCCCGAAAAAAAACTCCTAACTTCCCGGGACGAATCATAAAAAGGAATTAGGAAATCGAATAGAGGACGATGATTTAGGATATCGGGCACGGGCTCGGGCATGGGCACGGGCACGAGGAGGATGTTATTGGGATGGGTGGTGGGGACCGGGAAAACGTTTTTTACCAGCTCGCGCTCTTTGCTTTCCGGTAAATGAGGACTTCTGATACAAGGCAATTTTTGAGGCGGTATGGCATGGACGAGCATATAAAGGCTTATTTTCAGCCCTGTTCTGGGGATTCTCCTGCTGGTCATTTTCGGCAGGTGATAAAACTCCATGAGAGTCCTGACCTTGCTTGGCAAGATGTGCAAAAATTAGTGCCTAATATGCCTAAGGGATGGTTTGAACTGGCACATCTTTCAGTTAAAGACCGCATTGAATTTACGCGCGATTTCTGGTTAATGAAGTTGCCATTCCATCCATTATCGACCGCATTCTTCAGCGATTTCTTTAGCTCTTTACGTGATATCGGTATTTATATTACTCAGCAGCGTTTTGATGATCCATATGAAGTGCATATGGTCTACGGTCTCAATGAAGATCGGGGATTCTTTCGAGGATGCCCTCCCGCTACAGAAGAGGGGATTAATAGGTTAAGATCGCAGTTTGGCGAGGTTGTATTGCCTGTTGATTTTATGGCATTTTTGGAAATTCATGACGCTTTCTCGAAGTATACCGATACCGGAATTGCGTGTAGCAGTCGATTACATCAAAAGTGTGTTGATTTTCAAACTCATTTGGAAGCTTTGGACCCGCTGTTAACGCCCGACGGGTCAGTGGTTGATCCTAAGAAGCTTATCCCTTTTTACGAGTCTTTTGGTTTCCCATGCTATCAATGTTTCTGGGGGGAATGGTATCCCGATCAGGAGATGGGAAACATCTATTATTCAGGCCTTACCCATACCATCTCCGACTATCGAACGGATGGCGCTAGCCCTGAAAACATGTCCTTTCCCACGTTTATTGATTGGCTCATGTTCTATCTTGAGACCTTCAAAATTTAACTTTCGTTGCAAGTTTGGGCCATTTGGGATAGCCTACTACTATCTTTTTTCATCGAGGATATTGTGTCGTCCTATGTACTTCGTTGAAGATCTGGTTCGTCAGCATGGAGCTCACTTAGACCTACAGGTTATCTCTGGGGACAAAGGTTTGCGCAGGCCTATAAAAGTGCCTGAAGTTCACAGACCTGGGTTAAGCCTTTGCGGATACCTAAAGAGTCATGCCAAAAAGCGTATTTTGGTTTTTGGCCGTGTTGAGATGGAGTACCTGATGGATCTCGATGCTCCTACTCGCGTCAAGGCGCTTGAGGACATTTTAGGACCGTTTACTCCCGCGGTTATCGTGGCACGTCGTTTACGACCGCCTAAAGAACTCACTTTTATCTGCCGTCAAAGATATGTGCCTCTTATCCGGTCGAAAATGAAGACAATGGACCTGCTTAGCAAACTCGCGCATCTACTTACCGAAGAATTTGCGCCTAGCATGCACTGTCATGGAACGCTGGTGGAGGTTTTTGGAGTAGGAGTTCTCATTCAAGGGGACTCTTCTGTAGGTAAGAGCGAGGCGGCGCTGGGCTTGATTGAGCGTGGTCATCGCCTAATTTCGGATGATATTGTCAAGGTGCGCAAGCGCGAAGGCATTTATCTGGAAGGATTTGGGGCCGATCTCACACGACACCACATGGAAATTCGTGGTATCGGGATTATTAATGTTGCCCACCTCTATGGGGCGGTCTGTGTACGCGATTATAAGAGTATTGACCTTGTTGTGAAGCTAGAGACATGGGACGATCAAAGCTATTATGATCGCGTGGGTCTAGAAGAAAAATACTGTGATATGCTCGATGTTAAAGTTCCCCATCATGTTCTTCCGGTTAAGCCAGGCCGTGATGTTGTATTACTATTGGAAACCATTGCTCTAAACCATCGTCTAAAGGCTATGGGCTATAATTCGGCTAAAGAATTCAATGCAAAACTGTTAGAAATGATCTCCATTAAGCACCAAAGAGGCAGCTCTAGAACTGCCAGTTCCAACGTCCGAGTAGAAGTTGATTAAACGAAAAGCCAAAGGCATTGCTAGGCAGGAAATTCGCCTTCAAGGAGAAGGGATATCCCGTGGAATTGCCATTGGAGAGGCGTATTTTTTCTCCTATACGGAAGTTAAAATTCCCGATTACTCCATCCCTAAATCTGCACTGCAAAAGGAAATCAAGCGCTTTTTTACGGCACTTGAAAATAGCCGTAATGAACTAGAGATGATCAAAGATCGTGTCGCAGGTGAAGGTGCTAGCGATGCGGTGGATATTCTGGAAGCGCAATTGCAATTTTTTTTCGATCCCACCATCACAGGTGATATCTCGAAGGGGATTCTTGAGGAAGGTCGTAATGCCGAAGCGATTTTTCAAAGCGCTTGGCAGCGGTATCATGCACGTTTTCAAAGTCTTGATGATCCCTTTTTTCAGGAACGTTTTTCTGATTTACAAGACGTTTATCGACGCGTGTTGCGT
Organism: uncultured bacterium; assembly: GCA_964436955.1. Classification (GTDB taxonomy): domain Bacteria; phylum Chlamydiota; class Chlamydiia; order Chlamydiales; family JAJFMA01; genus CAMFKD01. The sequence goes on along the minus strand of CAYTFC010000035.1, from coordinate 23,801 downwards.
CATTTGCTAGGTGGTACCGCAACCGATTTAGAAGGCATACCGAAAGGGGCTATCGTTTTGGCAGTGGACCTAGCCCCTTCAGATACTGCAGGTGTTCAAGCGGCTCATATTGGTGCTTTTGTGACGGAAAAGGGCGGTTCAACGTCGCACGCAGCTATTGTTGCCCGGGCTAAAGGAATACCTTATGTTGCCAATTTAGATCTCAGACACGTTCCGCGAAAGCTAACTGGACCCTCTATTGTCGATGGTATAAACGGAGTGTTGATTCTTAATCCGACTGAAGAGACGCTGACTCAATACAGACAGGCGCAGGAACGCGTGCAATGCATGCAAGCAGCCTTTAAAGAACAGGCAAATCACTATTCCGAAACTTTTGATGGCGGCTTTGTGCGCCTTTCCGCCAATCTTGATGATATTCGTGAACTTCCCATACTCAGGCAGCAACGTGATGCAGGCATAGGGCTTTATCGCTCAGAGTATCTCTTTCTATCGCGGAGTGTTTTTCCTACCGAAGAGGAACAGTTTATCTCCTACCGACTTATCCTGGAACGCATGCAAGGGTTGCCCGTGGTGATCCGAGCTTTTGATATTGGTGGAGACAAGCATCCCATTGAACAAAGCGTGTGGAAGGAATTAAATCCCTGCCTTGGGTGTCGTGCCATAAGGTATCTTTTGCGTGAACCAGAGATTTTTCGAACGCAACTGCGAGCGGTTTTAAGAGCGAGTGCATATGGCGAGGTGAGCTTACTATTCCCTATGATCTCGAGTCTATATGAATTGCGTGAAGTAAAAGCGATTATTCACGATGTTAAACGTGAATTAAAAAAGGAAGGACATGCCTTTTCCGGAAATATTCGTGTTGGCTGCATGATAGAGGTTCCGTCCGCCGCTTTGATCGCAGATTTGCTCATGGAAGAATGTGATTTTCTATCCATTGGCACTAATGATCTAGTGCAGTATGCGCTCGCAGTGGATCGCAGTAATGCTGCAATGAGTGGGCATTATGTTCCAACTCACCTCGGTGTATTGCGTATGTTAAAATTCATCATCTCGCATGCGAATAGTAAAAATGTACCCATCTGCCTCTGTGGGGAGATGGCTGCGGATCCACGCTTAACGCCACTTCTAATCGGAATGGGCTTGCAAGACCTTTCCGTGGCTACCAGGCATATTCCCATTATTAAGAAGGTGATACGACGCACTAGCGTTGTGGAAGCGCGTAAACTGGCAGATAGAGCGTTGGCTCTTAAGGACTCTGACGAAATTATGCGCTTACTCATTGATGAGTATCGTCGCACCGTTCCTGAGGATATTCTCTACAACTCAGATTGAAATGATGACCTGCCAGCAGGAAGCAAAAAAGAGACCTAAGCTAAGACCCTGATTGCTACCCAATGCAGTCAACTTAAAATAAACCTTTGTTAATGCCGCTTCGGCGAAGCGGCGCTACAACGTGTAACAGAACATTTAGCGCTACTTTGTCGAATTGGCGTGGTAAATATGTTCTTTAAGTTGACAGCATTGACTTGCCACCCAATGCTGTCAACTTGGGTTTTTAATCGAAGATAATCTGTAATAAGGGATTAGTCTCAGTATCATAGGTTGCGTCGTTATGGTTTTCAGCTAGCAATCGATCAAGATCTTCATTACCAGAAGGTTCTTCAGGGGCGTGAAGACCGATGATATCGTTATAATCGACTGCTAATTCGTCATCGGAATCGGAGAGGGTCTCGGTACACAATAGACTAATGCTAGGTTGTCCTGTGGGTTCTGACAATACTGAGAGCCTGGGAAGCGAAGTTTTTGGCACTGCGATTCGGCCCGTCTGGGGCTGAGACACTTTGCTAGTCTCCAATGGCAAATTTTCCACTAAAAACTCTAACGAAGGCTGCGGCACATTTTCATCGAATAGCTTTTTTAAACACCTATGGTCGTCGTCCGACCAGCTTACAATCCGATTTTGCATGCGTCTCCAAACTGATATTATTCTTACCTTTGTAGTTGTAATGTCAATTTCGCACTTCTCGAGAACAGATGTGGCAAGAGCAAGATTCCTTTGGCCAGTTGTCTGCATAATGCAAAAAATTGCGTAATGATTACGTCCTATGTGTGTGTTATCACTAGTTGTTAGAAGATCACCGTTAGTAAATTTCCACTTTCTTGGCCTTTGGTTTTTTATGCGCGGAGCCTGAATATTAAGTCCTTGCACAGTGATATCGCTTAATGGTTGCCGTTGATGCTCCATTGGTTTGGAGGTGAGTGGGATGGGTAAAACAACCGGCCTTGGGGGTGATGGAGGTAAGTTACCTGTGTTTGAAATTATTAAAGGTGATCGATCTACTGTCGAAAATTCCATCATGAAATCTCATTTAATTTTTTTTGTTACTAAAAAACGACATAACTTATATTTGTTTAAATATATTGTCAATCAATTAAGTAAGTTATTGATTATTTGTGTATTGTGCAGAGAGATGATTTAGCAACCTATTTTTTCGCGGTATGCTATAATACAGATGGGTGGGATAACGTCAGCAGGGAGGTTATCGATGCGAGCCTATCGTTACCAAGAAAATTATGCAGAACAATGGTTGCATGCTGCCAGAGACAAGGTTATCGATAGTATTGAACGCTTGACGGAACAACGAGAAGTGGGGCGATGGGAGTATTTCAGTCTGGTGCTGTCGGTAAAAATACGCTGCGTGGGAGCTATCTTTATTGCTATCGGTGCCGGCATTGGTGCTATGGCACGTGCCATCGGCTTGAGTGTGGCCAATTTTATTCTTCATAAAGGGGCTGAAATGCAGGTTGAGGAATCTTGGGCTGATGTTCAGGAATCCGTAGATTTAATCCTCTCGGCTTTTAGTGCTTTATTCGATTCCGAATCGGTGCTCTCCGCGGCCGATCGTGGCAATATTCGACGCATCCATTCCCTCGGAAAATCGTTGCAGGACGTAGCAAATCTGCCCACGATAAAACCGGCGACTAAAAAAGAGTTAGAGACATGGTATCGCAATGCGAAGGTGTTCGTACGCAAGGGTGGGGAGAAGGCCAAAACCGAAATGACGACTTTGGCCAATGCCCTGGAGCAAATTAGAAAGACTCCCGACGTCGATCATGAAAAGCTCTTAACTTATCGTTGGGAACCCAAAGATACAGGCTCTGTCGAGATCGAAAAGATTCGAGGTATCCGCTGGAAAAAAGTTATTCCGGCCGTCACAAACGCCGAATCGCTCAACAAACGTACATGGAAGAAAAAAGCTTCCTAGAACATGTCGGCCAAGCCTGGAGGAAGACCTGCCATTCCGCCTAGACTACCGATTCCGGGCATGCTTGGCATGGACTTTTCCTGAACCTGTTTTGCCGCATCTTTGAAGGCTGCTGAAACGAGGAGTTCAAGCCCCTCCACATCTTCAGGATCGACACATTCGGGTTTAATCGATATTTTTTTAACATCATAGTCACCGCTCAGAGTAATGGTGACTAACCCATTTCCAGCCGTGCCAGTAAATGTCGTGTTTTGCATTTGCTCTTGCATTTGCATCAGTTGGCTTTGCATCGCTTTGGCTTGCTTTTTCTTTTTGGCAAATCCACTACCCATTATCTATCCTCGTAAAGGCTGTTTCTGAACAGTACCGCCAATCTCTACTGCGGCGAAGTGCACAACAGTATCGTACCGGCTTTGTTTTTTCATGAGGTCTTTGACATCTTGAGGCTCTGGTTCAGGCGCCTTAGCCTGAGGAGCTGGTGACGACTTTTTTGGCAGATCGCGCGGTAGAGGCGTCGGATCTTCGCTGATAACTCCCAATACTTGAGTCGGAACCGATGCTGTTGGCGGAGCAGGTTGAGGAGCTTTCGCGGGAGTGGATACTTGCGGCGCTGGCGCAGACCCTATCCTGTTTTCTAGTTCCATAAGCTGTTTAGCAAGGTATTCCACTGGAATGCGGTGATGGCTACGCATAATCTGTAAAACGATGGTTTCTAGCGCAATGCGGCTTGAGGGAGTGAAGCGAATCTGGGTTTGAGCCTCTATAAGCGTATCTAACACATGCATGCATTGCTCTTTACGATAGAGCTGCGCTGATGCTTCATAGCGTTGGCGATCGACGGTAGAAGCGTTGAGCAGCTGAGTATCTTTACCGGAGAGCTTCACCACTAAAATATTGCGAAAATGTTCAATTAGGCCTTCCACAAAGAAAAGAAGATCCTTTCCTTGAGCAAACACTTGATTAACAATCTCAAAAGCTTGCGCATAGTCTTCGGCTTTTCCGGCTTGATCGATTTGGAAGAAAACATCGCGAGGCATAATGCCTAGCACTTTTGCAATGGCTTCCACAGTAATCTCACCTTCATGGAAGGCGAGGATCTGATCGAATAGGGATTCGGCATCTCGCATTCCGCCGTCGGCCATGGCAGCTATAAGCCGTAGAGCGTCCGGATGTACTTGTACAGAAAGATCATTTGCAATGCGTTGTAGAGTATCAACGATGTTATCAGCTGAGATGCGATTTAGATTAAAACGCTGGCAGCGGCTTAAAATAGTGGGGAGTACTTTATGAGGTTCGGTTGTGGCAAAGAAGAATTTAACCTTTGGCGGAGGCTCTTCCAATGTCTTTAAAAGGGCATTAAAGGCCTCTTTTGTGAGCATGTGCACTTCGTCGATGATATAGATCTTGTAGCGTCCAGAAGCTGCCGAATACCCTACAGTTTCTGTGATCTTACGCACATCCTCAATCCCGCGGTGAGAAGCGCCGTCGATTTCTAAAATCTCTAATGAGTTGCCAGAAGTGATTTCCCTACAAGAAGAACATACATTACAAGGTTCAAGATCCGCTGTGGGGTTCTCACAATTGAGAGCTTTGGCAAACAGCCGCGCAAGAGTTGTTTTGCCAGTACCCCGCGATCCGCAAAATAGATAGGCGTGAGCCACACGCTCTAAGCGAATCATGTTTTTCAGGGTAGTGACAATAGGATCTTGCCCTACAACGTCACTGAACAACTGTGGACGATATTTGCGTGCAAGGACTTGGTATTCTGCCATCACGTTCTTTAGGTTATATGAGTAAGAGAAAGTCTACCGTTGTCAACGAAAAAAGTAAAGATGCGCGTAGTTTTTATGGATTCATTGAATCGAATCTTTCATTTTAATTTACTTGATTATATCTATATTTGTTAACTAACATTATATTACAAAATAAAGGTTAGTAATGGATGTTAGAGTAGATGACTATCGCGGTGAATTAATTAATGACGTTGAACAGACGATCTTAAACCCTGAAAGTCCCAATTTTTTAGAAAGACTTTCCCATAGGACCGAGTCATCATTTCAGGCCGTACGTGGGATAAATGATGTCAAAAGTGTAGGAACACGACAAATATCTGCGAAGCTTCTAAACCCAGAAGAACTCGAGTCGGTCGCTAAAGGATTGGTGGCTCAGGATGAGAACTCCAAGACCTATCACGCTTGCCAGGATTTAGCCAACAATCTAGTTCGTGATCGCGGTTTGTGTCCCGAGGAAGATAGAGCTGACTGGGATAGCGGCACGTGGACGTTACAAAGCTTTTCAGATCGTCTGTGTAAAGAAGGGATTAATCTCTTCGATCTCTTTCTCTTTGTTGTCGTGGCAAGTAATCTTGATTACAAAGCTATCATGCCAGCCCTATTAAGAGGATTATGCCGAAGTTATTTCAAGGGACAGCTTCAAGATAAAGACGCTGAACGGCTATTCCGTATTGCATCTGCGGATAAGGGGCTCTTAAACATCCTTGAAGAGGATAAAGTCTATTTTAGCCTGCCCGACGACCCAATACAATCCTTTTGTAAAGGAATGGATGATCTTGGAGAGATCCCGAAAGAAGAGTTGGAAACAAATTTAGGTAAGATCTTTCAAAAACTTCAGCAATACCTAACATTGGGATGTCCTCTGAGTGATGAGAAAATATTTTCATGCTTTGAAGAAATGCACGAAGCGCATGGTATAGATCAGGCGACTCCTTGGCAACGAGACCTCGCTCATTGGTTCAATGGGTATACATTTATTATCGGCGCTAAAAAGCAAAAATTGATTGTTCCAGTGATGGCATGCAGTCGTTTTATTTGCCTTCTTAAGTCAAAAATGCTGCAAGCATTGCTTACTAGAGGGTTTAAGGAAGCCCATCAGGGGATAGGTAGCGCTAATGCAATACCTCTCTACGAAGTATCTAAACATCAGCTTCAATGTGTCTATCGATGGATGCAAACAGAAACCATTGATATACAAGATCTATCTGTGGACCACGTGTGTGAAATGCTCGATAGCATGGAATATTTTAGCTACAAAAAATTTAAGCAAGGGCTTGAGAGTTATCTAGTGAGTGTAGTTGATGACAAAAACTTGCCATTCCTGTTGGAAATCGCATGTCAGCAAAATATGCTTTCACTACTAATAGTCTGTATTAACAAGAAATATGAAGGCATTGTCTCTCTCTCCATCCTTCCAGACGGTTGCTACACCCTTATAGAAAATGACGCTTCAAAAGTTGCCAAACACCCTGAACTACGAGAATTATTAACTGTTCTAAAGGGTAGCTTTAAACAAGTCTCACTAAAATACCACGGAAAAGATTTCATTCAAAAGCCGCGTACTTGGAAGCAAGCAGTTCTACATAAAGTTATGCATCCACGTGTGCCTACGCTGGTTAAAGGCATTATCTCAATCATTGGGGCAGTCGGCACTGTGCGATGCCTTAACACAAATAAGCAACGCGATGTTTTGAGGAGAGACCTACTAGCAGCAATCGACGTTATTACCGCTTCTCCATTGATTATGGGCGTCTGCGGTGGAGTAGCAGCGACGTATCTGACATGGAGAGTTATACCCCTATCCCTACTAGATTCTTTGCAAGCAAAGATTGGGGCCCTTATAAAACCCGTCTTAGTACCTCGTCCATCTCCTTTAGTTATTAACCCAAATGTACCATTGGTAGCACCTCCAATCGTACAGGAGCCTATTATTGGCACTTTATCCGCAGAGCGATCCTTGATGTGCATATCGGCGAAGGATTGTCGTTACTTAACCGATAATGCACTCGTTGAGCTCGTTGCAACCCATGCGGATCTGCAGGAACTGACCTTGGAAGGGGAATGCCCTAAAATTACGTCACAAGGATGGGAAACGCTGGCGTACTTGTCGAAGCTATCTAGATTGTCAATCTCCTTTAACATTCCTAAAAACCATCTTACATACCCCTTTGAAGCGCTCAGTTTGCGCGAGTTGATACTATCATGGCCAAACTTTAAGGAAGTGAATATCTACTTTACATCGGATGGGGACACTCGCCTATCACCACGAGATATTAAATTCTTTGAAAATTGTCCGCTAACTTGTGATGTTAATCTCTATGTAAAAGATGCCAACTGGATTAAAGCCATAGCCGATGCATGCCCAGGGTTGACGTCTTTACATGGAAAGGATGGCGGCTTGTCGTTAAAAGGTAACGCGGCACTAGCACTATCCTTCTTAGGCAGTAGATTCAGAAGTTTTACGAACTTTGTTATAACCGAAGGCTGCCTTTTAATAATTGCTCAAAGGTGCCATGAAATACGTTCACTCAAGCTACTCGTTGGACTGTCCCAACAAACATTAGCTGAACTGGTCCACTATTGCCCATACCTTGAAGAAATACACTTAGTGTATGATAGCGAGGAACCCATGACTGATGAATGCCTCGTAGAGCTAACAAGACTCGTACACCTAAAGAAGTTAGAGATAGTAAATGGCAACATTTCTGACGAAGGGTTACGACATTTTCTTCAGCGTGACCTTGAATTGATCAGTTTTATGAATTGTCCAAGGGTAAGCGCAGATATGCTCCGTACCTTGCGAGTCAGATGCTTATTGCACGATTCACCTAATGATAATGACTATCAAACCATCCGATCTTGATCACAAACGTATAGGATTTTCTACCACTTCAGTTTACTTTTAGGATGATGGGATAGCTATCAGACCAAGCGATCGTAGTGCTTCATATCTGGGTTATACAGAATATTTATGGGCTCTGCGTCTGAATGGCTACTAGGTTCGATGCGTAAAAATCCACCAGACCCATCAGCATTTTGATACAATGGGTTGTAAATGCATATCGGGCGTTCTAAGTATTCCGCAATAGCGCGACATTCAATTTCTGCTGGATACGCCCGACTGTTTTTCATACCTTTGATATAGTCATTAATCGCGGAACCATCTAGCCAATCTTCAAGCTTATTCCCATATTCAGATGGTTGAAGTTCACGCACAGAGTCTAACTTTCGGTAAATAGTTTGCAGATTTTGTGGCAGCTTTGCGATCATTTTTTCACGCTCATGCAAGTTTTCCTTAGGATCTGTGGCTGCATCGATATCCGCGCTCAAATAAACCTGGATGTCGTCGTTATAATCTGCAATATGGGCAGTGATCCATTCATAGATCTGTTCACGAAAAAATGCTGGATCTTCGTCTTCGTCCAAGCATGATGCAAACAAGCAATTGCCATTATCGATAGATTTGCGAATGGTGAATTGATTTTCAGTACAGATTCTGTCCACGAAATCAGTAGGCTGTTGTGGTAGTCCCGATAATATTTCTTGGGGAGCTTTATGCACAACAGCAGGAGCTATCACGATAGGACGCTCTTTTGGCCCAATAACGTCATCATCAGCAAATACGAGTAACTGTCTTTTCAGCTGCCACCCATCGTTCTGTAAGATTTGCTTATATGTGGTCACATTAACGTCAGGCGCTAAATCGAAGCGTACTTTGAGAATTTCATCATTATGGGTATTGATCCAGTTAGCGGCCATTCTTCGACAAATGAGATTAGGGGTGAGAGCGTCTTGTAAAAAGCGAGGGATAAATCGGGATAAAAAAGAGCCGAGTTTAGTTTGATAGAAAATTTCACGTCCTACGTCTTCCATCTGGGAGTCGTTGAGAGCTTTTCCAGTGAATAAGATATCCCAAGGATCGGATGAATGTGAATAATCTTCCATAAAGACTCCTTTGCTATGTTTTATTTTATCATATAATAAGTTTGCAGTAAACTGATTAATTTAATTAGATGTAATTTGTTTATTATAATTATTTTTATACTTGTATTAACTTTATAAAATCACTGAAATGGAATTTTCTTGTTATTCTGACATTACTTAAATGGTAGCAATCAGGGTCTTTGGCCAAGCGGTGCTACAATGTGTAACAAAACATGCAGTGCTGATATTTTTTATTTTGACGACATTGGGTACGCGCTCTGGGCCCGGTGATTGCTGAAATATTTTATATTTTGTAATGTGTTCGTTTATTTTGGGGTGCTCATGCGCGGGTTCTATCTTTCAGCTAAAAATTGGATACTTTTTCTTGCAGATGTTTTTGTGGCAGACCTTGTCTATGTTTTGCCAAACCTCATTAGATGGTTGTATAGAAGAGGGTTTGGCTCTAGTATTTCCAAATATTATCTGTCTACCGGAGCGCATCTCTATCATCATCGTTCAGTGAAAGTGAGTGATGGCCCCGCTGCTTTGCTTCTTCATGGCGACTTTGGTCATCCTTTTGCCACTCTGAGTTTGGCCGATGCGTTATGTGAGCAGGGGATTAATGTTTTTAGCCTATATGTGCAATATAAGGATGTTAATCCGGAGCTTCATCGCCAGGCTATCGTTGCCGCAATTGATCGTATGATTGAAATAGTTGGAGACAGAGAGGTTGTTCTCGTTGGCCATTCGCGTGGCGCTATCGAAGCGGCTTACGTTGCTTATGTGCAGCAAGCTAGTAGGATTAAGGGAGTTGTTTGCATTGCTGGACGTCTGAGGATAAATGAAAATTCTGACTTGCCATGTCGCGCGGCTTTGAGACCTACTGTTGCCGCTATTGGTGAGCATTTAAAGAAGATGCCTGTATCACCTACATTACTTCAAATCGTAGCGACTTATGATCAGGTGATTGATTCCTCTGTTTCCTCAATTAGTTCACACAACCGTTTAGAAATTAAAACGGGGCACACACGTATTCTTTTTCAACCACAGACCGTAGCCAGCATTCTCTCTTTCCTTCATTCCGTTAATAAAGAAACAAATGCGTCGTTGATATAGTATTTGATTTACTATCAGGTGCAAAATGTGTCGATGGCGTTAATATATTCATGGAATATGTCGAGATTTTGTGAAAAAAATCGACAAATCATACGATCCCAGTTATCCATAAGTTAATTCCCTCCTCTGCGGCTCCCCGTCTCCCCGCCTCTGCGTTGAAAGTTTAAAAACTACGTCTTGCAAAACAGTGTCTGGATTTTTTTCAAACCCGACTTGCTACCCAATGCTGTCAACTTAAAAAACATATTTACCACGCCAATTCGACAAAGTATCGAAGGCCAAGTCGAGACTTGGCCGAGTGGCGCGACTTTTCAATTGGGAAGAATAGGCCTGTTCTAGCGCGACAAACTAGAGGTGAAACTTTTGAAATAGTGTTTTCTTCAATTTTCAAGGTGAACATTGTCTGTAACTCGCTCTAGCTCTGGCTCACTCATTTACCCGATCTATCTTGTCTGGCAACTTGCCAAGGGCAGGCCCTTAAGCCTGCGGGATCGGAACCAAGTGCCATCGATGGCTTATTATTCCACCTCTTCCCATTAATCACTTAGGAGCCTATGATTGGGATATTAAATTCATAGCTGGGAAGCGCCTGGACCTGGAGGGTATTAGTGCAAGGGCTATCCGAGGTGTCAGAGCGCAAGGACGATACCACAGTGCCTAGAAACGATCTTTTAGACGACGCCACAAGCTTAACGTCGACTCGCGACCAATCTTTTTTTGATAAGAGTATTGGCATACGCATTTTGCTAGGCCTTAGTTTTTCCGCTGTCCTATTTTTCTTTATTCATTTTCGTGAAGTTACCGTAGACATGCTGGAGCTTAATACCATTGCTCCTCGATATGTCGTTGCCCAGATAGATTTTACCTTCTTTGACGAAGAAGCCACGACTGTTTTACGGGAAGAAGCTATTCGTGATATCGGAAAAATTTACCAAATCGAGGAAAATTCCGTACATCAGCGACGATCTGAATTTGAAAAGTTCCTTCTGGTCGATCAGCAGTGGCGTGAACGTATTCCAGATAGTACTCTTGAAGAGATGTACCGAGCGGTTGATCTCTTGGAACGTGGGTTGCTTTCCCTTCACTTCACGGATCCGCGCACATTGAAGCGCATGAGTGACGTAGGTCTTTCGATTCAAGGATATCAAGTTTTCACGCCGGGAGAGCTCAAGCAGCCTGTCAAACTACCTTCGCAGATATGGAATTACGTTCAAGAACATTCATTAGCTGATCAAGATTTTCCCAAAGGTACCACGAACTTTATCATCGACTATTTCAAGTCGCATCCATGGAAAATTTTAGAGGATGTTAATCCCCAACGAGCCTTGCGTAAGCGGCTACAGACTCGCGTGCCCGATAAGCATACGCATGTGAGTGCTGGCAGTCGAATTATTGACCAAGGAGAAAAGGTTACAGCTCGCCATATTGCCATGTTACAGGCGATGAAAAATGCTCTAAGCGATAGTCGAAATTTATTGCATACCACTACACTGGCCGGCAGCGGATTGTTAGCGTTGGTGTTGACAGGTATTTGCGGTGCATTTTTGTTTGTCACGCAGCCTTCGGTCATGCATTCCAATCGGCAGATATTCTTACTAATTACTGTCATGGTTATCACGATGGCTCTGGCTAAAGTAATCGAATTTTTCTTTTTGACGACGACCGGCAATCTTGTTGAAGCCGTAAAATATCCCTTGATGGTGCCTTTTGCTGCTATCTTGCTGGCGAGCTTAATGAATTTCAACATCGCTGCGTTTGCTGCGGTTTTCCTTTCTGTTGTTCTGGCGATGATGCTGCCATTTGGTAAGCAGGGTTTTATGCTGATCAACCTCGCTGCTGCTTTGGTTGCAATTTTGAGCAGTCGTTCATTGAAAAAGCGTAAGGAAATCTTCGTTGTATGCGCCAAAGCATGGGTTTGCTGCATGCTGATGATTTTGGCTTTCCACCTCAACGCTAACACTCTTCGTGACGCGTCTTTAGCCACCGACTTCGTTAGTACAGGCATCTTCATGGGGATCACAGCCATCTTAGTGGTTGGCCTGCTGCCTCTATTGGAGTCCGGATTCAACATCATGACCAACGTGACGTTGATGGAATACATGGATCCTAGCCATCCTTTACTGCACAGAATGACCTTAGAGGCTCCAGGAACATACCAGCACTCCTTGGTGGTAGGGAACCTTGCTGAAGGTGCTGCTTCTGCAATTGGTGCTAATGGATTATTCTGTCGCATTGCGACACTATTCCACGATGTTGGCAAAATGGCCACGGCGCAGTATTTTACGGAAAATCAGCAAGGAGGCGTCAATATGCACCAGCTGTTGACACCTCAAGAATCCGCACAAGTGATCATGGCTCACGTTACCGAAGGCGTTACGATGGGCCAGCGTGCGGGTCTTCCAGAAAAATTTATCGATATCGTGCGCGAACACCATGGCACTACCCTGGTTTACTACTTTTATCGTAAGCAGCTAGAGATGATGGGCAATGACCCAGCATTGGTGGAGGAAAGAGCTTTCCGCTATCCCGGTCCTAAGCCACAGACCAAAGAAGCAGCTATTATTATGATCGCAGATTCCTTTGAAGCGGCTTCACGCTCGCTTGATCGCATGGATGAACAGACGCTCACAGACTTAATAAATCGTCTCATTCGCGAAAAGGCTGAAGATGGCCAGTTTGATGAATCCAATCTTACTTTCCAGGATCTGAATACCATCAAACGGACGATGGTTAATGCCCTCTTGGCCGCTGGTCATTCGCGCATTAAATATCCCGTGCGTCCTGGAGTATAGCCATGTTTACCAAAGCTGTTGTGACGGGTGCCAGTTCCGGAATAGGAGAGTCTTTAGCTCGTATTTTTGCTAAGCAAGGGATTGCATTGATTTTGACCGGGCGCGATACCCAGCGCTTAGGAAGTTTGGCACAAGAGCTTCGACAGCAAGTGGCTGTGACTACGGTTTCTTATGACTTAGTCAATCCAGAGCATCTTGCGCAGTTTATTGAGATGATTCAGAAGGAAGTACCAGATCTCATAGTTAACAACGCTGGAGCAGGTGTTTACGGGGAAGTGTTGACGTACGATTTATCCGATAATATGAAAATTTACGACCTAAACGCTACGGTTCCCTTTAAGATTTCCATAGAAGCCGCTCGCAGCTTGATTACAGCAGGCAAGAAAGGGACCATTTTGAATGTGTCTTCATCAGCTGCTTTTCAAGTATTCCCTCACTTTGCCGTATATTCGGCAGCTAAAGCATTCATTAAAGACTTTTCCGAGTCGTTTGATTGTGAAGTATGCGATAAGGGGGTGCGCATTTTGACCTCTTGTCCAGGAGTTGTGGCCACACGTTTTCAGGAACGTGCTGTCATTGATGCTTCAATATTACAAGAACGCCATATGGTGATGACAGCAGACTTTGCAGCTCAGGATATGTGGAAGCAAATCCAAAAAGGGCAAGCGGTGCGTGTGTTCAACTGGCGATACCGAATTATGACTTTTTTGAGTCGACACTTAACCCCAAAATGGCTATTGCTGTGGATTATCCACTCCTTCTTTGTGGGACAATTGCCTCCTAGACCCTTTATCAAGGCCCCTTCGCATGACAACGTTTGAAGAACTTTCCCTTCAACCACCCGTTTTAAAAGCACTTTCTGAAATGGGGTTTACACAAGCTTCTCCCATACAAGAAAGAACCATTCCGTTAATTCAAGAGGGGCGTGATCTTATCGCTCTCGCGCAAACAGGATCTGGTAAAACAGCAGCTTGTGCTATTCCTGTGTGTGATCGAGTAGATATTAATAGACCGGTTATACAGGCTTTGATAGTCGTTCCTACGCGTGAACTGGCCCTCCAATATGCTACAGAGGCTCAAAAAATTGGAAAATACCGCGACGTGAAGGCCTACGCACTTTTTGGTGGTGAAAACTATGATTTACAAAAGGCCAAGCTGGACCATGGAGTACATATCCTTGTGGCCACTCCAGGGCGCTTAATTGATTATGTCTATAACCGCAAGATAGATCTCACAAATGTAAGCACTTTGATTCTTGATGAAGCTGACGAAATGCTCAGCATGGGCTTTTATGATGACATCGTGTTTATCATGCAGTGTTTAAACCATGCCCATCAAACCCTACTGTTTTCTGCGACTATGCCTGTTCAAATTCGGGACATTGCCCAAAAGCACATGCGAGATCCCGTAGAGGTTACTTTAACTGGCGAACAGCGTAGCCCGTCGAGCATTTGTCATCACTTCGCCTACTGTGAGCATCGTGATCGTGAGAATACGTTGGCTAGAATCCTTGATAAAATTAGACCCACCCACTCTATCGTATTTTGTCGTTCGCGTTCCCAGGTGGAGCAAGTATGCCGAGCACTTCAAAAGAATATTTCGGGAGTCGATTACCTTCACGCTGGACTTAGCCAGGAAATGCGGACTTCTATTACCAACAAATTTCGCTCGGGACGCGTCAAACTTCTCGTGGCCACTGATGTTGTCGCTCGCGGACTTGACTTCTCGGGAGTGTCGCATGTCTTTATCTATGAACTCTCTGAAGACCCTGATGTCTATATCCACCGTTCCGGGCGCACGGGAAGATTTGAGAAGGAAGGAATGGTGGTTTCTCTAGTGACTAGCCGAGATTTAGGCGTATTGCGCCGTGTATTGAGCCATATTCAGTGTGAACCTATCTGGGAAGGAAGTCCTCCTCCTCGATTTGACGCCAAAGACACCTCGACAGCTCCTCCTCCCGGGAGGCGCCCGCCCCCTCGAAGAAGACCTCCCCCAAGACCGAAAGGCAATACAGCCTAGCGACTTACTATACGCGTGGTATAAATTCTCTCTTTAAACGCTTCGCATCGATATAATTAAATATTTGGTAATGCTATAATTACGATTGATGTGAAGTAGCGTTATTTTTGGAGGAAATATGGATAATCTGGATGCTTGGCCTGACCATGCGCATGAAAAACTATTCGATTTGATTGCCGACGCAAAGCGTGCCGGACATGACATGAAAGCCGCTTGTGGTAACGCAATCAATCATGTCATAGGGTCAATTAGCAAGGACATCAAGGATAACCAGTCGGCTCCAGTCCCTGCTAAATTTTTTGACAGACTCAAGGATAAATGGCATCGACATTGTACTGTGCGTCGGCTGCATCATGAGATAGAGACGTTTGAAAAGGCTAAAATTTTTATCGACTCTACCTTAGTGGATAGCTATCAAGACGCCGAGAAGCTGGTCGATAAGGTGCTATCGAGCGTTCCCGAAAAGCTAGATTTGAAGAGTTCTCTATTGGAGTATAAGCGTGCTTTTCGTGCGCATTTAATGGGATGCACACACGCACTGGATGCCGAATTAGAGAAATTACGTGATGCAATCGATGATAAGTGTAAAAAGTGCGATATTAAGAAGCTTATGAACGAGGCCACCTTTACGGACTCTCAAAAGCTATCGCGCTTAGAGAGCATTATGAATAAGGCTCGCCTAATCCCCGTTGGTATAGCAGCGGCAGTTGTTGCGGAGGATGCAGTGAAGGAAGAGGTCGTGGATGAGCCACAGTATGTGCCGGAAGCTGAATCCACCCTTGTTTATGAAGAACCTGCAGCTGAAAATGTTGTTGAACCAGTAGAACCTGCTTATGAGCCACTTGTTACACCTGAACCTGTCTATGAGGAACCCGAATCTATTTATGCACCACCAGTAGTTGAGGAACAGGAAGAAATAGCTGCAGCTGCTTATATGCCGCCAGCGAAACCGGAGGAAGAAATCAAAAATACCTCTAATTACATGCCTCATGAAGGTGAGGATGATGTCCTGGACGAACCAATAGAAACATATAAGCCGCCGGAAAATCTAGCCGCATATGAAATGCCTACCGAGGATGTGGTCAACCACGAAGAAGCGATGCAATTTCCCGAGGAGGATGATGTATTGGTGATTGATGAAGATGAGGCCTTTCCTTCAGCCGAGCATGAGCATGAGGATGATGAGCCCAAGGAAAAAGCGCTATAAGTAGGATTCTCTACCCACAGAGAACATAGGCGCTACCTAGGTATTTTGCCTACACAACATCCATTTCAGTAAGGGTGAAATAGACGGTGGCGATAGATCGCTTTAAAGGATGTGTAGCAATCAGGGTCTTAGGCTTAACCGGCGCATGAGGTCTAGTGTGTGGCTGTAAGAGTCTTTACAACAGCTTCTAGAAGGTCATTAGCAATGTTATCACATTGCGCAATTACTTGGTCGTGGCTCAGCGATAATGATGGTCTAGAAACACCGCAGTATAACTTGATCTTTGGCTCTGTCCCAGAAGGACGAACCACTAATTTACTGCCGTCACTTAGGTTTAAGCGGTAAACATTAGACCGCTCAAATTCTAACGGCACTGTGATATTCATCCGCACATCGGTGCGGGTTAGAGACAGGTAGTCTTCGATAGAAATTACCGGAATGTTTACCACGATCTTTGGCGGATTGGCTCGTAGGCGTGCCATGGCTTGGTTCATCTGTTCTTTACTTGCTTTTCCTTCACCATAAAATATGGACACCAGCTTTTCGCGATAGACACCATATTTTTGATAAAGCAGTTGCAGCAGATCAATCAAAGTCTTGCCTTGTCGCTTTGCTTGCAAGGCAACCTCGCATATTAGCGCACTAGAAATGACGGCATCCTTATCCCTAGCAACGGTCCCTAAAAGGTATCCAAAGGACTCTTCGCCGCCAAAAATATATTGGTAGCCATTATCTGACTGCTCCCATGAATGAATCATTGCAGCGATGTACTTGAAGCCCGTTAGCACATCGAAGCAAGGCTTACCGTATGCTTCGGCAATGACCTTAAACAATTCCGTGGTAACGATGGTTTTCACAAACGCTGCATTTTCTGGCAATCTTTTTTGTTTTGTGAGAGCTCTACAGATATGCTCTAAACAGATGCAAGCGATTTGATTACCTGTAAGTAGTTCTATGGTTCCATTGTGTCGTACAGCCACTGCCATTCGATCCGCGTCGGGATCTGTGGCAATCAAAATATCTCCTTCAACATTTAAGAGTAGTTCTGTGCCCAATTTGAGGGCGGAACGCTCTTCTGGATTAGGAGATTTTACGGTTGGAAATGTGCCATCAGGTTCACTTTGCTCTTGAGCGAGCACATAGTTTGCGAACCCCCAATCCATAAGGACCTTTGGGATCACCGTAATACCTGTTCCATGTAGGCTAGTGTAGACTACCTTGAGATCCTTGCCATGACTGCGATTGTCTACAGGAAAGTTTTGGAGTGGCCGTATTGCAGTAATGTATTCATCATCGATCTCATCACCAATCCAAGTGATCAATGGACTGTCCAAGCCGGCTATTTTAACCATGGACATGTCCACGATCTTATTTACCTCAGCAATAATTCCGGCATCGTGTGGAGGCACAATCTGACCGCCGTCATCCCAATAGACCTTAAAACCATTATACTCTGGTGGGTTATGTGAGGCCGTAATTACGATAGCAGCAGAACAGTGCCTTGCGCGACAACCAAATGAGACTAAAGGCGTAGGCCTTAACTCCTTAAAGATAACAACGCAGATTTCATTTCCTGCTAAAACGCGGGCAGTATCTTCGGCAAATTGGCGGGATGTGGTTCTGGAATCGTATCCAATAAATACGCTGTGTCCCCCACTTTTTGGAGGTTGTAAAGACAGGTAATTGGCTAAGCCCTGCGTTGCTGCCATGACTGTGTACATGTTCATCCGATTGGTCCCCACACCAACTATTCCGCGTAATCCTCCTGTGCCGAATGAGAGCTTCGTAAAGAAGGCATCTATAGCCTGCTGAGGCTGCTCAGCGATCAGTTTGTGGATTTCGGTCTTGGTGCTCTCATCGTACTGCCCATTCAACCACGTATTGATGTTTTCCTGTGTGACGGAATCAAATTTTTCCATAAGACGTCGCGTTGTTTGCATAATGATGCGCACACCATACGTGATTTCACATGAGTATTCAATAAGGTACGTGCTTACGACCTCTCATACACTCAGGTCTTCTACTAACAGCAATCAGGGTCCTAGGAAATAGCTAACGGTATTCCTTTCGTCGGGGGTGTCCACATTTGCATGCTTTTAGCGAAAGGCCATGAGTGCGTCGAAGCCGCTCGCACTTCCTGAAAGTTCGAAGGGATGTTGTTTTACTTTTTTCTGAGGGTAAATAATATTATTTCCCATGAACGTAGACGCAGACTTACAAGCTGAAAATCACAAGTTAAAGGAGCTTTTAAGAAAGTCCCTTGAGCATAATGCTCGTTTGGAAGACGAGCTTCGCAGATTTAAAAAGCGTTTGTCATGGTAGTGGGTAGCACGATGCAGAGGCTACGCAAGCAAGGGCACTTGGTCTATGCTAATATCAGTAGTTGGTTGTAACAAGCATTTTGTGGAATCAAGCCTCATTTTAACCCGATCTAAGAGACCCTAACGCACTTTCAGGGAGGGTGTGAGAGGTCGTGAGCGCGTACGAAATGAGGTTCCTATTCTTAAGGAATGGTTAAAAAAAAACAATCCCGAGGTTATGCAAGAAGTATTTATCAACCAGATAATGTTCTCTAATTCTTATCGTAAGCAAGCCTATCGAAATAGTATTTTGGAGCTAATTTTTAAGCGTATTATTCAGTAGGGGCATCAGCTTTAACTTGACGGAGGCGCTGTTTTTCAATGTCTTTGAATGGGACGACATCGGCAGAATCGCAGATACCTTCACATTCTTTAGCTGTGGCTTCCCAGGCCTCTGGAGATGCAATAGCTTCCGGCCAAAACGGAAACGTTTGGCATTGAGTTGGCCTAACAGGATAGATTTGACATTGTTTGCCCTTTAGAAAGATGCAGTCGAAGTTTTTGCCGCGTTCCAATAAGGCATAGCGATTGCCAATTTGACGTAAGTATTTTTTGCCGAAATCATCCAATGAAAGATTTAGATAGGCAGCGATCTTTTCAATTTCCTCGACGTTCACCCACGCATAACCTGGACCTCCTGTACAACAGCGGCCACAACCTGTGCAGGAGAATTTTAGTCCTTTAGCATACCATTCAGGCGAAACTTGTTTAAGCTTATCAGTCATTAATCTCTTTCCTTCATCACTTGGCGAATGCCTGCGACGACAAACAAGACAAGAAAGACGATGCAGACAACGCCCACTACGATTGCTTCTTGCTGTAGATCTGCGAGTAAAGGAGACATTGACACACCTTAATGGAGTTTAGTTAAACGTATTATAGACATTATCTTCTTTCTAAGCCAATAGCATGGCAACACGGCGTCCTAAGCTTAAAGGGCGTAGGTCCCAAACGCGGCGAGGGTTTGCTCGTGTGAGCCATCCATCGAAGTTGGGAGTGGAATGATGTCTAACAAGGCCTCCTTCCACATCGAAAGTATAGCCTAGCGATTCCGAAAGCTTAATATAAACGGTTTCGTGTGGACCTTTTTTGTGATAAACGAGGTAAGTTCCAACCGGAACATTCTTTGGATTTAGCCGAACGCTTCGCACAGCTAGGTTTACATGACGGATGAGCATGGATTCGGCTTCTGCGATCAAAGCTCGGCAAAAGCGTTTCTTGGTGCTTGTAACGAATGCAATGATGCGATCAAGTAGGGAGTAAGATAGTCCAGTAAGTCCTGTCGTTTGTAAGAGAACTGCTTGTTTGGGCACTCCACGGCAGAATTCGTTAGCCACCGCATACAAACGTTTCTCGGGATCTTTACAGCGCTTTTCAAGTGCATGGTACAGTCCCAAGAACCATATGCTAGAACCCCAGCATTCGCCATTGGGATGAGGCTGATTTGAATAAACCGCAGAATCCTCAATCTTAGGTAAGGGAATGGAACGAACGCATCGGTTCAGCCCCCAAATAAATGGTTCGGTCCAATTAAGAAGTTCCCAAAGTCCGTGCAAGGCAATGAGGCTAAAGGTGCGTCGTGAAGGAGAGGATGCGAGGCCCATCATGGCCTCGATGACTAGCATAGCAACGCGGTAAGGAGTGGCAATGATGTGAGACACCGTGCGGCCGATAGTAAAATACCAGGCACTACCGGCCATGATATTCCCTTCTACGCGAATTCGCGCAGCTGTTTTGCTAACATCTACGTCAATCATTGTTTAAAAATTACTTTGGTATTCGCCGAAGCGGCAGTCCCTTTTGGGCGAACCTGAGTAGTAAACTTGTCTGCCTCGGAGAGGCAGACCCAAAAGGAAAAGGCAGCTGTTGTAGGGATGGGGTTGGCTGCATCGACGATGCAGCCCATTTGAAACACAGCTCCAAAGGAAATTAGTCCTTAGCTTCTTCATCATCTTCTGGAGCGTCTGCAATGAGCGCCTCAGAAATTAGAACGATTCCACCAACAGAAGCTGCAAGCAGTAAGCAGGCTTTTACAACCTTAGCAGGATCGATCACGCCAGCTTCAAAGAGGTCTTCTACCTTCTCTGTGAGCGCATTAAAACCGAACGATGCTTTGGCTTGCTCTACTTCAGATAAGATGACAGAGCCATCAAAACCTGAGTTAATAGCAATCTGTTTAAGAGGTGCACGGCATGCATGTTTAACAATCTGAGCTCCGACGGCCTCTTCGCCTTCTAAGCCTAACTTATCGATCACTGCACTAGCTCTCAGCAAGGCAACGCCTCCGCCAGGAACAATTCCTTCTTCCAATGCGGCTTTGGTGGAACTCAAGCTATCTTCGAAAACTTGTTTCTTCTGCTTTAGCTCGGGCTCTGTGGCAGCGCCTACACGAATCTGAGCCACTCCACCACTCAATTTAGCTTTGCGCTCTTCCAGCTTTTCTTTGTCATAAGTGCTGGTAGTATTCGCAGCTTCTGCTTCGAGTTGCTTCACGCGAGCTTGGATCGCTGTTGTCTGGCCGCCACCATGAACGATTGTTGTCGTTTCTTTGGTAACGATGATACGCTCAGCAGAACCCAATACTTCAGCAGTTGCGTCTTTCAGTGCAATGCCTGCTTCTTCGGTGACTACTGTGGCTCCGGTGAGCACAGCAATGTCTTGCAGAATTGCTTTACGACGATCGCCGAAGCCTGGTGCTTTTACCGCGATAACTTTTAGCGTGCCACGTAGTTTGTTAACAACGAGTGTGGATAGCACGTCACCTTCGATGTCCTCAGCAACAAGCAACAGTTCTTTGCCTGTCGCAGCCGTAGCTTGAAGAATCGGTAGAAGTTCATGGATGTTGTTGACCTTTCTATCCACAAGAAGAATCTGTGCATCATGCAGCTCGGCGATCATCTTGTCGTTGTTGGTGCAGAAATAAGGACTTACATAACCGCGATCAAATTGCATGCCCTCAACAATTTCAATTGTTGTCTCGGTGCCTTTTGCCTCTTCGATGGTCACTACGCCTGATTTACCCACTTTCTCAATGGCTTCTGCAATCAGTTTACCAACTTCTTGATTGCCGGACGCGGACACTGTTGCAATATTGCAGGTCTCGGTTGAATTCTTAATTGGAATAGAAGATCTCTCAATCTCTTTAATCACAGCGTCAACCGCTTTGTCGATACCGCGCTTGATGTTGATGGGGCTATGACCAGCAGCAATTTGCTTTACGCCAGCTTCTACTAGCGCTCGGAGCAAAAGTGTACCAGTTGTCGTACCGTCGCCGCACTTTTCTTTAATCTTTTGAACGACTTCTTTAGCCATAGCAACGCCCATATTGTCATAGACATTGTTTAGTTCGATGTCACGGACAATAGCGCCGCCGTCATTTGTAATCGTGGGTGCGCCCCAGCTTTTTTCTAGACCTACGTTGCGACCCTTTGGTCCTAGCGTAAATGCGATGACGTCCGCTAGCTTTTTAATACCTTCCAAAAGCGCATTACGGGCGTCTTCTTCGAAAATGATCTGTTTAGGTGTCGTTGACATGGGTGGTCTCCTTGCTCGCTATGTTAGCGGGATGAAAATGTTGTAGTTCTTCCACGGGCATGTAAGCGCGGTTCTTCGTGGGAAATGAGACGCATACTGATATGCAGTGCGCCTGCAAAGTGTGTTAACGTATGAACGGAAATGCCGTCCACACCAGTTTCTGCGTATTCGCGGATGGTTTCCAAGGAAATACCTGATACGCTTTGAATATAGGCTTTCTTGCGTGTAGCATGAATTTTCTTCACACAACGACGCGCTTGTTCCGGCGCAAAGTTATGTAAAATAATGGCATCAACATCGGTGAGTACAGCAGCATCTAACTCTTCGAGATTGCAAACTTCAACTTCTACCGCTATGCCTGGACGACAGGCGCGGGCAGCGCTCACTGCATCGAATATCGGTCTGTCGCTTTTCGATGCGAGGAAGGCTAGGTAGTTGCGTTTGATAATAAAGAGGTCATTGAGTCCGTAACGGTGGATGGTGCCTCCGCCGACGCGTATAGCATACTTTTCCAGAGCCCGAAGACCTGGGTAGTTGGCTCGGGTGTCTAGAATTTCACAATCGTAACCCACGACTTTGCGGACATAGGCCGCAGTAGCGGATGCCACACCCGAGGCGTGTTGTATGAAGTTTAGAGCAGTGCGCTCCGCTCCTAAAATACCTCTTACAGGACCTTCAATGGTGGCAATTGCGGTTCCAGCCTTTTGATAAGACCCTTCTGCCACTAAAGATTCTACTTTTATTCTGGGATCTAGCTGCTGAAATATTCTGGGTAGATAGGGTAGACCAGCAATGGTGCCGCTTTGTTTTGTGGTCAGCTGACCGCGGGTTTGAGCTTCTTCAGGTATGCAAGCTTCTGCGGTGATATCGCCGTTGCCAATATCTTCCTGTATGGCGATGTCAATGAGACGGTGAATTTCCTTTTCAATATCCATCATGGACCTCCCAGCAATCAAGGGAGAATGTTACCCCAATGTACTCATGTTTGCAAGCTCGTCGTTCATATAAGGAGGGAGTAAATGAGGTCTTATTCTGTGTATACCACCCGCGGCTTAAAATGGTGATTTGGTCCCATGGGAAAGTTCCCGCGGTTTGATAGTCGTAAGACGGTTAATATTAGAAATATAAACCGATTTACGATGACCCAACTCCGGGGCTTTCGCACTTCCAAATTCACAATTTCAAGCTGCGCGTAGTATAAAATCTACCAAGAGGTTGCTTTTGCGGCGTGGAATCAATACAAAATGTCTTCAGCTACGCGCAAGCGTACGCGCTCACGACCTCTCACACGCACAAGCTCTTGACCAAAGCTGAGCATTTGACGATCAAACGCTTCTAGGACATGGCCTGTGGCCATGCCCGTTGTCGCGTTTGTCGCCAACTACTCAACTTCAGCAAAACCATGTGCGCGTCGAAGCCGTTCACGCTCCCTAGACCGAATTAGGCTTAATTAAGGCAGAGGTCTGGAAAAGGTTGCCCGTTAAGAGCGCTCGTTAGAGCGTCTGTTAGGAATGCTAGAATTGAGCGGCCTTGCTTACGTAAGCTCTGGACAAGGCTGCCTACGATAGTTACAAATGCTTGCCCGCTTGGACCTTTCGTTCCTAGACTTTTTTTGCGCCAAAGCACCATCGGCCGCAAGTCGCGTTTTGCTTGGTTGTTAGTCGGCTCCATGCCTGGAATCCGCAAGAATGTCCATAGACAGACAAAATCTTTCAAGAGCTGTCCACAAAAACGGCTTAGACCCTGATTGCTACCAAAACTTGCCGCACAAGTCATTGAATTTGAATTCA
>CAYTFC010000034.1:0-29399 GCA_964436955.1 uncultured bacterium | reverse complement strand
GTGTGGATCCTGATTGATCGAGATAATATTCTTCGATGGATTCAGGAAGTCCGATCAAAATAGCAACAACTATGGCAAACTAAATATTTAGATTTCAACTTAAAAACAGGATGTGTATTTTTTTGTATTTTAACAGGATAGCCTAATGACACCTGAGATGACAGCCTGGGGCCAAAGATATCGAATCACCGGAGCTGGCACTTGGCAGGGCCGTCGTGACGGACGCTTGCACGAACGCGTACATGTTGTTGATCTATCGCAAGGAATGCCATTCCCACCCAAAGGTACGCTTGCAGTGGCCTTGATAGGATTTGCCTGCGATGAAGGTGTCCGACGCAATCGCGGTCGTGTTGGTGCTGTTGCTGGTCCGGAAGCTCTGCGGTTGGCTTTGGGTAAACTAGCTATGCATAGCGACATTGTCATTTATGACGTGGGCGATGTTACTTGCACAGATGGCTGGCTGGAGGATTCTCAGGCTGCTCTAGCCACAGTTGTCAGTAAGATGGTTCATCATGGAATAATGCCTATTGTCCTTGGAGGTGGCCATGAGCTAGCCTGGGGACATTACCAAGGGTTAGCCCTATCGCAATCTGTTAACAAATTAGCCATCATCAATATCGACGCTCACTATGACTTGCGTCCTCTGGATGATGGAAGGGGTTCTTCGGGGACGTCATTTCTGCAAATTGCAACAGAGCGTCAATGCCTAAATCAGCCATTTAGCTACACTTGTGTTGGTCTACAGCGCTTCGGAAACACGCAATCATTGGTGAATCGAGCGAAAGAATTGGGTGTGACTTCTGTGTATGCCGATCAAATGGAATCTGCGATTACTAACGTAGATGAAGTAATCAATGCGCACGAATGCATCTATCTGACGATTTGTTTGGATGCCTTTGCCGCAGCATACAGCCCCGGTGTGAGTGCACCACAATCACTAGGATTGATCCCCCAGCAGGTCTTACCAATCGTCGCTCAAATCGCTGCTAGCGGAAAATTGATTGGTATGGACATCGCTGAACTAAATCCTCTTTACGACCGCGATGGAATGACGGCTAATCTTGCCGCCACCCTTATTGCCACCACATTAGTGCACTTGTGCTAGATTTTTCGTAGCCAGCACAGCAAAAAACTGGTAGTATTACAGTCTTTTAACTTACCTATGATTGCATTATGTTTGGATTCTCCGATCGGCACTACTCTATTCGTAAATCACGTCACATTCTTCGTGACCGCTACCAATGGTACAAGCGGCATTGGAAAGAGTTGGAGCCTCGTCATTTAACACGTTTAGAGCAGCTTTTAATGGATCTGGATGAGGCTACGCTTGCCAAAGACCGCGAGCGTTCCAATACCCTTGCCAGGGAGCTGGAGGGGTTTGAGCCCGCCAAGCCCAAGAAGTCCATTCCGTGGTATTTTGGCGAACTTATCCTTGCAGTCGCGGTGGCCTTGGTCGTTGCTACATGTGTGCGGGTCATGTGGTTCGAACCATACAAGATTCCTACAGGATCCATGCGCCCTACGTTTGAAGAGCAGGATCATCTTCTTGTCAGCAAAACAGCATTCGGAATCAATATCCCGCTGGAAACCGCTCACTTTATGTTTGAACCGCAATTAGTACGTCGGTCGGATGTGGTGATTTGGTCTGGAGAAGGCATTGACCTTCCAGATACGGACACAGTGTACTTTTGGTTTTTCCCCGGAAAAAAACGCTACATCAAGCGGTGTATGGGACTTCCTGGCGACTCCCTGTATTTCTACGGCGGGCGTGTGTACGGCGTGGATAAAGATGGCAACGACATCTCGCCACAGCTTCTGCAATCGGGTATGGAAAAATTGGAAT
Organism: uncultured bacterium; assembly: GCA_964436955.1. Classification (GTDB taxonomy): domain Bacteria; phylum Chlamydiota; class Chlamydiia; order Chlamydiales; family JAJFMA01; genus CAMFKD01. The sequence goes on along the minus strand of CAYTFC010000034.1, from coordinate 27,556 downwards.
GGGTCCCCTACAACAACTTTGAGGGACGCACATCGGTTTCTCGCAGTCCTGAAGCAAGCATGTATGAAGTGATGTTCCGTCAGGTCAATCGTCCTACTGGAAGATTCTCATGGTCTTCGTATGGCGTGGGTGAAGGACAGATCTATAATGGCACGGAATGGGTCGCAGAAAATCTGGCGGCTGCAAATAAGCCGCACGATAAGATAGAAACCTACATGGACTTCCTAGGCATGCGAAACTTCGCCATGGCACGCTTGCTAACAAAGCAAGAGGTGAAGGCATTCTCAGGTTTGGATCCCGCAGCTTATGGTGAGTCAGAACTGTATCTAGAGTTACGCCACAATCCTAATCTAACAAACCCCAAGCCCCGTGTTGGTGAAGGCCCTGTGGGACAAGTTAGAGTAGGATTGACGCCCTTTGTTACAGTCATTCCTGTTCCAGAGTCTGCCTACTCGGCACTGATGGCTACGATGTATACTTCCCGCTTCGTTGTTAAGAATGGTTATGCAACTACCTGGCAAATTGAAGGGTCGCGCCTCCATGCCGGCAGTCCAGAAGTTCCTGGCGTGCCAGACGGAGTCTATGAATTCTATTACGGTAAAGGTTATGAAGTCGGCTGGTCAGGCATTCGCGACGAACTACCTCTAAATCACCCCCTATATAGCCTTACAATCAAAAATTTGCAGTTCCTATTCAATTTGGGAATAGAAGTGAACACGGCGTTTGCTCCGTTTTCTCCGGATCAACTCTACTACCCACCACGCTACGCCTATTTTCGCGATGGCGCTTTGTATGTAATGGGTGGACCGCTGTTTGATAAAGGTAGTGAGGTTCTTAGTTCTTTTGTGACCTCGGAAGAGAAACGTGAAAAGCAAGGCTCCACCTCACGCCCCTATGTTGCCTTCCGCGATATGGGCTCACCAATGAAGGATGGCAAGATTGATGCCACCTTTATTCGCACATTTGGCATCACCTTGCCAGACAAGCACTATCTCCTGCTTGGTGATAATCACGCCCGCAGCGCGGACAGTCGAACTTTCGGCTTTGTGCCTCAAGCCAACCTGCAGGGAGCTCCCGCTTTACTCATTTGGCCTCCTGGAGATCGCCTTGGGTTGCCTGCATCGGTGCATCGAGGACCGCTGTTTACGCTCCCGCGAATGATCATATGGTCGATTGTGCTGCTGATATTTGCAGGATGGTATTACCGCGAGCATCGCATGATGACGCGACCACTGTATCGAAAGGCTAGCTAGGAGAGGAACAGCGTAAGGGGCTGTCTGTAATCTCTGTGGTGAAAACCCTAAAATCATTTACTGCGCGTTTGAACGCGTCGCAGAAACAGTAGATTGCGAATCGCTGGCAGAAAGCCAAATCCAGTATTTAAAATATTTACGAGATCGTCTAAGCGCACGAAGTAAGTTAGCGATAATAGATTGCCTACAAGACTAAGCCACCAAAAGGAAGGTCCTAATGAACTGTTTTGGTGACGCTCAGCTTCCCACCATTGTACCCAAAAACGGCTAGCAAACAGAATTCCGCCCACAACGCCCAGCAGATGCCATGAAAAAGTCGCTTCTGGAGCAGCAAACTGATCCCACGGCTTTATAGGAGTACGAAACCACTCAAGCTCCTGCCCTAGAAACCACGCATGCAAAATAAAGACGGCTGTTAATACAGTGACGAGACCGATCAATATCTTTAAGGTTCGTTTAGTAGTCACTACAGGACCGGCAACGCCCATTAAGTTGAGGTTGCGCCAAGAGATCACAGCATTGACTACTTGCAAAAGTGCGAGGGGGAACTGCATCTGAATAAATAGATGCAGCATCATCAGACAGTTACCTACAAGCGACAGACGCCAGAAAGCTATTGGCACGACGCTTTGACCTGCACGCTCACTTTGGTACCACTGAATTAAAAATCGCAAACCAAAAAATATGGGAGGAACTAGTCCGAGCGGGAGATAAAGGTAAACTTGCCAATCATGCATAGTGAATAGCATACTTGGTGCAGTTCTCAACAGTCAAGATAAAGTCAAGCCCTTGCGACGCTCAAGGCTCTTTAAGCTAGCCAAAGTGCGGTGGCGGTGGCGAACTCGTGACAGTGACTAATAGTCAGCATGAAATGCCCTTCCCCAACGATTTCTAGCACTTTCTCAGAGAAGCGATAGTGCGGCTTCCCCAGCTCATCATTATAAACTTCAATGTCCTTCCAAGTAATGCCTTGGCGAAATCCCGTGCCAATGGCCTTCACAAGTGCCTCTTTGGCCGCAAATCGCCCTGCAAAATGCCGAGCGCTCTCTTGATGCTTCTGACAATAGGTTATTTCAGAATCCGTAAACACGGTTTCAAGAAATCGCTCAGCATTTCGATCGATCGCCTTCTGGATACGGGCCACCGAAATAATATCGCTGCCCAATCCTTTTATCATAAGCGATCTCTCTAAACCGAAAAGTACTTCTTAGCAGCGCCTTCTGCGATGACAGGAGTTGCAATCTGCTCGGGATTAACTCCAACTGTCTCGTTCAACCATTCATCAGCGGCGTTACAGAAGATCATTCGCCCAGAACTGGTGTGCTTCACTGATAGAACGCGTGCACGGATGCTCTCTCCAATAAACTCTGCCCCACCATTAATGACGACCATTGTTCCATCTTCGAGATAACCCACGCCTTGTCTAGGCTCTTTACCATAACGTTGAATCTTGATTGTGAGAAATTCTCCGGTCTGTGCCACCGGTTTTAACGAATTGGAGAGGCTATGAATGTTGATGATGCGGACGCCTTCCACTTCCGATTGCTGGATACGGCTAATATCGGCAGTCAGAATATTGGCATCGTCAAGTCGAGCAACACGAATAAGCTTTAGAATGGGGTCTTTAACATCGGGAAGGTCGGTATCGGTGAATCTTAGTCCTAGAGTGGACATTGACTCCATCTTTTTAATGATTTCAAGCGAGCGACGGGCGCGTGTCTTGATTCCTTCATCATCGGATTCGGACTGTGCATGAAGTTCAGTAAGAAAGTAGCGGGGGATAATGAGATAGTTATCAAGAAGACCAGAGGCTACAACATCAATGATACGGGTGTCAGAGAGGATGGAGTTGTCAACAATGATGTCTTTTTTCTTTTGTGTATTTGGATTGAACTGAATAAAAGGAATACTAATGGTAAGTTCTTCCGATGCCCGCAGCGTAAACACCATGCTGAGATAGATGGCAACAAGAAAGACCAATGTGCGGGCTAAGCCCCATAAAGCGGGATCGAGCTCGAGTACTCCAAGTCCGATCACTGCTTCGAGGACCAATACCACCGCCTGTCCCATCAGATATCCAAAAAACAATCCGATTGTGGCGATATTAAAGACTCGAAGACTAAATCGTTCAAAGTATGAACCAAGCTTGGTTATCACAAGACCGAACAGCAGACCTGCTCCAATACCCAGCAATAGTTTATTAACGAATGCCCCTTCGAAATTTACTGATAAAGCAAATGCCGTAGTGAACAAAGCGCTAAGTATTAAGAAAAAATTTCGGACAAACGTAACAGATAGTTTCATGACTAATTTCCTAGCATATCGAGTTCATAGCCAAGCGATAGAACAACCTCTTGTTTTCCGCTTTTTTGAAAGGTTAACAAACAATTATCTTTTTGTCCACATCATTATTCAGACGTTATACCCTGCATATCCCTAATACACTCGCGCAAAAGGCATAAAATATGGATAATCCAAGCCTTTACTTAGGAGTGTTAGAAAAATGTTGATTCGAGGTGTACTGACAGCTCTAATAACCCCTTTTAGGGATGATGTTTTAGACGAAATTGGCCTTTCAAATAATGTTCAAGATCAACTGAATGCTGGCATCGACGGCTTGGTGGTTCTTGGAACAACCGGTGAAGCTCCCACTCTTACCGACAAGGAAAGTGAACGCGCCATTTCGATCACCGTTGAAACCGTCGGCGGTCAAATTCCTGTTGTCGTTGGAACCGGACATAACTGCACGCGCGATACGATTGCCAGCACGCGAACTGCCAAACAGTTGGGGGCAAATGCCGCGCTTGTAGTTATCCCCTACTATAACAGACCAAATCAAGAAGGCCTGCTGCAACATATTGAAGCGATTACGGAGGCTATTGACTTTCCGATCATCCTCTATAACAACCCCATTAGAACGGGTGTATCACTACATCCCGAAACCTTGAGTCGTCTGGCCACCAACACCAATATCATTGGAATCAAGGATTGTTCAGGATCTATGATTCAGGCAGCTCAGTATGTACGTGCCGTTCCGCGTGAAAATTTCACTTTATTTAGTGGTGATGACGTGACCGCCGTTCCCTATATCTCCATTGGGGCGCGTGGTCTGATATCTACAATTTCGAATCTAATCCCCGAGCAGATGGTTGAGTTGATCCATGCGATGCTGGCTGGTAATTGGGAGCAGGCTCGGTTGCACCATCACGAGCTCTTTCCCTTATTTGAGGCAGCGATGTTGGACAGCAATCCCATGCCGATTAAGGCAATGATGCAGTTATGTGGAAAACCTGCGGGCAATTGTCGTTTACCAATGAGCCAAGTGAGTGCCGCGGTTTTGACTCAAATTGAGAATGTTTTAGAATCCCTTTCGGTTGAGCCAAATTATGACTAAGATTTCGATAGGTATATTGGGAGCTACGGGTGTTGTGGGGCAACATTATGTGCAGCTGCTAGCCAATCACCCATGGTTTGAAATCACCTTTTTAGCAGCGTCGGCAAGTTCCGCAGACCAAAGTTATGAATCTGCTGTGACGGGACGTTGGCGGCAATCGGACTCTTTACTACCGCGAATTGGCTATCTTCCCGTGTATACCCTGGATGCTCTGGATATAGCCCAGGAGAAGTGCGACCTTGTTTTCTCGGCTATTTCGGGAGATTTAGCAAAGGAATACGAAGAGCAATACGCGAAGGCAGGAATCTCTGTCGTATCGAATGCGGCTACGCATCGACGAGATCCCCATGTGCCTCTTCTTATTCCTGAAGTCAACAGCGAGCATCTAGAAATCATACCGGCACAAAGACGCCAACGCGGTTGGGAACACGGTTTAATCGCTGTTAAGCCGAACTGCTCTATTCAAAGCTATCTCATCCCCTTATGGCCATTGCATCAACGCTTTGGCTTGGAAAAAATTGTGGTAACCACTCTGCAAGCTGTGAGTGGAGCCGGATATCCTGGACTCCCTGCAAAAGAAATAGCCAATAATGTGATCCCCTATATTGCCGATGAAGAAGAAAAATCCGAGTGGGAACCCTTAAAAATATTGGGAAAGATTGAGAGCAATCTAATCATCAACGCGAAGCAGCCAATCATTGCAGCTCACTGTAACCGGGTGCCTGTATGCAATGGCCACATGGCATGCGTTTCAGTAGCGTTTAAAATCAAACCTAGCGCTCAAGAAATTCTAGAAATCTGGAAAGGCTTTCGGGGATTACCTCAGCAACTGGAACTGCCTTCGGCACCAGAACACCCTATCATCTACATGGAAGATGCAAACCGTCCTCAACCACGCTTAGACAGTGAAACTAAGGGGGGGATGGCCATTACCGTAGGGCGCCTGCGACCTTGTCCAGTATTGGACTATCGGTTCGTGGGTCTATCACATAATGCCCTACGCGGGGCGGCGGGTGGAGGCGTCCTAATTGCAGAGCTCTTAGCTAAGCAACAATACATACATACGCGAGACAGAAGGCCTATTATTTAATAACGGCAAAGAGGAGGTTAAATGTCTGACGAAAAAACAAAAATTGGTTTTGGTACTTTTACAGGAGTATTTGTTCCAAATATCACTATGATGTTTGGTGTGATTCTTTTTATGCGCCTAAGTCTCGTAGTGGGCAGCGTCGGCATCTGGGAATTCTTAGGGATCATCGGAATTTCGCTGGTACTTATGACTATTACGTCCTATTCCGTGGCAGCTTTGGCTACCAATACTGAAGTGGGAAATGGGGGTGTTTACTATCTCATTTCCAGAGCCCTCGGAATAGAAATCGGGGGAGCCTTTGGAATCGCGCTCGTTTTATCCCAACTCATTTGCTGCGCAATGTGTGCAACGGGCTTTGCGTACTCGATAAACGCCTTGTATCCGAATATTTCTACGGAAACCATCGAGGTCTTAACGTTAGTCGGTTTAACGTTAATATCCCTATGCTCTGCAGATTTGGCGCTCAAACTGCAAACCGTCATTTTTGTGGCATTGGTTATCTCAATAGCCTCAATTTTCTTTAGCGACACCTCGTATGTAGGTTCTACGGTGGCTTATCTTGACCATCCCATGTCCTTTTGGGAAGGATTTGCAATATTCTATCCAGCTGTTACCGGTATTGAAGCAGGTATGGCTATGTCGGGTAACCTAAAGAACCCCGCACGCTCACTTTCCATCGGAAACATCCTCTCGGTAGGATTTTCAGGCCTCGTATACACGGGATTGGCCCTATTTCTTTGGACGTCATACTCGTCAACCGCGCTGATGGCTAACCCTCTTTTAATTTTAGACCAGGCTAAAATACCATCACTTATCTATGTGGGGATTTGGTGTGCCACACTTTCAAGCGCTCTGGGTGCCCTCTTAGCAGCTCCCAGAATGCTGCAAATGATTGCACAGGATGGTATCGCACCTACGATTTTCAGTCGCACATATGGACGCTATCAAGACCCGAGATGGGGAGTAGCTGCTATCTTTATCGTTGCTACTATACTTGTGCTCTATACAACTATAGATCAGATTCTCCCAATTCTAACCATGATCTGCCTTCTGACGTACGGCATCTTAAACCTTGTTGCGGGATTGTGCGACCTGATTCACAGCCCCAGCTGGAGGCCGACAATTCGATCTCCTTGGCAGGTGTCTCTGTTGGGAGCCGCTATGGCAGTTGTGTTAATGCTTATGATTGACCCAGCTTGGACCATCGCGGCTATTGCGTCTCTTGGCTGCATTTACCTTTTTCTGAAACGCCGTTCAGTGGAAAGCCGCTTTCTGGACTTTAGAACACACATCGTCTTCTTTTTTTCCCGACTTGCGTTGTATTGGCTTTCGCAATCCAAAGAACATTCTCTCAATTGGTTTCCGCAAGTCATTGCATTTTCCCGAGCCCCTTCTCAACCTAAGAAAATGATCCGATTAGCATCTTCAATCACAAGGCGCAGTGGTCTTTTAGCGGTGGTCTCTATCGCGCCAGAAACCTGGGGTTCACCCGAACAACTTGACCGCGCACAGCATCATCTACAAGGATGGGTTAACCAGCAGGCTGTTAGGGGATTAATCGATACCAAGGCTTATGCGGACTACCATGAAGGGATGATCCACCTCATCAAGTCCTACGGAATGGGCCCGTTTAACCCCAACACATTGATGATTCCTGCCTCCGAAAATTTTGAAGCCGATTTAGACGGTTTGGTTGCTGTCGCTACCGCTGCACAACAAAACCAGAAAAACCTTCTACTCTTTTTTGATGCTCCACAATCCCCCCTATCTCTTTTTACAAGACCTCATTACCGTCGAAAGGTGATCGACCTTTGGTGGAATCAAGAACATCGAGAGAGTTTTGAGCTGATGCTGAGTTTGATTATGTCCATGCGCACAAGCATGGTTTGGAAGCATCGCGAGGTTAATCTGCGTGCACTTGCATCCGATGAGAAAGCGCAAGGCTATCTGCAGGAGCATTTCACTACAATGCTTACCAAGATGCGTGTGAAAGCAAAAGCAAAAGTGGTCACTGAACATCCGGACTCTACAAAAACGCATTTCCAGCATTACTCTGAACGTGCGGATCTGTTGTTTGTTCCATTGCGACCCATTACAGAGTTTGAAGCGCCAGGGCTATATTCAAGCTACCTGAAAGAGTTTGCCATAAGTTTGCCGCGCAATATTCCGGCTGTCGCAGTGACCTGCTATGATGCTGTGGACCACAGAGAAGTGTATTTGTAGCAACAAGTGGCGGCGCTACAATGTTGAATAGAACATGTAGCGCCCTCTCGGCAAGAGATCACTCTTGCCGTCGAGGCACACTGCTGCATCTGATATATCGCTATGAACGCTAGATGAAGTTTTGGCAGCAATCAGGGTCTGAGGACAGGCACCGCCACTACTTTTTACGGGGTTTAATGGATCCGTCACGATAGAACCAGCGCCCATTCAGCTTCACAAAACGACTGCGCTCTGTAAAACTGGCGTCCATTTCACCCTGGGATAAATAGGCCGTAAATTGCACGTAGGCCGTTTCCTGACCATCGGTAAATTCGTGGATTTCTAATCTTTCAAACTGCGTCGTCGTTGAAAATGCCAAAATCTCAGTCGCCCATGCCAACTCGTCCGCCATCGCTCTAGGATTGCGTGGGTGTGTCGTACTGATGATATAAGCAGCTAAATTCCGGGCATAGGCTGAATAACGTGAACGCATTAATGCCAATGCGTCTTCCGGCCGAATGCCCTGATGATATCGACCACAACATTGTTCATATTGCCTTCCACTTCCACACGGACATGTACTCATAATACCCTCTAGAAATAAGCTCCCAAAAGCAAACGAAGGCCATAGATATAGTACTTAGTACTATAAAAATCGGTGGGATGGTTTTCCTGTCCACCATAATGTCGCTTCTCATAGAACGGCACTAGTCCCAATTCAAAAGGATCTCCGTTCCAAAATAGCTCCGTTGTAAGTGGTAGCTCGGCTATCCACCCCTGCCTATCGCCAATCAGCATCGTGCTATTAGAACGATCTGGGTCGTGGGAGATCTTCTCTTTAGCTTCATTCATCTGTCGAACTTTAAAGTTAAAGCCAACACTAAACAGATCTTCGTACCACACTTTGCTCAAAAAACCTGCAGTGAAAAATTCATAAGCGGTCGTCGCTTTGATGGTCAAGGGAGAAGGAGATACATAAGAATTGGCTCCCTCGTAATACCCTCCACCTACAAATGGGGTGATGGTCGCAAAATATTGTGACCCGCCTCCCAATGTAACGCCTATGCGCCCTTCCACTTCAGCTTCAGTCATATCGGATTTTATTTTGCGACCACTTGAGGTATGACCAGAAAGTGGTCCTTGCGCCCAAGCGCCCTCAACACCCCAATAAAATCCATTAACCACATCACGTTCAATACAGCCGCGAATACCGCCCAGCCAGCCGCTTTGATAAGTACCACCTTTTCGTAAACGTTCCATATGGTACGCTTGAGGGGCTATCCATACGCGATGCCTCCCCAGAGAAAATTCCGGTAGGCTCCAAGCGTCCAGTTTTGCAGATGGGATAAACCCTATCACAGCGTACAATGCTGCCAACCACAATCTATTTTTCATGAATCCTCTGTTCAAAAAGGCCTTGTTGTCACGTCCGAACTCATGTATCTTGCCTTTTTTAGATGTAAATTCTAAAAAGGGTAGCGTACCACGAAGCGGCCTCATGCCCCAACAAAAAAAAGGAGAGAAGTGATGAAAGTCTGTTTAACATGGCTCACAGGACTCACAATGGGAGCTCTTCTCATTTGTCCCTTTGTCAATGGTATGGAGGTTGTCGTCATGGCATCTGACGGAAATCCTACTCTTCTAGAAGTGCCATCCGACGTTACATTAGAAGAACTTACAGCCCAGCTTAACGCTATGGATGAAGGTAACTGGAACTTTATGGCGGCTCAAGCCCAGCCAACAATGAAAAGCACAAGCGACTCTGGTTATTCCTATAATGTCCCCGCTGGAGGACGCGACTTCTATTACCAGCCAAACAATGAGGAAATTCGCAACATCAGTTACGTCGTAAAAACGTTGGCGAACAAAAGTGAAATTTCGCTCCTAGTTTATGCCGGGTCCATTGAAACCGCTGGAAATAACACAGCGCACATACATCCCCTGAAGTTTCTGCAGGTTATTTTTGCCGACGAAGAACTGAAAGTGGGCATGCGCGTCGTTAAAGGGAAATCGATGGTATGGAAGAAATTCCGCGGAGGCATTGCAGACAGCCTAGCTGACGAGCAAGTTGTAGGTAATATGCATATAGGCTATCTTGTCGATTTTTGTAATGCTGTTGGCCTGAATATTAAACTTGTGCAAAACTTATATGAGCAAGGCCAATGGAAAGACTTTATTGATGCAGTAGTGGTAAATGTGCCTCGTAAAGGTGACCACAATCGCTATGACATGTAAATATTAAGAGGATTATGAAAGCTACGACACCAAGACCGGTTCTTTTAAAAGACTACCGCCCCCCTTCTCACATGGTCAAAACAATTGATTTGGTTTTTGATCTTGAAGATGAAAATACCTTGGTGTCGTCCACAATGACCGTTGTTCAAAATCCTGGCGCCGGAGACCAGCCTCAACCGCTGATACTTAATGGTCAGCAGTTGGAGCTGGTATCCATTAAATTAGATGGTAAGCAGCTTTCTCCAGAGGATTATCAACTCGGAGAAGACGCTCTTATCATTGATAAAGTTCCCAAAGAATTTAAGCTTGAAATTCAAACCCGCACCAACCCTGCTGGCAACACAGCCCTGGATGGTCTATATAAATCGGGTAGCATTTTCTGTACGCAAAACGAGCCAGAAGGCTTTCGCCGCATTACGTACTTTCTGGATCGCTCTGACGTAATGTCAAAGTATACTACTAAAATCACTGCCGACAAGAAACGCTATCCAATATTGCTATCAAACGGCAATTGCATGGATAAAGGCGATCTTCCCGATGGACGCCATTGGGTTTTATGGGAAGACCCATTTCCAAAACCCTGCTACCTATTTGCGTTAGTAGCCGGGGACTTGGGGCATATTGAAGATACCTTTAAAACTCGCTCTGGACGCGAAATTGGCCTATTTATCTATTGCGACAAAGGTAATGAGGAGCGCTGTCACCATGCAATGGATTCCCTTAAAAAGTCCATGAAATGGGATGAAGATGTATTTTCGCTTGAGTATGACCTCGATATCTTTATGATCGTCGCAGTGGACGCCTTCAATATGGGCGCAATGGAAAACAAAGGCCTCAACATCTTCAATACAAACTGCGTGCTGGCCGATCCAAAAACAGCGACTGATATTAACTATACACGTGTAGAGAAAGTCATTGCGCACGAATACTTCCATAACTGGACAGGTAACCGCGTCACCTGCCGCGACTGGTTTCAACTCACACTTAAAGAAGGCCTAACGGTATTTCGAGACCAAGAATTTTCCGCTGACATGAATTCGCGCTCCGTGGAACGTATTGACGATGTCATCGCTTTACGCACCAGACAATTCGAAGAAGACGCCGGCCCAACCGCACATCCCATTCAACCCCAATCCTACATACAAATTAACAACTTCTACACCTCTACTGTGTATAACAAAGGCGCTGAAATCATTCGCATGATTCAAACGCTGATTGGGCAAGAGGCCTTTCGTCGCGGCATCGATAAGTATTTCGAACTTTACGACGGACAAGCCGTGACAACGCGCGATTTTGTGCATTCCATGGAACTTGCTTCAGGCAGGGATTTAACGCAGTTTTCGCGCTGGTATCAACAAGCAGGTACGCCTGAGGTGAGGCTTGGATTCCACTATGACGCAGCTAAAAAGACGTTTTCTCTAGACGTTGAACAATCCTGCGCACCAACATCCGATGGCAGTCCCAAGGAACCTTTCTATTTCCCTCTTCGTGTCGGCTTGTTGGGTAAAAACGGCAAGGATTTACCCTTAAATCGCAGCGACATTCTAGAGATTTCTCAAGCAAACGAAACATTCGTTTTCGAGAATATTGCCGAGCCACCAACCCCGTCCGTGAACCGCTATTTCGGAGCTCCAATCAATGTTATAGCCCCCTATAAAGCTCAGGATCTGATGTTCCTGATGGCCTACGATAGTGATGACTTCAACAGATGGGACGCCGGACAAGAGCTTAGCTGTCAACTGATGATGCAAATGCTTCATGCCTTTAATGAAGGCGAAGACCTTGTAGTCGATGCGGGATTTCTAAACGCTTATGGCATCCTGCTGGCAGATACAAAGCTCGACCCTACCCTCAAAGCCATGGCACTCGTCCCTTGTAATGAAGAGACACTTGCACGTCGCCAAACGATTATCGATTTCGATGGAAATCACCTCATTCGTGAATTTCTTCTTGCGCAGCTTGCCAAGAGCAACCTCGATCAATTGTGGCTCATCTATCAAGAACTAAACCACAAGAAAGCCTACAGTTTTAATCCAAAGGATGTCGGTCAACGAGCTCTGAAGAACACTGTCCTAGGCCTATTGGCTTGTACGCATGAGCAAGATGTGCTGTCTCAATGCGCCCAACAGTACCGTGATGCAGATAATATGACGGACCAGTTTGCCGCTTTACGTATCCTGGCAGATATCGGCTGCCCGGAGCGTGAGGAAGTGCTGCAGCATTTTTATAATCAGTGGAAGCACGACAGGCTAGTCATCACAAAATGGTTCGCGGTGCAAGCCCTTTCGAAGGCTGATAACGTATTAGAAACCGTGCTGAAACTAGAACAAGACCCAGTCTTTGACTACACCATTCCAAATCTAGTCAGAGCCTTGCAAGGGACCTTTATCCATAACAACGTTCCATTTAATTCTAACGACGGTTCTGGTTACCATTATCTTGCGGAAAAAATTCTATTTCTCGATAAAGTCAACCCACAAATGGCTGCTGGTCTTGCTGGCGGCTTCAAGAAGTTTGCCAAACTCGACAATATGCGTAAAAAAGCCATGCAAGCGCAGCTAGACCGCATCCTTGCCACCAATCACCTGTCACAGAACACATTTGAGATTGTGTCAAAATGCCGGGCTTAGGGTTACATTCTTGGAGCTCCCAATTCGAGAATATTTCCGAGCCAACGCCGTCTGTGAACCAACTTCAGATTAAAAATTATACTATCACATAATAAAAATTGCGTGTCATATATACAAATGCTATAGTCTATCAAAAAAAATCTCATTATTTTTGGAGTACTTTAACATATGGTTACTATTCTGTTGTTTAGCGAACCGCTTGTGGACTCCTATCATACCTATTCAAAAGCTACCTAAAACGGTGCCCCTACATGCACAAGGTCTACCAAATCATCTGCGTGAAGCACTTGTCCATACCGACGTCGACAAAATCTGGAACGCCCACCCCGCCCTGCAACGCAAACTTACTTACACTCTTTTAGACTTAAAAGACTTTAGCGATATAGATAACCTGATAAATGCTAGGGTCCTTAAATTTGGATCTGATGCTGAACACAACTCTTATGTTTTTGCAGACGATGAGCTTCTTACATACCCTATCACCATAGAAAAAGGAAACTGCCGACAGGAGGAGCCAAGCGTTCTAAAGGATTTAGTGGAACGCTTCGGCGGTCACACCGAAAATACCGCTGGCAGTGGGATGAATACATTCAAGGGCCTTTCCATAATGCTTACCTATCTAGGGGCGGCAGCTAACCTAACCATTGATGATATCGAAGAATCCGCCATTGCAGAAGCCGATCATCTGCATTGCGAGGGGTATGGAATTTATAAGCCAACTCTCGCCCGGTCCCTAGACCCTGATCAACTGGAGCAAGATTTAGCTAAACTTAGAAAGCAATATTCATAAACAAGATAAAAAAAGGCAAGCCCGCTTTAGGCAATTGCCGCTTTTTATCTTTTCGTTCTTGATGATTTTAGGCAAAAAAAAGCGCACTCAATTTGCATTGAGTGCGCTTTATGAGAATGCCTTTTAGAGCAATCTTACCACTGACGTGAGCGATGACCGCCGGCGGCGCCACCTGAGTGACCACGTTCGCGTTCAACCTGTGGACGAGCCTCGTCTACATTAAGAGCGCGGCTGCGATAATCTTTGCCATTGAGGGCCGCGATAGCCTTTTGGCCACCATCGCGAGAACCCATCTCAACAAACGCAAAGCCTTTTGCACGGCCTGTGTAGCGGTCTGTAACCAATTTTACGCTAACTACTTCGCCAAATTCAGCGAATAGTTCTTTTACTTCGGCTTCCGTTGCGTCGTAAGACAGATTACCAACATATAGCTTCATGGAGCAATTTTCCTTGTTCGTATAGTGAGCAGAGACTTAGCCGGTAACCTTCTACGAAGGGCTCCTGATCAAAGCAACACGCTTGGATGCGCGGTAAGAACTGGCTTCTCACTACAATAATGGTGTTTACGGTCTCATTATGCCCCAACATCGATATCTTATCAATAAAAATAACACTTGTTGAGCAGTTATACCACGCGCGGCTTGAAATGGTGATATGGTCCCATGGGACCATATCACCATTTCAAGCCGCGCGTGGTATATATCTCTATTTATGATAGGGTGAGCCGCGCCAAATCTCTACGCAGCGATACAGTTGTTCCGCTAAGATTATGCGGCACATTTGATGTGTAAATGTTAATTGAGAGAAGCTTATTAGTGGGTAATTTTTTCGAATTAGATCGGGTAAACCGTTAGCCCCACCGATAACAATAGTTAGTCGTGATCCACCAATAGTAAGTTCTTGGGACAAATAATCAGCTAGTTTCGGACTAGTTAAGGAATTGCCGGAAGGGTCAAGGCAGATGACTCTAGACTCTTTAGCGAGGATCTGCACAAGTTGTGCATCGTCTTTGAGCCATTCGGTGACCACTTGGAGGGTATTAGACATCCGACGCGCATATTCCTCGACCCCCGCATCAATCCAAGATTCTTTGCTGCGACCAACAATGAGGACTTTGATGCGTAGCACTGTTAATCCTCGGATTGACCGCGACGAGTAGCGCGTTGGATAGAACGTTTTTCATCGCGTTCTTTGATGGCAGAACGTTTATCGACAGATTTTTTACCACGTGCCAAAGCAATTTTCACTTTTACACGCCCCTTTTTTAGATACATAGACAAAGGAACGAGAGTCATCCCCTTTTCTTGAACATCTCTACGAAGGCGCTCAATTTCGTAGTGATGCATCAGAAGTTTGCGATCACGACGATCTTGATGGTTGTGGATATTGCCAAAACGATAAGGAGCGATGCTACAGCCGATCAGCCATACTTCGTGATTAACGACTCTAACATAGGCTTCTTGCAGGCTGGCGCCATTATCGCGCAGAGATTTAATTTCAGTACCGACTAAAGCAATTCCTGTTTCAAATGTATCAAGAATTTCGTACTGGAAGTGCGCCTTGCGATTGTTCACAAGGTCTCGGTTATCGTTTGTCATGGCGTCGCTCTATATGTAATTAGCTTGAGTGTAATGGAGTTCACAAAAATTAGCTATCCTTCCTTGCTCTTCTCTTGCCTAACGACGCTTTCTCTTGACTTTGAGAGAGCCCTCAGAACATAATTCCTGATCCATAACTATGACCTTCGAACATCACCTGAGGATCTATCGATGAAGTTTGTGATCTCTCGTCTCGAGTTGGCTACCCTTCTGAGCAAGCTACAAAATGTTGTTTCGCAGAAAGCCACAATCCCTGTTTTGAATAACTTTTTGCTAGAGGCTGCCAATGACGAGTTGGTGCTGAGTGCTACGGATTTAACAGTTGGATTGCGCTGCTATACAGACACAAAAGTGCTCCAAGAAGGCGCTACAACCTTACCTGTTAAAAAATTCTCTCAGCTCGTGCGCGAACTGACCTGCGCCAATCTTGAAGTTTCTTGTAATGAGAATTCCGTTACAGAGATCTTGGCAGATTCATCTCGCTTCCGCCTAAATGGGATGAGCAAAAATGAATTCCCTAGCTTACCAGACTTCGAAGGCGCGGCTCGCTTTACCATCAAGCAAAAGACCCTTAAGGACATGTTCTACCGCACATCGTTCGCCGTTTCGCGTGATGAAACGCGCTATGTTTTAACAGGCGTGTTAATGCAAATCGCTAATAGCGTTGCTACTTTTGTAGGTACAGATGGGAAGCGTCTAGCACGTGCCCATGTGGAATTGGATATCGATAAAGAATTCTCTGGTTCCTATACCCTCCCCCTTAAGGCTGTGGACGAGATCGTTAAAAATTTAGTGGAAGATGAAGACGAAACAGCCACTGTATACTTGCTAGAGGATCGTGTAGCCGTTGAAGGCAATCAGGTAAACTTGATCACCAAGCTTCTGCAAGGGGATTATCCCGACTACAATCGTGTGATACCTGAGACATCAGAAACAGTGGTCACGCTGCATTCACCAGAGCTCATGTCATTATTACGTCAGGTCTCCCTGTTCGTTTCTGATAGCAGCCATTCGGTACGCTTTACCTTCATGGAAGGTGAGCTACGTCTAAGTGCTAATAGTGCAGATATTGGTGATGGCCAGGTTAGCATGCCTGTCAACTATCACGGCCCTAAGCTGGAAATCGCCTTCAATCCAGGCTTTTTCCTAGATATCTTGAAACATTGTCATAACGAACGCATTACATTAGGTGTGACAGACGCTTACAATCCTGGTGTTATCACGGATCACGAGGGATCATTAGAGCCTGGACAGCAGCCTACTCCTTTATTTGTGATGATGCCTATGCGTCTTAACGAAACCTAAAAAACGTGATTATTCAACGCCTCATTCTACGCAATTTTCGCAACTACCCCGAGGCTATCATCGATTTTGGCCCACGCATCAATGTGATGTGTGGTGCCAATGCGCAAGGCAAGACATCTCTTCTCGAAGCCATTTTCTTGTGTGTTTCAGGCAAATCGTTCCGTTCGGCACACATGGCAGAAATGCAAAGACAAGGTCAGACATTTTTTAGTATTGATTTATATTTCACTAAAAATGAGATCGATCAGCGTCTGCGGTATGTTTTAAACGAATCAGATAGGCAGATCATTTGTAATAACACTCCCTGCCAAAGCATTGCACAATTGCTAGGTATTATTCCGGGAGTAGTCATGACACCTGATGATGTCGCTTTGATCAAGGGTAGCCCTTCAGACCGACGCCATTTTTTGGACCTGCAAATCGCACAAGCAAACCCGCTCTACTTGCACCACTTAGCCCGCTTCCAGCGAGCTATGCGCCATCGCAACCAGCTACTGCGACTGAGGCAAACGCTTAGTATTGAGAGCTGGGAACAGGAAATGGCTCAATCCGCGAGTTACATCACCCTACAGCGCGAACAGGCTGTGGGGGACTTAGGATCACGCGCAGGCGCGTGCTATGCTTCTCTGACTCAGGAAAATGAGCCTTTATTTCTCAAATATAAAACGGGCGCTCCGCTTCATGATGGCTCACAAGCTATTATAAACTATTATTTAGAGCGCTATTGCCAAATGCGCCCTCGTGAAATGGAGTTGGGATGGACAGCGTCCGGTCCTCATAAGGATGACCTCCAAATTTCCATCCAAGGCAAAGCAGGCAAAGCGTTTGCTAGCGAAGGCCAGCAGCGCAGTTGCGTAGCAGCGCTACGCATCGCGGAATGGGAAAGGCTAAAGCAACAGTCCGGTAATCCACCACTGCTGTTAATTGATGATGTGGGAATGGGACTCGATGGTGGGCGTCGAGAGCGCTTGCTAAATCGTCTTCATAACTGTGGACAAGTATTTCTATCTTCTTGTCAAGAGCTTCATGGATCGTTGAATGAGTCCACGAAGTTCTTTCGTATCAATAATGGTACGGTTAACCCACAAACCTAAATTTTACGGGCGAAGGCCATCCTGCCGCCAAAGGCGATCGTGCGTATCCGTAAAAATTTTTGGGCAACGCACGTGGTAACAATGATTGTGACACTATTCGCCTAACGATGCCTTGCCAAATGGTGTCACTGCGAAACAAGGCTTATCCTCATAGGTTCCTATGGAAACCATACCTACTTGGAAAAGTCGATGGAAGATGATGGCATGAATCAAGGCGCGGTCAGCTTCAGAATAGGTAGGGATTACAAAACTCCAGCGCTTCCCTTTTTGACGTAAGGTAACGGGTTCAGCATCACCTAGCGGTTCGCTCATTCCTTTAATAAAGTCGTCAAGTGTTACCCAACCACTATTCGAGACGCGCTTAAGAGCCTTCTCGATACCTCGCAGATTCTTCTCGGTTAACATTTGCGCCTGAACCTTAGGGAAATCTTCGGATTGTATCGATAAACGATAGAGTGCCATCGCTTGATCTTGCGGCAGCTTCTTGGTCCAAACACCAGCTTGCGCTGTTGCTACTACGTGTCCATCGCAAATTTCAGCAACACCCAAACGAACAATTTTGTTTAGAAGTTGATTCGCATAAATTACCATTTCATCTGGAGCAGCTACCAAGGATGAGTTCCACATATTCAATGTTTTACCTGGTAGTGATGTGCCATCCAATTGTAATGGCTGCTGCTGCAAAACACGTGTTAAACACACCAAATCGCTTATAAAAGCATAGTGCCCACCGCTATGGAAGAGGTTTACTTTAGCTTCGGGTAGCGTAGGTGATATTGTGGTGCGCTGAAAACGCAGGTATTCACGCCACTCATGCATCGGAGTAACAACTTCCTTCCACTGGTCGTTGATGCGACGATAGCTTAGATAGCAGACAAAATTGAATTCCAAAAGCAGCATGTACTCTTCAAACTGCTCTCTAGATAAATTATATTTGTCTCGCAACGCCTTAGAACGCACCTTAAAGTCTTCAGCGGCAAATACCTCTTCCATAATGGCATGAGGAATCTCATCATCGAAACTAAGGTCCAGCAGATGTCGACCATAGACCTTCGGTGTCATCATGTACTTTTCAATGATGGAATCAAAAATATGATCCGTACTGCGAGGGATGGAATACCAATTTGGCAATACGGGTATAGGAATGCGTTTTAGGCCACGAAAAATATATTCCAAATCGGGCGCAAAATCGTCATCGAATTTTTGAATTTGGAACTCGTAATACTTTCTGAGTTCTTTGTCGACGCGAATTGTTACCTTGTCATGCTGTAACAATTTGGTCAGTGTGAGCTTATCAAGAGATTCTACCACCAGATCATGGCTGGCCCCCAGCACTTCACATAAATCGCTTACCAGAAGCGACAGTGAACTGCTCAATACCTCGTTGAGTACTTCAACATCGAAAACACTCAACTTCGCAAGCAAAATGCGATTCTCAATGTCGCGGCGAAAATTGTAATCCGCTAGAACCACTTTATTTTTGCGACTGGCAGAAACCAACATCTACGAACTCCTGGTTAAAACTTGGGGTCGTCGAAGTGCAAACAAACGCTTGTTTGCCGAATAATACTTGTGTGTGGTGGGAAATCGCAATGATTATGGTCTAGGCCCCTCCCCTAAATCAAAATCGCTTTCATTGTAGGGCGAGTACCCATTTTAGGCAAGACCAAATATATAAACCTGACCAATCTATAAACTTTTTCTTTTGACTTAAATAGAAAAGACCTCTGTAGCTACAGCTACAGAGGTCTTTAAAATGTTGATGCTATTTCAAAGCTAGGCTTTAGCCTTTTGCTGGTCGATATAGCTGATGACATCTCCAATAGTTTTTAGCTTTTCAGCTTCGTTTTCGGAGATCTCACAACCAAAACGCTCTTCGAAGGTCATGATCAATTCAGTCAAATCGAGAGAGTCCGCGTTTAGATCCTCAACAAATGATTTCGCTGGAGTCACCTCGGTCTTATCGACACCAAGCTGTTCGGCCACGATGTCGATGACTTCTTGTTCTGTGGACATAGATCTTCCTTTTTCTCATTAGGTTCTAGTTATTCTCATACAATCAAACTTTAGGTAACCATACCACCATCGATGACTAATACTTGTCCAGTAACATAGTCACCTAGGCCGGAGGCTAAGAAGAGAGCTCCGTTAGCAATCTCTTCTGGTTGCCCAGCGCGGCCTAAGGGAATCATCTGAATTTGAGCTTCCTTCCAGTTGTCAGGCATTTTGGAGGTCATATCCGTGGTAATGAATCCCGGTGCAATACAGTTAACCGCAATATTTCGTGGCCCAAGTTCCTTTGCCAACGACTTAGTAAATCCAATAATCGCGGCTTTTGAAGCAGCATAATTCCCTTGACCGGCATTTCCTGTCAAGCCAACGACTGAGGTTACGTTAATGATTTTGCCTTTACGCGCCTTCAACATCCCCCGAACTACCGCTTTAGACGTGTTAAAGCAAGACTTTGCGTTAACATCGAGCACGTGGTCCCAATCGTCTTCGGACATCTTCATTAGGAGCTGATCGCGGGTGACACCTGCGTTATTGACCAAGATGTCGATACAGCCATATTTTTGGCTAATTTGATCAATGGTAGTTTTCACGTCGTCGGTGTTGCTAACATCAACAGACCAAAACTCCACTTGCGCTTCAGGAACCGCTAGGCGTATCTCTTTAAGGGCTTGGTCACCTCGTTCTGGATTTTTAGCTACAATATTGACCTTAGCGCCATGCTGCGCAAATTTGAGGGCAATAGCTTTGCCAATTCCGGCGCTTCCACCTGTGACAATAGCAACTTTATCCTGCAAAAATTGTGTCATGTTTCCTCACGTCATCCTTACTTAACAAAAACTTTGTTGAGGCTGTGCTAGCAATGCTTCCAGCAGACGTACATCATCGATCTTATCGATACTAAGGGTCGGAGCGGTAACTCCAATACGCTTATTCATGCCTGCTAGGGTTTTGCCACAGCCAATTTCTACAAACAGATCGATGCCATCACGCTGCATTGCGGCAATGCCTTGCTCCCAACGCACAGGGGCAACAACCTGTTTTACTAAATTATCCTTAATCACTTTCAGATCGCTTACGAAGTCACCAGGAACGTTCATAATTAGTTTCGCAACACCTGGCCTCCACGCAGCTTCTTGAATATGTGGAGCGAGTTGGTCTGCCGCAGATTGCATTAAACCACTGTGAAAGGCTCCATGCACCTGTAAGGGCAATACGCGTTTGGCTCCGCGAGCTTTGGCAGCTTCTGATCCGGCCTCAACACCTTTTAGCGTTCCGCTAATCACGACTTGGCCGGGACAGTTAAAGTTTGCAGCCCACAGATCGTTGGGAAGTTTAAGTTCGCGTACCATATCTTCTACTTGATCAGGAGTAAGCCCCATAATAACAGCCATGGTGCCTGGGCGGGCAACGCAAGCATCATTCATTAACTGACCACGCATCTGTACGATGGGTAGGCAAGTGGCAAAATCCACATAGCCAGCAGAAGTTAGAGCTGTATACTCACCAAGGCTTAGACCAGCGCACACATAAGGTTGAATCGGAAACAGTGCTTGTAGAGTTCTTAGAATCGCGATGCTGTTGACATAGATAAGTGTTTGACTGTTACGCGTTTCTGTTAGCAAGTCTTCTGGCCCTTCAAAGGCTATCTTGGAAAGGTTGCGTCCTAAAAGATCATTAGCTTCTTGAAAGATCTCTTTGGATTGTGCGTAAGTTTGATAAAAATCAAGCCCCATTCCGCAATACTGAGCGCCTTGTCCAGGAAAAAGAAATGCTATCTTTTTTTTGTTGGTCATTTTGCCACCTTGCTTAAAACAGTAGCTCCCCACGTCAGACCTGCTCCAAAAGCCACTAACAGCAGATACTCACCCACATTGGGGGCATGTGCAACTAACAATTCGTCCAACGCAATGCCGACACTCGATGCAGAGGTATTGCCATATTTGTGAACGGTCTTAAACACGCGTTCATCTGGCATGGCGATGCTTTCCGAAATGGCATCGATGATGCGTACATTAGCTTGATGCGGTACCAGCCAGCGAAGGTCTTGTGTGCCAATCCCGGCGGAATCCAGACATTTTTGCGCAGCGGCTGTCATACGGCGCACGGCGTGCTTAAATGTTTCGGTTCCCACCATATGGAAATAATGCTTACGCTCCGAAATCGTTTCTGCAGTGGCTGGCATGCGCGTTCCACCGGCAGGAATGTGTAGTAGATCGACCAGATCACCATCGGCTCCTAGGGAAACCGTATCTATATATAATCCTTCGCCTTCACTCGCTATAATAGCAGCAGAGGCACCATCACCGAACAGGACACATGTACTACGATCCGTGTAATCCACGAGTGCCGACATTTTTTCAGCAGCAATGAGTAACACACGGCGATAAATTCCAGATTCCACGTAGGCCTTAGCCATGGACAATCCGTAAATAAAGCCGGTGCAAGCTGCTTGGATATCCATCGCGGCGGCATTTTTGGCTCCGAGATTCCTCTGAACAAATGCAGCTGTGCTAGGTGCCGGCTGGTCTCCACTCATCGTTGCCACAATAATAAGGTCGATATCAGCCGCTGTCAAAGCAGCAACTTCTAGCGCCTTTCGCGCTGCAGCCGTCCCCATATCAGAGGCGTGTTCATCCGCAGCAGCGATTCGACGCTCCTTCATACCAGTTCTCGTAACGATCCACTCATCAGAAGTTTCTACCATTTTTTCTAAATCAAAATTGGTAAGAACCTTCTCAGGTAAATAGGAACCGGTGCCAATAATTCGCGCTTTTGTGCTAGATGGCATCAACGCCCTGCTCTATAATCCAAAAACATGTAACGACAAAAAACAATGAACGGTGAGTGTAGCACAACACCCAATAAAGAAGAAGATGGAAAACAGAACGGCCAATGTGCTACAATTTTGGACATGCATTACCCACCACACCTATTAAAGCTTATGGAAGTTCTCAAGCGCCTGCCCGGAGTGGGAGGAAAAAGCGCGGAACGATTTGCATTTCAAATGTTAAATTGGTCGGATACGCATCTCAAAGAAATGGGTGCTGCTATTGCACAAGTAAAGGAATTCATTAAGAGTTGTGATCAGTGTGGATGTTTGACCCAGGATCGATCTTGCCAATTTTGCGATGATCCCGAAAGAAACCTAGGCGTCATCTGTATTATAGGGTCAGCTCGCGACGCATTTTCTATCGAAAGAACAAAAGAATATCGTGGCGTCTATCACGTGATGGGCGGATTACTTTCCCCGATCGATGGACGCGGTCCTGATCTCCTTCATCTAGATAAACTGCTGGAACGTATTGATAAGCTCGGAACGAAAGAAGTGGTCATTGCATTAGATGCCACTCTCGAAGGCGATGCCACAGCTCTTTATCTCAAACAAATTCTAGATCCTCTTCATTTAAACGTCTCGCGTTTAGCCTTTGGTCTTCCTATGGGAAGTTCTCTCGATTATGTCGACGGAGATACCCTGGGCCGAGCCATGTCTGGTCGACGCCAGTTTTAAACCCGATACGAATTTCCTAATCCTTCTATCTTTGCTTTTGTGCGCTTATTCTCTCTTTCTTGATCTTGCTTTTATTCTACGACGCTCCTATCATGAGCAACCGTTTCGCACTGAACGGTCCTTGGAGAGGGTACGTATGACAAGATTTTTATGCACTTTAACAGCTCTGTTATTGCTGCTGCCTGGGTTTGCCACTGCAACACTATATGATGATAAGGTCGTTGAGAAGATCGAGGTTATTTTCGTTAATGAACCGGCCGATAGCGTCTACACTGTCAAGAATGTGACGGCGAAAATTCGCACTCGCGCTGGCGACATTTTTTCTCAAAACGACTTTGACAATGACTTAAAGAGCCTAGCCTGCGATTACGATCACGTTGAACCGCACGTTCAGGTGATCGACACCAACCTCTACATCACACTCAAAATTTGGCCCAAGCCCGTCATTCGCACATTGCGTTGGGAAGGCACTTGCAAACTCGCGCTTTCGAAAGTGCAAGGGGAGCTGGGAATTTGTGTTGGCGGACTATTTGACCGCTCCGATTTCAACCGAGCCTTACACAAAGTACGCGCCCTATACGTTAAGGACGGCTTCTTTGAAGCTGATCTTGATTTTACAGTAGAAATGGACCCCACATGCAACGCCGTGGATATTGTTATCTGTGTTAAGGAAGGACGCTCCGGACGTATTAAAAAGATTCAACTTTGTGGCTTTTCGCCTTGCGAAGAGTGCGCCGTCATGGATCTGATGTGCACCAAGGAATACAACTTTTTCACCAGCTGGGTTACGCAGGAAGGCACATACAATGAAGATGCCATCCAGGTCGACCAGTTTAGAATATTGAACTATTTGCATGATCTAGGCTATGCCGACGCTCAGGTAGACGTTGATGTGCTCGAAGCTCAACAATGCGACCGCATCATTATCTCCATCACAGCCACTAAAGGTGAACAATATTATTGCGGTCCAATTTCCTTTGAAGGCAACTGCATTTTTGACGATGAGAACATTCAAGGACGGTTTTGCGTCTGCGAAGGTGGAATCTATTCTCCAGAGAGCATTCGTAACACAATCAAAAATATCTCAGATTTATACGGTCGTTACGGATACATCGATGCAGTCGTTGATTACGAAGCGAAATTGATCCCGGATCAAAATTGCTATACCTTACACATGACCATTGAAGAAGGCGAACAGTATCGCGTTGGTTTGATCAAGATATTTGGGAACTGCCGCACTCAAAACCGCGTTCTTCTACATGAATGCCTACTGATTCCAGGGGAAGTCTTCAACATTGACAAGCTTAAAAAGTCTGAGGAACGCCTCACGAACGTTGGCTACTTTAAATGCGTTAACGTGTACATCGCCCAAAGCAACGAACAACTCGGGTTGGAATGTAACTACCGCGACGTTCACATCGAAGTAGAAGAACAAGGCACCGGACACTTTGGCGCATTCTTTGGCTATAGCACAGCAGAGGACCTTTTTGGTGGTATTTCCATTACGGAAAAGAACTTTAACTATAAAGGACTGAGCCGTGTTTGGTGCGATGGATTCTCTGCATTGCGTGGAGGTGGAGAATACGTACACTTCACCGCCAACGTCGGTCAAAAAGCCAGCAGTTACGTGCTTTCTTGGACAGAACCCTACTTCATGGACACTCCATGGAGCGTTGGTGTGGACATCGAACGCACCACGAACCGGTATATTTCCAGGGACTATGACATCAAGGCATATGGCGGCGCATTGCATGCATCCTACCCATTAAATCCATTTACGCGCTTCGGGTGGCATTATCGTCTTCGAAACACTATGGTTAACGTTCAAGGGAATGAAAATAACCAGGCTCTTCAAGATGCAGCAGAGCTCAATGGTCTTATTTCCGCCTCCGGGGTATCGTTAAATTTTGATTCCACCGATTGTCCGGGATGTCCAACCAATGGCTTCAGATCGCGTATGGAACTTGAATACGCTGGCCTGGGGGGAGACCACCAATTTTGGGGATTTGCATATTTAAACACCTATTACTACTCTTTGTGTAAGCAAGGTGTTCTAAAGTTTCGAGGCGACGTGCGGTTTCTAATGCCTGCAGGCAATACCACGCAAGATAAACTACCTATCGACGAACGACTCTTCCTTGGTGGCGATAACCAAATTAGAGGTTATCGTCCTTATGCAATCGGTCCTAAGTTTCCTGGTACTACCAACCCTCGTGGTGGTATATCCCTTTCACTGCTCTCTGCAGAATACAATCATAAGTTTTTTGAAAAGCTCGACGGATTTCTGTTCTTCGATGCCGGTGAGCTCTCTCGAAATCATGTCTATATCGGTAACCTAAACTACTCCGCGGGTTTTGGTATGCGGGTAAAAGTTTTTGAAAGCGGCCCCCCCTTAACGATAGGTATGGGCTTTCCCTTAAACCCCAAGACCAAGGGCGACGTTAAAAAGCTCTTTTGGACAATTGGCGGAAGATTTTAAATTTACGCAATGCATGAGGAGTCTTTTCATGACACATCGATTTTTTAAAGCAGCATTAGTCGCAGTTGCTGTATTCAGCTCGACAGCTATTGTAGCCACTCAGGTTGACAAGCCAGGCAACTCAACAACTGATAAGCAAGGTTTCGAAACAGGTCTTAAGATTGGTTTTGTGAATTTCCGCAAAGCGGTGGAAGAGTCTAAAATCGGGAAGCAGCAACAGCAAGCCTTTGAAGGCATGCAAAACCAGATGGAAGCCTCCCTACTCGACCTTCAGAAAGGCTTAAACGAAATCACAACAAAGCTAAGCGACGAAGACTATCTAGATGGGCTTTCGCCAGAAGCGGAAAACGAACTTAAGCATAAGTACCGTGCCCTATCCACTGAGCTCACACGCACTCAAAGCCAGTTCATGCAAACATTGCAAGACGCAAATATGAAAGTCTTGCAAATGATCTCTTCTGAAGTTGCTGAAGCCGCTAAAGAACTGGCACAAACAAAGGGCTTGGACCTTATTGTCAACGAAGAAGCAGCCTTCTATCATCGCCCATCGATGGATCTATCCTCACAAGTCGTGGCAACAATGGATGCCAAGTTCGACCGTGAAATGAAGAAGGCCCCTAACTCGTCCGCTTCCGCTTCATCAGGTTCTCAAAAGCCAGTTGAAAAAACGCCGGCAAGCAAAGGGAAGTAATTATGACGAAAATGGAAGGCCAACTATTCACGCTAACCGAATTGGCACAAGAAACCGGTTCGCAACTCATCGGTGATGGGGAATACGTCATTGGAGGTGTCGCAGAACTCAAGTGTGCAACACCAAATGACGCGGTATATGTTGCAGAAAACAAATTTATCGAAGCTCTTCAACAAACCAAAGCCGGAGTGATTTTTATCACACCGCAAATGGACCGTCCTGAAGGGAGAAATTATTTATTAAGCAACGATCCCGCGTTGGCCTTCCAAAAGCTCTCGAAGTTGATTGCGCGTGTACGACGTAAACCGAGTGGGTTTAGTGGAGTTCATCCATCAGCAGTCATTCATCCTTCAGCACGTTTGGCTCCCGACGTTACAGTAGGACCTAATACCGTCATAGACCGCGATGTTGTGATTGGTGCTGGCACTACGATTGGACCGCTTGTATTTCTCGGACCCGACGTCACTATTGGTGTTGAGACGCATATAGCAGCCAATGTTACCATCCAAGAGCGATGCCAAATAGGCAATCGCGTAGTCATTCTATCTGGCACAGTTATAGGCAGTATTGGTTTTGGATTTCGTCAAGATGAAGATGGTAAGCACCATCGCTATGAACATTTGGGTAATGTTGTCATTTCCGACGATGTCGAGATTGGTGCCAATACTACAATCGACCGAGCACGACTTAAGAGTACAAAGATTGGTCGTGGCACTAAGATAGATAATCAGGTCCAAATCGCGCACAACTGTGATATTGGTGAAGACAATATTATCATTGCGCAGGTTGGTATAGCGGGTTCGGCAGAAACTGGCCGTTGGGTCATTCTGGCTGGCCGTGCGGCGATCAATGACCACGTAAAGTTATGCGATAAAACCGTTATAGCAGCGTGTTCGGCGGTTTTGAAGTCGATTACAACACCAGGAACGTATATTGGATTTCCGGCTGTGCCCTTACGACGACATCATCGCATCTTAGTATGCTTCCACCATTTGGACCGCATATACGCCGATGTGCAAAAGATGAAGAAACTGCTTAATATGCCCGCTGACCCATCCCGACGAATCGAACGCGAATAGATCGTTTGCCTTGGCGAGGCAGCACCACACGCTTCGCGATTCCAACACAAAGCTGCCTTTTCCTTGTGGGTCTGCCTAGCCGAGGCAGACAACTCTATCCCAACAAAGGGCTGCTGCCTCGGCGAGGCAGCACCACACGCTTGTCCGAACACTTACATAGTTTACAGTTAGACTACTTACATAGTTTACACTTTT
>CAYTFC010000033.1:0-29607 GCA_964436955.1 uncultured bacterium | reverse complement strand
GAATTCAAATTCAATGACTTGTGCGGCAAGTTTTGGTAGCAATCAGGGT
Source organism: uncultured bacterium (assembly GCA_964436955.1). GTDB lineage: Bacteria > Chlamydiota > Chlamydiia > Chlamydiales > JAJFMA01 > CAMFKD01. The sequence continues at coordinate 29,558 of CAYTFC010000033.1, read as the reverse complement.
CTTAGGCCTTTTCCTTCTTTGCTCATCTTACAAACGTTCTCTTATCGCCAGGCTTTACTGCTGGTGAAAATTTGTGCGGGGTATTATCTTGTTAGGCTATGTCTATCAATACCCTCAAAGAATGGTTTATCCAACATCGCCGCGCCTTGCCATGGCGGGATAACGCCTGCCCTTACGCGGTTTGGGTTTCAGAAGTGATGCTGCAGCAAACACAGGTTGCTGTTGTTATCCCCTACTTTGAACGCTGGATGCAGCGCTTTCCCACTGTCCAAGCATTAGCTAACGCCCAAATCGAAGAGGTCATTAAGCTGTGGGAAGGCCTAGGTTACTACTCCAGAGCTCGCAACCTTCACGCCGGCGCTAACTATGTTTTAGAAAAGTTTAATGGGGTTATTCCCAGTAACGCAGAAGCTCTTCAACAAATCAAAGGGCTCGGTCCCTACACTGTAGGTGCGATCAGAGCATTTGCATTCAAACAAAAAGCTTCTGCCGTCGATGGAAACGTCTTACGGGTCTTCGCTCGCTATTACAATATCCATGACCCCATCAATGCTCCTGCTACGCTGAAGCGATTGCGCGTTTTAGCAGAAGAATGGTTGCCGGACGATCGACCATGGTTGGTCACCGAAGGCCTTATCGAACTGGGCGCTACTGTATGTAGCCGTCAACCCCAATGCGAGCGCTGCCCCTTACAAACATCTTGCCAAGCCTTCGCCAATAATACGCAACACGAACTACCAAAAAAAGACCGCAAAAACACTACACAGCACTTATACCGTTCAGTGGCAGTAGTGATGAGTCCTACTGGATTGCTTCTCAGAAAATGCCAGGAAGGCGAAATTATGAGCGATCTACACGAATTTCCTTATCTAGAAATCGATGAAGATGGCATTCACCACAATGCATGGAGCACTAAATTCGATCTCAAGCTAGAATGGCATGCCTCTCTGTCTCCAGTAACACACACATTTACGCGATATCGTGTAAGACTTGATCCCGTAATTTTTAGATGTGCCCAATCCCATACGATCAAAGGCTACCAATGGTATAACTGGAAAGACATCCCACAGCTTGCGTTTTCGTCTGGTCACCGTAAAATATTAATGACTGTCCTCAAGGAGCAAATGACATGAGAATTTTACACACAGAGGCCTCTGGAGGTTTTGGAGGGCAAGAAATACGCATTTTACGTGAGGCCGAAGGAATGCGCCTGCGCGGCCACGAGGTCATCTTTGCCGTCAAAAAAGATGGCGGACTCGTTACCGCCGCTCGCGCGGCGCAATTTGTTGTTTATGAACTTGATTTCACTCGCGGAAAGGCTCTTAGCGATGCTTGGGCTCTCAGACGCATTATTGGACAACATCAGATTGAACTCATCAACACTCACAGCTCCTGGGATGCATGGGTAGGCGGTATCGTAGGGCGCATGACGCGCAAGCGTGTGCTGCGTACACGACACCTCTCCACACCCATTCGTAAAGGAATAAATAGCCGCTTGCTCTATCGCGGACTGGCTGACCAAGTGGTCACTACCTGTGAAGAGACCGCTGATATGGTACGCACGCAAGCAGGACTTTGTGAAAGGCGCTGTCTCTCGATTCCTACAGGCGTTTCTGAAAAACTCGTTGTCAAACAAGAGGATGTCGACGCCATTCGTATGAAATATGGACTCAATCAGAATCACATCGTCGTGGGCACGGTGTGCGTATTGCGCTCTTGGAAAGGCGTGCAGCATCTATTAGAAGCCGCTTCTTTACTAAGAGACGACACACGCCTTCGCTGGCTTATTGTGGGCAGTGGCCCCTCACACGACTGGCTAAAGTCAGAATGCTTTAAGCATGGCCTTGAGGATAATGTCATCTTCACAGGACACCTTTCCGATCCGCTTCCAGCTATGGCCGCCATGGACATCTTTGCCTTGCTAAGCATTGCAAATGAAGGAGTCAGCCAGGCAGTACTACAGGCAGCTTATTTATCCAGACCGTTGATTACAACCTCTGTAGGAGGATTAGGAGAAGTCTGTCTGCACGAAAAAACTGGATTGCTATGTCCTGTTGGCGATTCAAAAGCCGTGAGCGATGCCATACAAAACCTTTCAAACCGACCAGACTTACGTATCCAATTTGGACATGAGGCGCAGAGGCTGGTAATGGAAAAATTTACCCTAACACATACTTTAGACGCTATGGAGAAGGTGTATCAGAATCTTGCGCATTAACGTCGATAAGCTTGAGGTATTTGTAGAAGGCGGTGTTGCCGTTATAGACGGATATGATAAAGCCTTCGCGTCCGCCTAAGAAACCCTTCTTAAGAATATAACTCTTTACAAAAGCAAATAGGCCATGGGTAACGGCTTTTGTTAGAGAAGACCGCTTCCCTTTAGCCTGCTTAGCATATAGCGTAGAGTAGTTTTGCATCTTGTTCAAGAAATCCGTTGTATTCTCATAAGGATAATGTTGCACCGGTGAATTCAGCTGCACAACCTTAAATCCATTTACTATCACTGATTCGTGAACTTGCGCATCCGAGAAATGCGTCTGTTGCCGATTGTACAGCTTCACTTGACGATCAGGATACCATCCACACCACCGAATCCATCGACCATTATAGTAGTTTTGACGCCAAACCGAGTAAACGCAAATCTTGTCCAATTGCAATGCAGAGAGCTCTTTAACAAGCTCTGGAGTAGCCACTTCATCGCTATCGATGGAGAGAATCCAGTCATGCCGAGCCAAAGAAGACGCACTATTATGAACAGGCCCAAAGCCAATAAAAGGCCCTTCATGAAGCGTCACGTTTGAGTAGTTTTTAGCGATGGACATCGTGTTATCGGTGGAACCGGTGTCGTAAACGAGTATTTCATCGAATGCGTGTAGAGCATCCAGCACTTTATGTAAGTGCTTCTGGCTATTTTTGGTTAGAATTGTGACCGTAATAGGGATTGTCATGCGTCACATGGTACCATCTTTGGGATTTTTTAGGATTTTTAACGCAAAGGGGGAATAAGGAACGCAAAGGCGCAAAGGGGGACCTGCGGTTAGGTAAGTGCGTCAGGGACTTTTCCCGGTCTGAGAGACCGGGAAAAATGGCCTTAATTTAACAGTTAAATGAGGCTGGGTCTTCAGGCCTCTCAAGGGCCTGAAGACTCCCTACAACCGCTTTTCAATCCACAGGTCCTCTTTGCGCCTTTGCGTTCCTTATTCCCCCTTTGCGTTAAAAATCCTAAAAACTATGGAATATCGACGTCTTGCAGAGGGAGAATTGTTAAATTGAGGTAGCTTTTCCTCGCCTCTCAGGCGAGGAAAAGTCCTTAACACACTTGTCTAGCAGCAGGTCCCCCTTTGCGCCTTTGCGTTTCTTATTCCCCCTTTGCGTTAAAAATCCTAAAAACTATGGAATATCAACGTCTTGCAGAGGGTCTTCCTCTTCTTCGGGTTGCTCCTCAGAAGGGTTCGAGAACTTGTCTCGACGCAGGTCTGGCGGTGGTGTTGTAGATGCCGTGAAATCTAGCAAACTCAGATCAATATCTGTAGCTGCCACGTTCTTGAACAAGCCACTCAGATCTTTTGTAGCGCCTTCTGGTTTGATCACTCCAGCCTTAATCTGCCGATACAGTTCACTACGGCGCTCAAAAAAGGGCTCGGGATCGCGAAAGATCGCTTCAATTAATGGCGCACGCGCCAACCACACGCGCAATGTTGAGGGCTTGCTCTTCAGAGTAATAAGCGTCCTCAATGCGGGATAGCCAGCATTTGTGATGACTTTCTTGCCATTCACAACTGTCTTACTCGACTCTTGACCCTTTAACATTTTATAAAGAACTTCTCGCATATCATCATCAAGCATTGGAATGTTGGCAAGGTCCTTTCGACTAGTGAGCTTTAACGCAATGGTCGCATTGGGAATGGATTCTTGCATCTGTTTGACAAGATCATCAAGCAGCTCGGGATACTTTTTGAGAGCTTCCTTATAAAAACGTTGATTGCCATAAGCCTTTTCAAGCATACGTTTAAAGAGCTTTGTTATCGCATCGGTACGTGTTGTATCCGGCTGTGAATTCTTGTCTCCAGCTTTAAGAATGCTAGCGAATATAGGGTAAATGTTCAGGAAGGAATAGGCAGTTTCCTGCACTTGCTTATCCGGATTTGCTTCGCCTTCCTTTGGCTGCTCTATTGACTTGACCTTTGTGAAGGCATATTTCGTGGTTTCTAAAATATTAATCTGTCGCCGCTCTTCCATCGTCATGTACTGTTCGTATTCGATGCGCACGCCTGCAGTATCGAGATAGGTTTGTAAGCGGGTGTACGTCATTACATTCATCAGCACTAGCATGATTGATACGAGTAGAAGAACATTCATGTGTGTGCTCCTACTGCCGTATTATGATGGTCTTTTTGGAATTGGGAATAGGAAAAGCCATTGTAATGGGCTGGTCCGGCGGTATTAACCCCGTCTCAATACTACGTGTCACTGTCACCTTAATAATTGCTGGTAGATCGTTGTACGCTAGCTTCCAGGAAGGAAGCCAAACATTTTGATCGGCTTTAGGAGTTTCATCCTGCACGGGTTGAGGCAGATCCTTTGTCTTTGACTCTGTGTCTGCCTCCAAAGGATTAAAGAACGAAAATGATAACGAAGTCACTTTGTCAATTAGAATTTCTTTTTTCATTGGTGGGGGCATTTCACCTTTATATCGCGGTAACGGCCAAGTCAATAGGACTAAGCGGCCTTTGCCATCGCGATTTTCCAATGCCAATCTTCCTAACACTCCGTTGGAAAAGGTAGCATCGATATCCACGCCATTGTCATAGGTAAATACAAGGCTTGGCGCCTGTATGCCTCCATCTTGATCTTCAGAGGTAAAGAAATAAAAGTCATTGGCCTTTTCTTTTTCGGCTTTAGGAGACTTTACAGGAAGAATAGCTGGAAGTACATACGACAATCTAGCCTGAAGATAACGCAATAGAAAGCTCTCTTGTCGTGCCGCCTCAACCTCACTATGGAGCATTGATATCTGGCCATAATAGCCCATAAGAACGGTCATGAGCACAGACACCAATGCCATGGCTATCATAACTTCAATTAATGTAACGTGCCTTTTCATGGTGAATCTGAGGGGGTAGATGGCTTTTCTTGTTGGCTCGCGTTTGGTGTTCCTTGCTTGGCTGAATCCGGCTCCTTTTGGTCTTGCTGGGTGATATCTTCAGTTTCTGTGGATCTTTGCACAAAAAGGTCATAGCTATAGCTTAGAGTCTTCTTTCCGTTAGTGGGGATAAAATCGTATTTCACTGTAACTAAGTCTAACGCATAGTCATTTTCGTTAATCTTTGACTTCTTAAGTTTCACTTTAAAATTATAGGTTCCTTTGTATCCTAGCCGATTGGCATCCGCGTTATCAATGGTTCTGGGCTCACCAGATTCAATTTCACTCCAGAGGATAGTATTGCGATAGAATTTTTCGACCAATAAATCCGAGTAGAGTAGACCTACAACGCGATCAAGATCCACTTCGCGAATGAATTCCTTTTCTTCCACTAACATAAAAATGTGTGGCTGCAGCATGGGAACGATGCACATGAGGATGATTGCAATAGCAATCATCACCTCAAGTAGTAGGATGTGCCGCTTGCGCGTTTTGATCATTGCGCCTTCTTTCTTCTTCTATCACTTGTCGAGGATATAGATCGGTTGCGATTGCTGAATCACTATCCGATAGAGCATCAGATGCTGAAAGTTGCCCGGCTTTTATAGGTCTTGGATAACCTGTAAGATAGATATCTTCGCTATCACTGCCAGAGGAAACAACCAGCTTGCCACGACTCATGCGACTACCACCCGAAAGGAAGTCTAGTATGACCTTACCCGAGGTGATTTTGCCATCACTATCGATAAACTGAAGCTGATGAATTCCAGTAATCAAAACTGGCTGTGACGTGGCTGTGACTAAAGCCGGCGTAAGCCCTTCCTCAGTATGCAACGTAACAAGCAGTCCGCTATCCTGCTGCTGCAATTCCATACGAACACTACTGCGCAGGATAAGCATAATATCCTGCGCAAGTCGAAGCTTGTCCACTAACATGCCAGTGCTCGCACGAAACCTTTCAGTACTGACGGCTGTTCCTATGCCAAGGCCAATAACGCCCATCACGAGAGACAGAAGACCAATCACGATCATCAGCTCGATAAGTGTCATATGGCGCTTAGTAAAGTGTTTAAGCGTCATTTCCGACTTTTTTCATATGCTTCAAGACGACTCGATTTTATAGAGATGATTTTGTTACCATCCACTTCATCCACACTCACTTTAAACTCTTCGCCCCAACCATCTTTGCTAGACTTTTCTGGATCTGTGATGAGTGGGGATGATCTCAAATAGTCCTTCCACTTACTACTCATGTCATCAACGGCGCTAGGGTCCTGAGCCATTCGTAGATTTACAACCGTGCGAATTTTTTCAATATTTGCCTTGGTTTCAAAAGCACGGCCATCATCAAGTGCGCCTTGATAGTTAAAAGCTAAAACACCCAGAATCATGGCAATAAGTGCCATTACGATCATAATTTCCATCAGCGTCATATAGTGACGACTCGATTTCCAAACACCTTTCATCAATATTCTCCTCGTTTTTTACTACCGCGCTAACTGCGAAATGTTAGCGATGGGTAGCAGAATAGCAATCATAACTGAGCCAATAATACCACCCATGACAATCAATATCACGGGTTGGGCAAAAGAAAGAACGGTCGATAAGGATTTTTCTAACTCCCCTTCATACATGCTAGCGATGCGGTTGAGCATTTGAACTTGAGAGCCAGCCTCTTCCCCTACAAGAAGCATGCGCGATGCCATGGAGGGAATGAGGTCAGACTTATTGAGCTCTTTGGCAAGAGTACTTCCCGAAACAATGGCCTCTTCAGCTTGTGTAATGACCTTTTCAATCACGACGTTGCCGATAGTATTACGCGCAATGCGGAGTGATTCAATCATTGGCAATCCGCCCTCTTGCAGCGTTGCCATTGTCCGACAAAATCGCGCTGTAGCTGCTTGAATGACTAATGTGCGGACAAAGGGAAGTCTTACAGATAGCTTTTGAAGCCATATTTTGCCGGCAGCACTACGCAATTTAAAAATAATAAAGGTAATTGATGCAATTCCAACTGGAAGGTAAATGTACCAATAAGCACGGGCAAAATGGCTGGCTCCCACCACCAATGATGTAAAAGCATTGACCTCGCGACCTTTAAAGACTCCTTCCATGCTAGGAATAACAAAACCCAACAGCATAGCGATCACGAGTAAGCAAAAGGATGCTAGAATTCCGGGATAAATCATCGCATTGCTAATTTGACCTTTAAGCTCCATCTGCTTACGAAGCAATACAGAAAGACGTTCTAACACCGTCCCTAAGGCTCCTACGGCTTCTCCTGCAGATACTAAAGCGCAATAAAGTTTATCGAAACTTTTGGGATATGCTGCCATAGCAACTGAAAGTGGCGTACCTGCCTTAATCTGATTACAAATGCTCATGATCACCCGATGTGTGGAGTCTCCACGGTACTGAGCTTCCATGGCCTGTAAGCTTTCATACAAAGGTAATCCTGCGCTGATTAGCTGAGATAGCTGCATTGTGAACGCAACTAATTCATCTCCTTTCAGGTTTTCGCGTGAGGAAAGGCCTTTTTTTTCTGATAGTTGTGTAACCATTAGATCTTGGTTACGCAGGATTTCCTTTGCCTCATTTTCATTAATGCCTTCAATCACGCCGGTACGACGGGTGCCTTTACTATCGATGGCTTGGTAGCGATATGTCGGCATCCTATCCTTCCGCTTCGACTGTTCGTGTGACGCGTACAATTTCGGCTATGGTAGTAACGCCTTGCTTTATCAGCTCGCCGCCATGATAGCGCAGGCTTGACATACCAGTGTTCAAGGCAATTTCACGCAGAATCACGGCATCGGGACTTTTTACAATTTGCTTACGCAGTTCGTTATTGATCACCATGAGTTCGTAAACTCCATGTCGACCTTTATAGCCGCTACCCAGGCACATATCGCATCCTTTACCGACGTGAACATGTCCGCCAGGAATTTCTTCTGGCGTTAGTCCAATGCTAGCTAAATCTGCGGCCGTAGCTGTAGTTGCGATTTTGCAGTTCTTGCAAATGGTTCGAATAAGGCGCTGGGCTAATACGCCAATAACGCTAGAAGACAATAAGTATGGTTCCACGCCCATATCCACTAGGCGCGTGATAGCCGAGGGGGCATCGTTGGTGTGCAAAGTACTAAGTACCAAATGACCGGTTAAGGATGCCTGAATAGCAATTTCAGCAGTTTCAAAGTCACGTATCTCACCCACCATTACGACATCAGGGTCTTGACGCAGGATATGTCTTAAACCGCGAGCAAAGTCCAATTTGATATTATGCTGCACGCCAATTTGGGCGATGCCTTTGAGGTTATATTCAACCGGGTCTTCAATGGTCATGATGTTGATTTCATCATTATAAAGGTCTGTCACCGCACTATAGAGTGTCGTCGTTTTACCACTACCAGTAGGACCTGTCACTAATACGATGCCTTCAGGCATTTTAATGAGTCGTCGAAACTCCTGGAAATCGCGCGGTATCATTCCTAAACGTGTCAAACCCAGTGTGACGTTGCCTTTATCCAAAATCCTCAACACAATACGCTCGCCACCGGCTACAGGAACTGTACTTACCCGAAAGTCAATTTCGCGGCGTCCCATCTTCAGCTTAATACGGCCATCTTGGGGAAGACGTCTTTCAGCGATATCTAAACGAGACATCACCTTTACGCGTGTCATCAAAGGGCCCTGATATTCAGGGGCTGGTGCGTGACGCAACTGTAATACGCCGTCTATGCGATAACGTACACGCAAACCGCCTTCGTACGGCTCAAAATGAATATCGGAAGCACGTTGCTGAATGGCTTCTGTAAGGATTAGGTTGAGAAGTTTGATCACTGGCGAGGCCTCACGACGCTCCTCAAGCAAGTCGTGTACCTCAACCTCTTCGTCATCTCCGCCATCCGTCTTTTTTTTAGCAGCAATTTCGGCAATGAGTTTAGAAGCGGCACCTGTTTCAGTATTGTAGCACTCGTTAATGGCGCTTAAAATGCCTTCTTTTGGCGTGTAGACAGCCTTGATTTCCATATTAAGCATGTAACGCAGGTCTTGGAGGGGATCCAAATTTAGTGGATCAGCGACCGCAACCACAACCTTTTCTCCATCCAACTCGAAGGGCAGAACAGTGTGCCTCTTCACGAAGGAATAGGGAATCTTATCGTAAATCTCTTTGGAAAGGTTAAACGCAGTGATCTGAGGAACCACAGGCATTTCGAACTGCTTTGCAAGCGCGATGTTGGTATCATCACTGCTGATGATACCTTGCCGAATAAGTTCCTCGCTAATGTCCCTACTTGGAGGTTCTGACATAAGCCTCCTCCGCTAATCTAGAAACTGGAATTCAGGTTCCTCATAGCCATCGACCGGTAGGCTGTGAGGCGTTGGGCAGCAATCAAAATGGCAGCTTGGATTGCAACCGCATCCACCACACCAAGGATTACGCTCGGCGTATTGCTCAATCATTCCACCCTTTACACAAGCATCATCGCCCCACCAGATAGCTCGTTCCCGTTCACGTCCAAACAGCATTTGCATACTTAGATGGAAGGCTTTCTCACGCTCGTAACGAACGGCATCAGCAACCGTTTCCATAAAGTAAGGAATATCCCCGGGACGACGCATTAGCTGCATACGCTTGACCTTCTCCATACTTTCGCACTGATCGTAGATGATTGTAGGAGTAATAAAGAGGAACATTTCAGTGGATTTATCATGCAAATGCGTCTCACTGAATGCTTTGCCCAAGCCTGGAAGCTCACCCAAACCGGGGATACCCTGCCAAGTATCATCAATATTCTTACGCTTTAAGCCTCCAATGACGGCTGTCTGTCCATCTGCAACATCAACCTTGTTCTTCACCTGACGACGAAGAATATTAGGCATATTCGGATCAACACTTGGTAAAACATCGTCAAAAAGGATGTAGTTTTCTAAGGTAACATAATCAGGACCTGCATCCCATACTTCTTCAGGATCATCGCTTTTCGTATGAATGGTAGGCGTGATATCAAGCTCTATACCATACTGAGCACGTGTAAAAGCAGCTTTGGGTCCAACGTTTTGGTTAGTACCCACTACTTCAACGATACCTGTGCTAATAGATAATTCTTCCTTGATCTGAATAGAAGCTTTTTCTTGGTTCAATGTCATCACAGATGGGTTAGCCGTAATGGAGGCTTCATTCTGCTGAAGCAGGAACTGGTAGGAAAAGTCAAACGCTGGGCCGCTGCCAGCTGGACGCGAAATAAATATGTCAGTGATTCCTGCGGCTAGCCCCGGTACTCCACCTCGTGTGATCAGCTGACCTATGTCGTCAAAACGAAAGCATGTATGTCGAGTATTAGATGCGCAGCCACCAATGGAGAGCAGGTTGAGGCCGTAGTTTGTGCGGTGTTCATCTGAGAATTCAACCAATAGCACATCCAACTGAACTTGCTTTTTAGGTACATCGATGCGTCGAAGCAATGCCTTCATTCTTGGCAGTAGTGCTGGATCAACAACCATGACTATAACGGATGTGCGCGGATCTACTAGAAAGTTATCTCTTCCCTTATTGATTTCTTCCGGCGCAGTTGGCTGATAGCGAATGGGCGTAGGGTTAATGCTAACTTGTCCAGCCATAAAGAAGCCGGGAGTATCATCCACAACAGTTGGGAAAGGATTATGATACATACCGGGACGCGCAATCTCCGGAGTGATCACGTTAATCGTTGGATTAGCATTTTGAATCTCAGCAGACTTTTGTACAGATACTTGCCCCTGCTGTTGTCCTGGTTCCAATGGTATAATGACCTGATTGCCTATCCCTTCTTCCAAAAGCAGGTTGTAAATCATGAACGCGAGCTTTGCAATAGCCTCGGGCTCAGAGTGCTTAACACGATACGTATAGACGACTTTATCTCTGGCTGTACCTACAGCATCTTCCACTTCTTTAATGATCGCCATAGCCCGCTCGATCTCATCTCGTGTACCCACTAAGAAGAGTGCATGGGCAACGTCCTTAAGTGGTATGACCTTTAAGCCATGGCCTTCACCCTTTCTAGGTGGGGGTGGGGCCTTCATTTTGGCATCAGACGTCGTGAATACCTGCTCTTCCTGCGTGAATTGCTCAAACATGGATTGCAGAACTTTGGCCATTTCTTCCGTATCCACGCGCACTAAGGGAACAAGGCGATATTCTGTCTCACCTCGGGTAGCACTCACAAAATCATAGAGCTTTAAGAGCTCCTTGACTTCGCTCACAGTACTAACGATGAGCATATCCCTTCCGACCATTTGCAGAGTAGTGGTCTTGGGATTCATGAATCTTTCTAAAAAGAACCCTACACGCCGTACTTCTGAGGGGTCGGGTGAGACTAGATATCCGACACGAGCGTTAGAGGGCAGGTATTCTAAATCCTCTCGCTTATTTGTGATCAAAGATAAGCCAGACTGATTCTTTTCCAGTTGATAGAGAAGACGTACATAAGGATTAAGCTGTCTGATTCCCACACCATTTTGTGAAAGAATCATCTCTAGCATTTCGCCCCAAAGTGCTCTTGGCACAGGAATCGTTGAGGCAATGCTCACTTCGATTTTGGCGATTTCTGGAGGAATGACATAAACATATTCTTGGGAACCAAAGTCAATGACGAGCTGCCCGATGGTCGTTTTAGGCTGATTCCATAAGGCATATCCTTCAGTGCGGTTGCTTTGGTCAATTGTACCGCGCCACTTATCAGCGATCTCGGCGAGTTCATCTCGCGTGCTATTGATTTTAATGAGCAATTGTCTAAAGTCATCAGGCGGGGCGTTCCTGATATAGAGTACTTGCACATTGTGATAGAGATCACGCAGTTCCCTTTCTTTTTGCACAAGATCAGTATTGACCGACTGAAGAAGTTGCAGAGTGGCCGCGTCAAACTCTGTACCACCGCTAGTAACCCCAGCCTTTTTCTCGGCTATTGTTTGAGCAGAAAGCGATGACACTATAAAAATACAGGAAAAAACGCTGCCAATAGTTACTAACAAGGCTCTTTTATAAAATGGTGTTGTCTGTGTGATGTTTTTATGAGTCATGAGATTTCCATTTTCAGCCATGAAATTATCATGCTTAGGCTATTGTCCATTATCTTGCAGCAAGAATCTTATGTCATCACGCAATTGTCCAGGTCTTTTTTTAATTTTAGGTCTAATAATGACCTCGACAACCTCGCCAGAAGCTGAGTTCATATCCACCATAGGAGAATCACTTCGTTGCAGCTGTTCGTCTATTAATGCTCCAGAACCAGAAATGGGCTGCCGTTCCTGTTCACTAAAACTTCTTTGAGGGTCCCGATCACGCAACACAATCTCTGGCTCAGCGCCGCGAGCAGGAATGCCTTCCAGTTCCGGAATTTCGGAATCGTCCGGTCTTTCATACCGTTCTTCCTCTGTATTAGAAGAATTTTCAGTAGCATCTTGCCCATTTGTATTTTCCTTGGATTCATCTTGGAAAGGAATCGGCGGCACTTCTTCTTGCTTCTGTTCTTCAACCCTTTCTTTAGGCTCCGCGGGTGGTGCCTCTGCCGGAAAACCGCCCAAAACTGGTTGATCAAGCGGATATTCCACTTCATCAATTTCAGTCCGTCCAGGACTATAAATCAAAGCTCTTAACACCTGCTTGCCGTCGTCTTTTTGAGCAGGCCCTAAGAATACGTACAAGGGCCCTTGCGAATTGCGATCGACATAGTTGTCAATTTCCTCTTCCGTGGATAGAGGAACCCAATTCTTATCCACTAACAACAGCCAATCAAATGGATGCAGTGTGGTTCTTTCTTTCTTTATCTCAAACACATATTGCGACAATGTGCGGGTGGAGATGAACTTAAAATCTGCTTCTAGTGTTTTGGGAGTCCAAGCTTCTTTGGACTTTATCAAGTTGAGTACCACATGCCCTTGTCCACCAACATCCCATAAATCCAGCGTCATAACCCGATCATCAATCTTGGTCACACACATCAATGGAAAACTGTGTGAGCTTTCGCCAAGCCGAACATTTTGCCATTTCTGACCGTCCCAAATCAAACAATCTCCAATTTTGACATAAATGGAGTAGCGATCGTTACCCTCACCAAACTCAATGCGATCCTTATCTTTAAACTCAGAGAATTCTTCTCCGCCATGACGAGTGAGGAAAACATCCTGACCCAGCCAGCGCGCACGCTGACGTGCGAGCAAGGTTCCATCAACTTTCCATTTGCCAATCTCCCAGCCAATACCACCGGCACGCATAAAAGGGCTAGCTGTGAGAATGAACGTTGCGCGCATGGCTGGCTCTGTAATGGCATTGCCAGCCTCATCCTCCATTCCCACTTTGATGTTGGCCTTGTTAGCATCCTTTTGCGCTTCAATCCAAAGGCTTGTAGCAGCATTATCTGGACTAAAAACGTAAATGCCAGGCTTTTTGGAATTGTCATACTTCAAATAAAGACGCTCTCCAGGAGCAATGGAGGCCATGGCATCCGATCCACGTACCCCAAAATGCAGAGTGGTAGCCGTCTTGGCCATATCTGGGCGGTCGTTCACTCCATAATATACTAGAAAAGGACGTAAATCTGGCAGCTCAACCTTAGGAGCCACTAGCACCACGCTCAGAACAGGAGAGCCAATGTCATTATAAGCTTCCTGGCTTAGCTGAAAGAGATTTTTGGGCAAGACATTGAAGGAAGTAGACGCTTCTTCCAAAGCCTCTTCAGACACGGTTCCCCCTTGATGAAACAACTTCATCAGTGCCAGCAAAGTCAAACATGCTAAGCAAACGATAAGGAAGTAATTAACCCATCGGACGATCTTTCTAACCATCCAAACCGCCTTTCCCTAGTTTTGTCCAAAGGCGGGATGGTAACTTATAAGGTTAATATCATCAATAATAAGAAGGATTAAGTGGATATTGTTCCCTCATCCTATTATCTGTTACACGTTGTAGCGCCGCTTCGCCGAAGCGGCATGGGCTAACTTTTCCCAGTCTGGAGATAAACCTAGCGACGCTGTAGTTATGGTGAATAACTTTTAGATTACGCGGTCTGGTGACAGACCGCGCCACCCCATTGAAGACGTCGCCAAGCCTTAAGCCCCTTTCTTTCCAGTAGGCAGTGCTATGACGACATACGTAATATCATCGCCAGCTTTTTTTCTCTTCGCTTTCTCAAGGTCGGCAAACACTGCAGTCGCGTCTTTCACATCTTTCTCTCGTTGAGCAATTTCATCCGCTAGCGCCTTCTTGCCTGCAGGAGATTCCAGTGCTTTCTGCATAGCTATAGCACTATCAAGTTCACTTTGTGCCGTTTCTTTAGCTTTCTGTAAGTACTCCGTTTGACCAAGCTTATTGATCTTTTTTTCGAGGGCTAGGTTATATAGCTTGGTGGCTTCATCCAGGTTCACCTGTGCTTCTTGCACCTTAGCATCTGCCTGCTTCAAGTGACCTTTAGACTCCTCTAACCTCGCCTTTGCCTTGGCTAACGTCTCTTCACTTTTAGTGTGCTTAGCAACAATTTCTGCATTGTAATGTACATCGGCGTTTGACGATTTAATGGCTAAGTTCTCAGCGACTTTCGAGGGTAGTATACCCTGTTCAAGTAACGCTTTAGCCGCGTTTCCCACTTCCTGGTTACTTGCTGAAGCCACCCCACCATCGCAAACAATTACCAAATGAGCGGGATCTCCGCATTCGGAAAGCGGTACTTTTGAAATCATTGGATGCGCACTAATCCCAGGGGTATTACAATCACCGAAGGCGCGTGGAGTTTCTATGCGCCCTTGTCCACCACCGGCAGGGGCCAATCTCCCATCTGGGGTGGGTATAGCATGAAGCTCGTCAGCGTACTCTTTAAAACCAGCACGGTTGAGTTCAGCATCTTGTGTAAGACATGATATCTTATCACCAACAACGATTGCTCTTGAATCCCCTACATTAGCGACCCACAACGCGTCATTTACAACGATTGAAATGGTGGCGCATGATCCGGCTGTGGGGGCATATTCCTCTCGTAAAGTCTTGTTTGTTTCGATACACGCTTTTTGTAACCCGTTAAAGATAGATTCGTCACTTAAGGGCTGAGGATAGCTAGCTAGAGCAGCTCCTAAAGCTTCCTTGAAGTGGCTTGCCAGATAGTCTGCAACTTGATTGCCACCATGTCCATCAAAAACCGCTCCATAAGGAATTGCAACATTTCCAACAATAATAGTTCCAAAATCGGCACGATCTTCATTTCGCGCCGACTTACCAATATTCTGAACACTCGCTGAACCTGCATTAAGAACTACTTTATTGTCAGCACTACCAAATTTTATTGAGCCACTCCTAATACTATCAAGTGGCAAGCGATGTTTACCCTCTTGTGTATTGGCATTTGGAAGTAGCCCCTCGCCGAATAACTCCTTATCGGGAAGTCCATCAAAGGATACGTCTCTCTTATATACCATTGTGTTCATTGGTTCTGTGGAATCTCCAGTAGTCTTCAAATGTTGAGCTATCTGCTCCGCAGAGGATTCCTTAAAAACATTGTCTTTCTCCTGGCCTTCAAAAAGTTTAACATGATTTTCTAAAGTTTCTTTACCTTTCGACAAGTATTTTAAGATTGAGTTGCTTTCAACGGATTCTTCCCCAAACAGTTCATTTAGACTGCCACCTATTTTTTCTAGTTTGGTTTGTATAGGACCTAGCAAGGCCGTTTCTTCCTTAGTCTTAGAATAGGAAACTCCGGGCATCGCTTTTTGAGATTGTAAACCATGAATCGCGGACAAATCCTTAAGCAATTCTTTCTTTTCATTTTTGCTCATTTTTCCTTTGCTAACACATTTATCCAGTGTTGCGTGTATTTTCCCTTCTAATTCGGTTATTTTTTTATTTATTTTAGCATTATTTTCGCTATGTGGATTAGGAGCTCCCAAGGGTAGAAACTTATCGGAACTGCCCGTCATTGGCAACGGTTCTGCAGTAACTTCCTTCTTAGGACTGCGACCAAGGCCTATCTTTCCCAAGAGTCCTTTGACTGCGCCAGCCAGTCTGCTAAGCTTTCCTTTTTTGGTAGAAACATCCTCACCACCTTGCGGGGCAATCACTATAGACGCTCTACCCCTGGGACTGGGAGGGGCAGACTGGGGAGCGTGGGACAACTCGTGCCTATGGGCGGATACTTTAACCTGCATTTGCTCGCGCTGTGTTGGCTCTGGGGGATTATTATTTTCTATAGATTGCTGAGGTTGAATACTTTGCCTAGGTGATATAGGAATCCAGTCCGCCATAATACCTCTCTTATATTAGATTATTATAATAATTTTAATATAAAAAATCATTAATATCAAATTTAGTTCTGAAAAGAAACTAAGCACAAGAACATAAATCGCCGTAAAAATAGCTATCGATGTCCATCCCTAATCGCGGCAGCGATAAAAGTGGGAAGCCCCGCATGAAGCGAAGGCCGTAAGGCGAGCGGAATGTGGGGACCATTGCACAAAAAACATCTGAGTCGCGGGAGCGACGACAGGAGGCAGTATCCTTTTGCTGCTTCCGCAGCTCAAAATCCTATTTCATCGTTTCCCCCACATTCCGCTCGGCCTTTTGGCCTTCGCTTCATGCGGGGCTTCCCACTTTTATCGCTGCCGCGATATGAATCACGCAATGCACGTTAACGAATATCAAATGGGATAATGAAACAAATCGCGGTGATTAAAACGAGGGATAAGCGAAACATCTGCTTTCCCCAAAGCGTCTCATTACTGCTTGAAAATCCCTGTATGCCGAGCATCAGCCATAAAATCCCCACGGTTGTGGAAACCCCCAGATAGAGAAATCCAGTGTAATTGTAAAATGTGAGCAGCATCGCAGTCGCAATAAAACCCACGATGTAGAGAATCATATGAATTTTGGTGCGCAGCAGCCCTTTTTGGATGGGCAATAGAGGGATTTCCGCAGCTGCATAATCGTCATAATGCAGAATTGCGATCGCAAAGAAGTGCGGCATCTGCCAGAGCACTAGCATGAAAAAGAGTATGGCGGCTCCCATATCAAACTGATTACTCACTGCACAATACCCCACAACTGGAGGAATTGCGCCCGAGATGCTGCCAATTAGTGTTGCATGAGTAGTGCGGCGCTTCCACAGACTATAAAGCACGACATAGACAAAGAATCCCACTGCAGCCACGCAAACAGTGAGTACATTCGTGAATGCAAGCAGAGTCAACGTACCACAAATGCCCAAAATAGAAGCGAAAAGGATGGCGTGCGGCCCAGAGATTACCCCAATAACTAGCGCTCGCTGCTTGGTGCGTTGCATTTTCTGATCAATCTGTCGATCGATATAGTTATTGAATACGCAGGCAGAGGCCATGATCAGCCCCAGCCCTATCAGCGTCGCTAAAAAAAGCTGCAAATCAAACGCACCACGCGATGCTAATAAAAAGCCCGCTGCAAACGTAAGCAGATTACCCATCAAGATTTTTGGTTTTGTCAGTAAATAGTAATCAATCATGCGGCATTTCCATTTTCATGTTGGACATCACGCGCTCATTTAAATCGGAAATGATCCACAACGAACCCACCGAGATAATCAGCAACACAAGTAGCATAAAGTAGAAAACTAGGGACTCCCACTTGGGTTTGTCTTCTTGGCCAAGGTGCATAAAGAATAGTAATTGAACGACTGCCTGAGCCAAGGCTAGTGCCACAATAACGTACATCGTGTTATTGGCGGCAAAAACTTCGGACACGACCACGGAAAATGAAATAATGGTGAGAACAATCGATCCGACAAAACCAGTCAGATAAGCGCTCAAGCTACCATGCCATTGTTTTTGGGCTTCTTTCAGACTAAGTTGGTGACTCATGCTAAATGACCCCCATTAAGTAGACAAAGGTGAAGATGAAGATCCAAATGAGGTCCAAAAAGTGCCAGAACATGCTGAACATCACTAAACGACGAAATGTCATCATGTTGATGCCGTGATAGAAGATCTCAAACATGACTACAAGCATCCAAAACAGCCCTATAGATACGTGCAAGCCATGTGTACCGACTAAGGTAAAGAACGACGATAAAAAGGCACTGGTTGTCCAACTATGCCCCGCTTCTACCATTTCAGTAAATTCACGAAGCTCCAAAAAAATAAAGCTCGCGCCCAATGTAAATGTTACCGCAAACCACCCTAGAACATGAGTTCTACGGTCACGCACTGCAGAAAGCAATCCAAAACCACATGCTACACTACTAAACAGTAACAAAATTGTTTCAATAAATGCATTGGAGAGACTGAACAAATCGCGCGAAGTTGGTCCCCCAAAAGTGCTGTAATGCAGCACCGCATATGTTGTGAAAAGGGTGGTAAACAAGATACAGTCAGTCATCAGGTACATCCAAAACCCTAGCAGAGTCGTGGAATAACTATCCTGATGCGGATCTGGTGTCATTGTATCAGCTTTGGGATCGCGAATACTGTAAACAGTGAGTTGACTAGGTACGTGCACTGGCGCGCCTCCTTGCGTATTCTTCTTCCATTTCGCGAACTTTTTCGGCTTTAATCACATCGTGTTCATCAGGTGTAGCAAAGCGTGCTAACAGGCAAATCACAATTCCTACAAGACTTGTGGCGGCCAGCCACCAGATATACCACGTCATTGCAAATCCCAAAAACATACTCAATACCCCTATTGAAAAACCCGCAGGGGTATTTCGAGGCAAATGAATATCTTCATAGTCTTTCCTAGGCTCGGGCGCTTCACCACGCTTAATAGCCCACAAGGGATCTACGTGGTCAACAGTTGGGATAACAGCGAAGTTGTAGATGGGTGGTGGAGAAGGGATAGACCACTCCAGAGTTCTACCATTCCAAGGATCACCCGTCAAATCGCGATTCTTGTTTCGATTGATAATGCTCGAGATGAGCCCGTAGACTTGGATGATCGCCCCACACATAATGATTAAAGCGCCAATTCCCACCGTAATAAACAATGGCTGCCATCCGGTTGAGGCGTCGTAGTGATCCAAACGTCTTGTAGCTCCCATAAAGCCCAGCATATAAAGGGGCATAAAGGCGGTTAAAAAGCCCACAAACCAGCACCAAAAAGCGGCTTTATTTAACTTTTCGCTAAGCTTAAAGCCGGTGACTTTTGGAAACCAATAGGTAAAGCCCGCAAAGAATCCAAATAAAACGCCACCGATTACCATTCCGTGAAAGTGTGCGATCAAGAACAAGCTATTATGGACTTCATAATCAACCGGAGGCGAGGAAAGAAGGACACCCGTCATGCCGCCTATGGTAAAGTTAAGCACAAAGGCAAAGAACCACAGCATGGGCGAGTCGAAGTGGATGCGTCCGCGAAATTTTGTGAAAAGCCAGTTGAAGATTTTAACTCCAGTAGGGACTGCAATCAACATCGTAGAGATCCCAAAAATAGCATTCACGTTAGGACTTGCACCCATTGTAAAGAAATGATGTAACCAAACAATGAATGACAGAAAGGTGATCACTACAAGTGCCCACACCATAGAAACATAGCCAAATAAGCGTTTCTCAGAAAACGTTGGCACCACCTCAGAATATACGCCAAAAATCGGCAATATCAAAATATAGACTTCCGGATGTCCCCAAGCCCAAATGAGGTTCACATACATCATCGGATTGCCGCCATAACCAGCCGTAAAAAAATGCATATCGAGATAGCGATCCAAGGTAAGCAGTGCTAAGGTAGCGGTAAGAATGGGAAAGGCAAAAATCACCAACACCACCGCACACAAACAGCTCCATACAAAGATAGGTGTTTTCCAGAGAGTCATCCCCGGGCAACGCATTTTCAATATTGTCACCAAAAAATTAATCCCAGAAAGAGTACTACCCACTCCAGATATCTGTATAAGCCATATCCAATAGTCCACCCCTTCACCCGGACTATATTCCTTTCCAGAAAGTGGAGGATAGGCCAGCCAACCAGTAGCGGAAAAACTTCCAATTCCCAATGATATCAGCGTCAACATGGCTCCGGCAGCGAACAGCCAAAATCCCAGTGCATTCAAAAATGGGAAAGCAACGTCTCTGGCCCCAATTTGAAGCGGTATAATCAGGTTCATTAAACCAAAGATCGCTCCCATGCCCACGAAGAATATCATTGTTGTGCCGTGCGCCGAGAACACCTCTTGAAAGTGTCCAGGAGAAATAAAGCCGTGTGAATCTCCCACCGAAAGAGCCTGCTGCAAGCGCATCATTAACGCGTCCGCAAAACCCTTCATGAACATAATCACCACAACGATAATATACATGACGCCGATGCGCTTCGGGTCAACTGACGTAATCCATTCATTCCAAAGATATGTCCACTTCTTGTAGTAGCTAAGCACAGCGATCAATGCGATAGCCGTAAAATACATGCTATAGACCGCACCGTTCTGGCTCGCTTCATGGTGAAAGGCATCTAAGGACAGTCTACCGAACATAGCTTTTACTCTTTTGGTATAGGGTGCATGTACTTCATCATGACCTGATCAAATAACTTATCATCCTTTAACTGATAGACAGCGACGGGATTGTTACTGCTGGGCTTTGCTAATTCGGTGTAGGAAGCAAAGTCTAAAGATTCCGACGACTTTACCGTTTCAGCCACCCATGTGGCATACTCGTCATCCGAAGTAGCTTTAGCCATAAAATGCATGCCTGCAAATCCCTCGCCGCTTAAATTGGCGGAGGCTCCACGAAACTCTCCTGCTTGATTTGCCATCAAATAGAGCTCGGTTTTCATGTTCGGCATCGCGTAAATCTGGCCTCCCAGCTGAGGAATCCAGAAGCTATTCATCGGTGCATCAGCAGTGATTTCGAAATGAATCGGCGTACTGCGGGGAAATTGTACAAAGTTAACAGTGGCAATTCCCTCTTCAGGATAGATAAATAACCATTTCCACTGCAGAGCCACCACTTGAATCGTCTTGGCAGGTCTATCAGAAACTAGAGGCTTATAAGGATCTAGTTCGTGCGTTTTATGCCACGTCATCCAGCTTACTATCAGCGTCATCACAAGGGGAAGTCCCCACCACACATATTCCAGCAAATGGCTATCGATCAAATCGGGATCGTAGGTTGCCTTTTTGTTGCCGGCACGATACCGCCAACAGAAGACGAAGGTCAGTATATAAACAGGCACCACAATGAGCAACATCAATGCCTGAATCGACAACAGCTGGTTCCGTTCCTCTAAAGCGACAATGCCTTTAGGGAACAATATGTCAATGTAGTCACGAAAATGAAATATCAGAAAGGGCTGCATTGCTAAGAAAATAAGCAGGACGATAGAGGCACCGATTAGCAGTAATCGTATAGGCCGTTTCTCTTTGGGCATCGCTACCAAATCCTTGGATTTTTGTTATGAAGATCCCACCATAGGTTTTTCTTCATCAAAATCAAATGTTTTTTTGCCAAAGACGAAAAAATGCACATAAGTAGACGCTGTAAAAGTTTCATCCTACTTCCTGCTGCTCCTGCAGCAACTGCCTCTTTGATTTGATTCTCATGCCCAACCATGACTACTAACTTCGGAAGTCTCTCAACAACGGCTTTGGCCAAATCCCAATTGCCTTCGCTTTCCTTAAAGCCTATGATTCGGTCAGGAAATTCACTGTGAAGAGCATCAATCATTTCAAGCGTGATCGGAACGCCAGTGAATTGTGGAATGTGATAAAGAAGAACTTTCGACGTACATTCTTTGATGATTTGGCGAAAATGCGCAAGAATACCTTCTTCAGTAGCCCCGCGATAATAGAATGGTGGTGCCACCAGAATAGCGCAACAGTCGCTATCATCAGCAGAATGAGCAAGCGCAAGCGCGTCTTGAACCGAACACGCCATAATCACCACTATAAATTTTGCAGGATCTATCCCTTGAGAAATAAGTCCCTGTAAAATGCTCTGTCGTTCCTTCACCGAAGAAGATACGCCCTCGCCCATCGTGCCGAAAAGCACTATCCCTTGACAACCACGCTGTATCACATCGTTGCAATGTGAAGAAAGTTCCTCTATATCGCAACTAAGTCTAAGGTCAGCGTTCCATGGAATAACAGTTGCACAGTAGACTCACGAAAGACTCATAATAACAATCCTTTGAGAACATAAATTAGGCTAACGTTGTCTCAATCCCTCAAATATGAGATATCCCCCAGCCAAACCGATACTACCGTTAATCCAGGCGAAGGTAACGAACAATGGCAAAGACGCTGGAGCGGCTACAGTCAGTACCGCAAACCCAAGTGTGCCAATGGTAGTAGCAAGAGTGCCATTCCTAATTAACATCTCAGGATCAGGTTCAGCAATTAGTGGGCGAGGGTTAGGATGAACTATTATTGGTCGAACTTCATTCTTACACGCTATGCCTGCATCTATAGCTCTTATGACTCCATATATCGCTAAGGGGGTCAACAGCATTACGCTTTGGACCACGCCAAAAAGACCTGACCACCCATAAAATTGATTGTTGAGTCCGTTGCAAACTATATTTCCCGCTAAATTTGGGTTACCACAGTCTCTTGCATACCAGCCAAACTGATTCATCGACACCATCGCTATATACAGAGAATTGATGGCGAGGATTGCAACTACCCAAGCAGTTTTGTCCGTCTCTACAGCTGGATCGTCGGCGTAAAAATGTGTCATCCATCTAACGTAACGCATCGACATCATGCCCACATAACCGCCGCATAGTGCACCAGGAATGTTACCCAATACATATCCAATAACAGCACCTTGACCAATAAACTTTACATTTGTAGAAAAATTCAAAACTCTTTCTCCTTTTTAATTCTCTCTAAAATTCGTGAATACAATAGAAAATCCTTAACATTCTAATCAAGAACCAACTCAACTCCTCTCAATACAATAAAAGTCTAATTTTTTAATTTTTGAAACACAAAGACCTGGAAAGGACAAAAGGGACAAGGGACGAAAAATGCACAGTTTTTCTGTCCCTTTGCAATTGCCTCCTTTTTGTCCCTTTTGTCTCTTCCAAGCTTCGATGAAAACACGCTGCATTAAATTTTTTGTTTGACCAATTCTTCTAAGATTTCGTAAGCTTCTGGGGCACGCTAACTTCATCATCCGACAACGGAGTCCTATGCAAGTTCTAACTATCTTTGTCCTAATGTTCCTCTTAATGGGATCTTTCTTAAACGCTACACCGATTTACAACTGGACGAATGCAGCAGAAAATACGGATTTTCCCATTCACAACTTGCCTTACGGTGTGTTTAGTACTGGCGATAGTGACTCACGCATCGGCGTAGCCATAGGCGACTATGTTTTGGATGTGCGTCAATGTATCAAAAACCTTATTCTACCTGAGAATATCTCGAAGACTCTTCAGCAACGTAGTCTCAATAAGTTCATGTCACTCGGTCAACCGTCTTGGAGCATGGCACGAAAGGCTATTCAAGAATATCTACTTGCGCATCCGAGCTCCGATTTACTGATTCCTATGAGTGAGGTACAAATGCATCTCCCCGCTGATATCGGCGACTACTCCGATTTCTATACTTCGCTGGATCATGCGACAAATGTAGGAAAACTATTTCGGCCCGATGCACCGCTTCCTCCAAATTTCAAGCATCTACCCTTGGGATATCATGGCCGCGCAAGTTCAGTAGTTTTAAGCGGCACGGATGTGACGCGTCCAAGCGGACAAGTTAATGAGAATGGTCCATGCTATGCGTCTTGCCAAAGACTCGATTATGAGATGGAACTTGCTGCTTTTGTTGGTCCTGGCAACGACTTAGGAACGCCCATTTCAATTGAAAATGCGCCAAAACATCTGTTTGGATTAGTAATGTTGAACGATTGGTCCGCGAGAGATATTCAAAAATGGGAATACGTGCCTTTAGGCCCCTTCAATGCTAAAAACTTTATGACGTCCATTAGTCCCTGGATAGTGACATTCGATGCGCTAGAGCCCTATCGCATGGCACGGCCAGTCAGTGGTCCAACGCTGCCCTACCTGACGCCGCAAAAGGACTTTACTTTTGATATTACCGTAGAGGTTTATCTAACTTCTAAACAGATGCGTGAACAAGGCATACAACCGTCATTGATTAGTCGCGGAAATTTTTCAACCCTGTATTGGACATTTGCCCAAATGCTCACGCAGCACACGTCCACTGGATGCAATATGCGGCCTGGAGATCTCATTGGCAGTGGCACCATTTCGGGTAACACACGCGATTCGCGAGGGTGCCTCCTGGAATTTACCTTGCCCGATGGTCCAACAGTGATGTTAGCGGATGGATCAGAACGCAAATTTTTGCAGGATGGCGACGAAGTTATTTTAAAAGCTTATGCTGAAAAAGAAGGGCTTACTCGCATCGGCTTTGGGGAATGTCGCGGAATCGTTAATCCATCTCCAAATCCGTTAGCATCTCCAGCAATCCATTGTGAATCTTTTCTCCAGCATGCAGAGAGATGATCATAGTATTGTCAAAGGCCAAGGTCGCCTTCTCATCAGGAATGGTAAGTTTCAACCCACTAGCAGGAATAGGCTTTAAGTCAAAAACGGAAAGGTCCAAAACTCCCTTATGAGTGCCTTTGATGTGCAAGGTGGCTTCGACCTGGTCATGGGCCAGGGCATTTAAGTCTTTAATGTCAAAACTCCAATCGGGAAAGGCGATGCACAAACTCTCGATCAGATCCAGCCAGGTGGCCTTATCAATTGGATCGGGAAGGGGACCATAACAGAGGAAGTCATCAGCCAACAGTCGCTCCACTTCATACCATTGGTGTAACTCAATCCGCTTAAAAAATTGTGATGTGATGAGAACAGGTGTCATAAAATCCTCCAAAGAATAGAAGCTATACCACGCGCGGCTTGAAATTGTGAATTTGAACCGTGCGAAAGCCCCGGGGTTGGGTCATCGTAAATCGGTTCATATTTCTAATATTAACCGACTTACGATGACCCAACCGCGGGAACTTTCCCACGGGACCAAATCACCATTTCAAGCCGCGCGTGGTACAGCATAAAATATTAGGGAGGATCGATGCAAGAGAATGATCCTTTCCAAACCGGATGGTTATCTATCCGCATTTCTAGCACTTAATGCGAGCAGTTGCTAAAAAACTCAACGTTCCCCGTTGACACAAATGGTACTTCCGCTTAAAATTCAACCTTCTAACGTACAATTTGATGTCATAACAGGAGAAGCGAGCATGGTGAAAGTACATCCATTGGGCAAGCGCGTTCTAATTAAGAGAGCAAAAGCCGTTACCACTAAAAAAGGTATCTACCTCCCTGATACTGCTCAGGAAAAGCCACGTGAAGGCGAAGTTATTGCTGTCGGCAAAGGCAAGACAGACGACGAAGGCCGTCTTGATCCGGTTACATTGAATGTGGGTGATCGCGTCCTGTTTTCTTCCTATTCAGGAACCGAAATTAAACACCCAGGTGACGAAGATTCTGAGTATTTGGTAATCGCAGAGGATGACGTCCTCGGCGTCCTCAATTAACACTAGGAGCAGAGAGTCATGGCAAAGCAGCTACAATTTCATGAATCCGCCCTGAAAGCCATTGCGCGCGGAGTGAAGATCCTGGCGAAAGCCGTAAAAGTTACTTTGGGTCCTAAAGGACGCAACGTCGTTATCAATAAGGGCTTTGGTTCACCATTGTCCACTAAAGATGGTGTGACAGTTGCCAAAGAGGTCGCACTTAAAGACAAATTCGAAAACATGGGCGCTCAGTTAGTTAAAGAAGTAGCTTCCAAGACCTCTGATGTTGCTGGTGATGGCACCACAACGGCAATTGTGTTAGCAGAAGCTATTTTCAACCAAGGCGCAAAGAACATTGCGGCTGGTGCAAACCCAATGGCCGTCAAGCGCGGTATCGATAAAGCCGTTGCAGTGTTGGTGGAAGAGCTCAACAAGCTCGCTTCGCCTGTTAACACATCACAAGATGTGAGGCAGATCGCTACCATCTCCGCTAACAACGACCCAGAGATCGGCGCAATCATCGCTGAAGCTATGGAGAAAGTTGGTAAGGACGGTATTGTGTCTGTGGCGGAAGCTAAGGGCATTGAAACAACACTGGAAGTTGTGGAAGGCATGCAGTTCGACAAGAGCTACGTCTCCCCATACTTCGTCACCAACCCAGAGCACATGTCCGTAGAGATGGAAAATGTGTTCATCCTGATCGTGGATAAGAAGCTATCCACCACTAAGGAACTCATTCCAATCCTGGAAAAAACCATGGAAAAAGGCGCTCGTGCGCTTCTAATCATCGCCGAAGATATCGATGGCGATGCATTAGCAACGCTCGTTGTGAACAAGCTGAAAGGCGGATTACCGGTTTGTGCTGTAAAAGCCCCAGGCTTTGGCGATCGTCGTAAAGCAATGTTGGAAGATATTGCTGTCCTAACTGGCGGCACAGTGGTCACAGAAGATCTAGGCATGAAGCTAGAAGATGCCGGTCTTGACGTCCTCGGTAGAGCCAAAACCGTCAAGGTCACCAAAGAAGCCACTACCATTATCGATGGTGCCGGTGATCCAAAAGCGGTAAAACAGCGCGTCGCTGCAATTAAAACACAAATTGCAGAGACGACATCGGCTTACGAAAGAGAGAAGCTTGAAGAGCGTCTCGCTAAACTCGTGGGCGGAGTTGCTGTGGTTAACGTTGGTGCTGCTACAGAAACCGAGATGAAAGAGAAAAAAGCTCGCGTAGAAGATGCTTTGCATGCAACACGCGCAGCTGTTGCGGAAGGCATTGTTCCTGGCGGCGGTGTGGCCCTTTTAAGAGCCCTTAAAGGCCTTAAAAAGACACTCAAGCTCGAAGGCGACGAAAAGATCGGTCAAAACATCATCGAAGCAGTTTGTTTTGAGCCTGCTGCTGCCATTGCTAACAACTGTGGTAAGCAAGGCAACCTCATTGCTGAGAAGATCTTTGAAGCAACCGGCGCAATGGGCTACAACGGCATGAATGACGAGTTCACAGACCTCTTAATGGCTGGTGTTGTTGATCCAGTGCTCGTCACTAAGACAGCACTCATCAATGCAGCTTCGATTGCTGGATTGTTACTCACAACCGCTTGTATGATTACCGAAAAGCCTAAGCCAAAATCCAAACAACCCGCAATGCCTGGAATGGGCGGCATGGGTGGTATGGGAGGAATGGGCGGCATGGGCATGGGTGGTATGGGTATGGGCGGCATGGACGATATGATGTAAGCCCTAAATAGCCTGCGGAAGGTTTCCTTCCGCAGGCTGGAGACAAAAAAATGCCAACATATGCTTATCATTGCAAAAGCTGCAACAATGTCTTAGACGTGATGCAGAAGATTACCGAAGAACCGTTAAAAGTTTGTCCTGAATGTGGCGTAGATGCCCTCGTTCGTGGACCTGGTGGCGGAATTGGCCTGCAGTTTCAAGGTAGTGGATTCTATATTACCGACTACAAAAATGCCGACAATCAACAAGCTTGCCAAGCAGTCCAAGGCAAATGCTGCCCCTGTAAAGACTCCAATTAGACAATAAAATAAAATCTTTGTTAATGCCGCTTCGCCGAAGCGGCGCTACAACGTATAATAGAAGCAAAGCTGCGGACAAGAAACAGTGTCAGCGCATCTTTTTCATGACGAAGGCGAGCCATTCCCCTTGTTGACATTCACCTATAACTTCCCATTCCCATTTTCTCACGAACGTGAGGTAACTCTCACGTTCGCTCACAAGAACCCCTGAAATGATGATGGCTTCTGCATGATTGGCCTTCTGCAACCACTGCGGCCAGGCTAGCTGTTGTTCACTCCAGATCATGTTGATCACAATAACCCATTGATTAGCCTCTAAAGGCTCTAAAAAGTCCTCTGGAAGTGAAAATGTAATTTGGTCATCGAGGTGATTCAAAAGCGCATTTGACTGAGCATGGGCCACGGCAGCGGTATCAATATCCACACCAAAAACGTACTTTGCCCCTAACACTGCCGCTGCTAACGACAAGACTCCGCTACCACTGCCAATATCAAGCACATAGCGATCACCGACATAATCTTCCAACAAATCCAATGTAAGCAACGTAGTAGGATGTGAAAGATCACCAAAGCCTGGCCCAGGGGCCATCTTAATTTCCTTTTCGCCTAAATACAAATGCACAAATCCATCGCGAAAATGGTGTCCATGGGCCTCCCATTGCGCATACCAATCTGTGTCTTGTGAACCTTCATAGGGTCTGATGTCTTCTATGAAATCGAGATCAGGGACTGCTTTGGCATCTACAACGATTTCACAGACGTCTTCACCTTCACTGCTAAAAAGCGGGGATAAACCGATTTCTTCCAATCGCGTCCACGCTATATCCACATCAATTTTTGGTTTAAGAATAAGTGAGAACCACATGACTATCCTAATTGATCTTGGCCTTCCAAAATAATGTGCTGTAGAGAACTCCCCCAAAGAAAAGACAGTAGAGGATCGTTTCTCTTATTTCACTCACACTCCAAGGCACAGCATCATAAGGTTTTCCCATAAAGAAGACACCTATTGCATTCACTTCTAGCAGCAGAGTCAGTAAGGCCCAGAAACTAAATGCAACATGGGGCAACGGTATGCGTAACTGATCTGCTGCATAGCTCACATCGGCAAATAGAAATACCAAAATGGGAAGGAGAACGCCATAGCAGAAGAGAATGACATGGACGGCGATGTTAGCAAGGCTATTGAAATCGATGTCGTAAATCGTGAGCTCATGAAGCGCGAAGGTGCCTTCTACGCTGCGAGAGTAAATGGAGTCGGGAGTAGCAAAGTGAAACCATACCTGACCCCAATCAGTCTCCTCTCCGAGAATCACCACTATCATCAATGTAAAGAGGACTATCGCAAGACTTGGCAACCGAGATGGAGACTCACGTATCCAAAAGGCATATCGCCAGTATAAAATAATGGTAATAAGTAGCAGTAGTGTGCAGGAGTTTTCCCAAATCCCATTGGTTCCAATCACTCCCTCCTGCCACCAAGTTTTTTCGCCCATTGATGTTTGAGTCAAACGCTCAGTCACCATTAGCAGTATAAAAATGAGGGCTAAAAATACGAAATACAGAGAGGCTAACCGCTGGGAGGCGTGCCTTCGCTTTGATAAATGCTCTGTATAGCGCTTAAAATCATCAAGATAGATTGGCTGGGACATCAAATAGCGCCAGTAGCCATAGCTAACAACTAATCCGGCGCCAACAAAGAACATGCCTGTAGCTATGAATATACCTAACCCATTCAAAGCAAAGTAAAAGGTTAGAATTAAAACAACCCCCAATATCGGGCAAAACAAGGATTTATACAAACATGCCTTCATGTCCGGATTGTTTCATAAATCCCTTTTTGCAAACAATACCCAATTTCCCTCAGAGACCCTGATTGCTACCAAAACTTGCCGCACAAGTCATTGAATTTGAATTCA